>DALYIW010000146.1:0-19916 GCA_031970155.1 Coleofasciculaceae cyanobacterium CTOTU46601 | reverse complement strand
GGGAATGGCTACCAGTTCAGTGCTAATAATCCCGACTCACCGCCATTGCTAACAATTAAGGTGACTCCAGGGTTGCAGTATGGAACCAATCAACCCAGAGCAACGATCGCTAATGCTGGTAATTTAGCCGTTGGCAAAGATTTGACGTTAGCAGCTGGCAATCTTGACTTACAGGGACAGCTATACGCTGGGGGAAATTTAACGCTGTTGGCTCAAGATACGGTTAGGGTGCGCGATCGCATTACTACTCCTTTCATTGCCACAGCTGGGGGTCAGTTGCTGGTTCAGGGCGATCGCATGGTTGATATCTTTGCCTTAAATCACCCAGCTAGTGGCTTTTTCTCTGGTGGAGATATGGTGTTGCGATCGCCTAACTCAGTCTTTGGCGATGCTTACTATACAACTGGGGGCAATTTTCGCATTGAACAGCCTGATGGCAGTTCGGGAAATTTAGAAAGTCCTGGTGACCCAGTAATTCGAGCTAGTGGGAACGTTAGTTTTAATAACTATACCGGAGCTTCACTGCATATTTTTGCTGGGGGTTCGGTGGAGATTACTGGTCTTGTCACGATTACGGGTACAGATGCTACTAATTTTATTAATGAAACTGTTCCTCTCTCTCAAACTCTTCCAGATGGTACAAACACAGTCACAATTAATGGTAGTACACGACCAACATTAGATATTCGTGCTGGAACTTTGGCAGTCGGTACCCCTGTAAACGTATGCGTCGGCTGTCCCTTGTTTCAACCGACTAATTTTACCTTTCCCAATACACCGTTAACGGCTGATATAACTATTAACCAAATTGTTATTAATAGACCCGATGGCTTGGTATTTTTAACCAATCAGTACCAACCTAATCCAGCACTAGTAGGAAACATTCAAGTAACGAAAATTATTGCCGATGATCGTAATGGTGGTTTTACAGGTAAAGGGAGTGATGTGGTTATTGACTCTCGCGGCAATATTACACTTCCTGAGGATGGCAGGATTCAAACAAATTCTGGAACTGGTAATGCTGGAAACGTCACCCTAATTGCTAACGGCTCGTTCTTGATGAATCCTGGTTCTCAAATACAGGCTGTTACTTTCGGACAGGAGAATGCAGGAAATGTAACTATCAAGGTTGGTGATGCTGTAATCAACTCAGGAATTGGCACGGTCATCTATACTAATGTAGAACCTGGCGGTGTAGGAAATGCGGGTGAAATTAATATCCAAGCTGGTTCGTTGTCCTTACTTGATGGCGCTCAACTGCAAGCAATTGGTGGGCAGGGAAACGCAGGGAATGTAATTATTAATGTCCGCGATGATGTTCTCATCTCCGGAGCAGATTCTAGTGGGCAATATAACAGTTCCATCTACACTTCTATAGGGGAGGGAGCTACAGGTAATGGCGGCAATATCGAGATCGAAGCACAGACACTTACCTTAACCGATAGTGGTTTTCTTGATGCAGGTATTTTCTCACTTGATGCAGATGTTTCCTCACAAGGACAGAGTAAAGCAGGAAATATCACTCTAAACGTTCGCGACACTATCACTGTTGCTGGATTTAATGCTACCTCTGGATACCCTAGTGGAATGTCTGTAGGCACCTATGCAGGAGCAAGCGGTCAAGCAGGACAAATTACTATCAACACAGATAAGCTGCGTGTAGCTGATGGTGCTTATTTAAATGCTTCAACCTACAACTCTAGTAACGGTGGTGATATTACCGTTAATGCTAACGTCGTAGAACTGACAGGCGGCGGACAAATCCTCGCACTGCCTTACGCTCAAGGCAATGGAGGAAATGTTGAGTTGAATGTTAAAGAGCGCCTCACCATTTCTGGTTATGACCCGACATTTCAGAGCCGATTCAATCAATTTGGATCAGATGTTGTCACTAATGTTGTCACTAATCAAGGTAATGTTAGTGGAGTATTTACAGGCTATGGACTCGGCGTACTTCCCACAGTCCTATATATTCCCATTGAGTCCACCGGCAACGCTGGCAATATCTCTATCATCGGGCCGCGAGAGGTCAATATCGATGGGGGAGAACTCTTTACAGGAGGTTTTAATACAGGAAATGCAGGTACTTTGTCCATCACCCAAACCGGTTCAGTAAATTTAACCAACAAGGCGTCAATTTCCACATCAACATTTGGAGAGGGGAATGCAGGTACTCTGTTGATTGAAACAGGCAATCTCAGCGCTCAAAATCAGTCATTTATTATTAGTTTTACTGCTGGTGCTGGAGATGCTGGAGATTTGACGATACGGGCTAATGATTCAGTTGAAGTCACGAGTGATAGTGGAATTACGTCCCAAACAAGAGGGAGTGGCAATGCCGCAGATATAACTGTTGAAACTCGACGATTAAGTATCAGGAATGGCGAGATTTCAACTGGTACTGCCCCAATAATTACCGCCGATGTAAATCCCTTAATCTATTCTCTAACTAATGGGCGTAGTGGAAATCTAACTGTAAAAGCATCTGAGTCTGTAGACATTGGTGGAGAACCGGGAACTCCTACAGGTGGTTTGTTTACTTCGACAGCTAGTTTTGGACAAGGTGGAGAATTAACCGTTGAAACCGGAAGATTGACAATTCAAGATGGAGGGCGAATAGAAGCTGGTACATTTGGTTCTGGTGTAGGAGGCACGGTTACAGTCAATGCCTCGGAGTCTATTGAACTTATTGGCACTTCAGCAGATGGAACGTTTGCCAGTGGCGTATCTGCCTATAGTCGCCCACCGCTCGTCGATTTTGACGCTAATGTCTGGCAAGGTGATAAAAATAGCGGAGGCGTAAACCTCACGACTAACCAATTAATTATCCGAGATGGGGCAGAAGTAACTACTGCTGTTGAGGGAACATCTTACACTGGAAATTCTGGAGACGTTAACGTACAGGCAAATTCCCTTTCTCTAAACAATCGCGGCAGAATCGTTAGCCGCAACCAGGGAGGGGGTTTCGCTGGCAATATCAATCTCAGCATCAAGGACACCCTACAAACCAATGGAGGTGAGATTTCTGCCAGTTCTGACCAGTCCGGAGGCGGCAATATCAACATTAGTGCCAATGATATTCGCTTGCGAAATGGCAGTTTGGTTAGCAGCAGTGTTTTTGACAGCACGGGTGGCGGCGGCAATATTAGTATCCAGTCGGAAATTTTCCTCGCACTAGAAGACACTGATATCCTCGCCAATGCCCAGGCAGGACCTGGAGGCGACATTACGATTAACTCCCCAGCATTTCTGGCTGACTTGTTTTCCTCACGTAAAGCGACACCAGTGGGTCGTAACCCTGGTAGCTTTGCTCAGTTTCGAGGCAATGGTCGGGTCGATATCTCTGCCGACTCACAATCAGGTACCAGTGGCACAGTCACCCTCCCTACTCTTGACCTGACGCGGGGATTAACTCAGTTGCCATCTGACTTGGTAGATGCCGAAGGGTTGATTGACCGCCGATGTAGTCCTGGTGGGGCAGCGCAGCAAAGTAGCTTTACTGTTACAGGTCGCGGTGGTTTGCCCCCTAGCCCCAATGAACCCCTTAGAGGTGAGACCGTTATCGCCGATTGGATTACTCTCGATTCTGAGGGAGAGAAACGCGATCGCACCAATTCTACTGCCAATCCCACCAGTACCACACCCCAGCAACTGGTAGAAGCCCAAGGCTGGGTAATTGCTCCCAATGGACAGGTAATCCTGACAGCAGAAGCCCCCACGGTCACACCACAGAATCCAGGGCTAACATTCCCGTCTTGTCAAGGTTCCCAAGCTACCACCAAGTAAATTGCTCTCACATCTTTGAAGTGCAACACAGTTGTTGGTAGGGGCACGATATTATCGTGCCCAGTAGATGCAACTACTATGAGCAAAGCTAATTCTCAAACCTCAAAGCTTCGCCGCGCACTTCTGTATTCAGCTGCCCTCTGTCGTAAACAACTTGACCCCCAACAATCGTCATCACAGGCCATCCAGTCAAATCCCAGCCTTCAAAAGGACTCCAGCCACATTTAGTTAAGAGTTCTTCCCGTAAAACTGGGCGGTAATTGTCTAAGTCTACGAGTACCAAATCGGCATCATAACCCGGAGCGATCGCACCTTTTTTAGGAATCCCATACGCCTTAGCAACCGCCGTAGACATCCAATTAGACACTTGAACCACACTACAACGCCCCTGCATTGCCTGAGTCAGCATCAGCGGCAGAGATGTTTCTACTCCCGGCATTCCCGAAGGAGTGTTGGGATAGCCTTGGGCTTTTTCTTCCAAGGTGTGCGGCGCATGGTCTGTAGCGATAAAATCAATAACGCCATCCAAGAGGGCTTGCCACAGAACTTGATTATCGTGCGGCGATCGCAACGGGGGATTCATCTGGGCTAAAGTGCCAATTTTCTCATAAGCACTGGTATTGAGTAGTAAGTGCTGGGGCGTCACTTCCGCCGTCACCCAACTCGGCTTATCCTGCCGCAGTAACTCAGCTTCTTCGGCAGTCGATAAGTGGAGAATATGCAAGCGTCGCTGATATTTTTTAGATAGCTTCAGTGCTAACTGGGTTGCGTTAAGAGCAGCTTGATTGTCCTGAATCTGCGAGTGAATCGCTGGATCAGTAATCCCAGCAAACTCCTCTCGTCGTTGATTAATCCTAGCTTGGTCTTCAGCGTGAACAGCAATTAAGCGCGTCCCCTTGGCAAAAATTGGCTCTAGAACCTCTTCGCGATCGACTAACAACTGTCCGTGCATCGAACCCATAAAAACTTTAATTCCACAAGTAGGCTGGGCGTCCAGAACATCAGGAAAATTTTCTGGTGTTGCCCCGATGAAAAAGCCATAATTGACTATGCACTTATCGGCAGCTCGTCGCAGCTTGTCATCCAAGGCCTCTTGTGTAATGGTTAGAGGGCGTGTGTTGGGCATTTCCAGAAATGACGTGACTCCACCTTTGGCACAAGCACAACTGGCAGTAAAGAGGTCTTCTTTATGCTCCAGCCCTGGCTCTCGAAAGTGTACCTGGGGGTCAATCACTCCTGGCAACAAAGTTAAACCTTTTGCGTCTATCTCCTGAGTAGTCCCATTCACCGTTGAAACTGGAAGTTCTGGTGCAACCTGAACAATCTCTCGACCGTCAGTCTGGACATCTCCTATGAAAAACTCTCCACTAGGCAAGAGGATACGAGCATTGCGGATGAACAGGCAAAAGTTAGAAGGCATAAAGAGGATGTTAAAATTCGACCATTTGATACTCACATTTAAATTTGTACACTTAAATATAAGAAATAATTCGTTGACATTTGACGCAATTAGAGAATAACCTGCTTGTTTCCTCTGCTCAAACTCGTGACCCACAGTGATTGAATGTCTATGACTCGTGTGCAGGATCAACAGCCTGATAAACAGCCCGTACAAAAGGTTGAAAATCCTTGGCTAGAAGGACTTAAGACCATTGTCTTGAGCGGCGTTCTTGCCATTGGGATTCGTAGTTTCGTGGCGGAAGCACGCTACATCCCTTCAGGATCGATGCTGCCAACGCTACAGATTAATGACCGCCTGATTATTGACAAGGTAACTTATAATTTTCGCGATCCAGAGCGAGGAGAGATTATCGTCTTTTCACCCACCGACGCCCTCAAGCAACAAAATTTTAAAGATGCCTTTATCAAGCGGGTGATTGGTCTCCCTGGAGATAAGGTGGAGGTGAAAGGACAGCGGGTATATGTTAACGATCAACCTCTGGGGGAAAATTACATAGAAGAGCGACCAAATTACAACTATGGCCCAGTCTGGGTTCCGCCCAACCAATACCTAGTACTAGGAGATAACCGCAACAATAGTTATGACTCTCACTACTGGGGTTATGTCCCTCGCAATAAAATTATTGGTCGGGCTGTAGTGCGTTTTTGGCCTCTAAATCGGGTTGGAGAGTTAAACCCAATACCCCATTATCCAGCTTCTGTAGATAAAAAATAGAGACCGAGAGAAAGTTAGCGGTCAGATACTCGCTTCGCTAACGACCGCTTTGCTAACGATCATGCTCGCCTCTAGACTAGTCGGGTGCCGTTACCCCCAGGAAAAAGTGTTAGCTATTGTTAGCATTTTGGGATCGGACACCAAGTTTGTACAACGCGACCGGTTAGTTCTTGACCTAGCCAAGGGGTGTTGGTGGAGTAAGACTTGAGAGTGTGTCTCATAACTTTCCAAGTCTCTTGAGGATTAAACAGCACTAACTCAGCTGGTTGTCCAGGCGCGATCGCCGCTGGAGTTTGTTGTAGACAAATTGCTGGTTTTGTGCTAAGAGAGTGCCAGAGTTCCAAGGCTGACCAGCCGCCTTTTTCTACTAAAGAGTGCCAAAGCACAGGCAAGGCTAGCTCTAAGCCAATGACACCGGCTGGGGTTTCGGCAAAGGGCACAGTTTTTTCTTCGTAGGTGTAGGGGCTGTGGTCAATTGCGATCGCATCCAGAACTCCTTCGCGAACACCCTCAATGAGTGCTGCTTGGTCGGCTGGGTTCCCTAAAGGAGGTTCTAAGCGTAAATTAGGGTTGTAATCGGCTAAGTCTTCGGTGTTAAACAGAAGATGCATCCAGGTAGTACTTGCAGTCACAGGTAAGCCCCTTGCTTTCGCTTCCCGAATCAGTTGGACGCTGCGACTGGTGGAAACACGCATCAAATGCACAGGGGTGCCAATCGCGGCAATCACTTCTAATAAGGCAGCTAAGGCCGCTGATTCTGCGATCGCAGGATGTCCTGGCAAGCCAAAACAAATTGACTGTGCGCCTTCTCGCATCACCCCGTTACCTGCCAATTGAGGATTACAAGCTATCAGCGCTATCGGCTTACCTATCGGTTTGAGGTATTCTAGTAACCGCCGTACTAACCCCAGATTGGCGAGGGGACGCCCATCTGCAAAACCCACTACCCCAGCGGCGGCTAACTCAGCGAGTTCCGTCATTTGTTGCCCTTCGACATTCAGAGTCAGGGCACCCCAGCAATAAAGGTGAGGGGGGGAGAGGGGGAGGGGGAGAGAGGGAGAAAATGTTTCTACTCTTGTTTTTTTGACAGCTTGCATCTTCTGGTTCAATGCTGCTAACCCAGAGGGGTTGTCTAAGGGTGGCAGAGTATCCGGCAGGATTGCCAAGCGTGTGAAGCCACCCGTTGCCGCTACTTCCAGTAGTGACGACAAGGTTTCTCGTTCCTCAAATCCTGGTTCTCCAGAGTGACTGTAAAGGTCTACCAGTCCAGGACCCAAAATTAGTCCCTGGCAATCCTGCACTAGCGTATCAGCAGGCTTTTCAGAAATTTGAGTTTCAACGGCTTTGATCGTACCGTCTGTAATCAGAACATCAGCCAGTTGGTCAGTTCCAGAAACTGGGTCTACAACCCGGACTTGTTGAAGCAGCTCACTATTCATAGGCTTGAGAACTAAAACACCAACTTACTAATCACCAGTAAATGGATTTTAGTTAGTAGATGGTTGATGTAGGAACCTAAGAAGCTTATTTTATCGTTATTGCGGATTATCAAATCGACGCCTTTGAGGAGTTTTGTGTGAAGAAGGAAAAAATAACCTTTGAGCTAATCGCTTTTTTCAGCTTGAGTTGAACCACTCTTCTGCATTAAGAAAATGACGATACAAGACTATCTAAAGTTCCTCTGAACAGGCGACAGAGAATTAGAAAATCTGTTGATAAATAGCAACCGTTCACTAATGATTTGTTGGCTTGATGGAGGTTTTGTCGATTTTTGAGTAACGACAGACAGTAGTATAAGGTATGCAAGATAAGAGCGATGGTTGATTGGGCATGAGTAGGCAAGGTTTTGGGCGATCGCTTACTTTAATTACCTTGACTCAGGCTGGCAGCATTAGCTGGTGCTGTCTTGGGTTACTCACTCCCGCAAGAGGGCAAATTGTTCGCGATCGCACTCTCGGCGCTGAAAGCTCAGTTATCACCCCCAACGTTAATATTAGGGGTATTCCGAGTGACCAGATTGATGGGGGAGCCATTCGAGGAACAAGCCTCTTCCACAGTTTTAGTGAATTTAACATCAGTGAAGGACAAGGAGCCTATTTCACTAATCCTGCTGGAATTGAAAATATCTTAAGTCGAGTTACAGGTACTAGCCCTTCCAATATTGGGGGAACTCTCGGTGTCTTAGGCAACGCCAACCTCTTTCTGATTAACCCCAACGGAATTATCTTTGGTTCAAAAGCCAAGTTGGATGTGGGAGGTTCATTTGTAGCCAGCACAGCCAGTACACTCAAGCTTTTGGATGGAACCCAATTCAGTGCCACCAACCCTTCTGCCCTACCCTTGCTAACTGTCAGTATTCCTGTGGGCTTGCAATATAGAGGCAATGAAGGAAATATTCAGGTACAGGGACTGAATTCTCAGCTTTCTGTTCCCAATGGTGAAACCTTAGCCCTTGTGGGTGGCGCAGTGAACTTAGAGAGCGTAATTTTACTGGCACCGGGGGGGCGAGTTGAGTTGGGAGGATTAGCCCAAACAGGAACAGTAGGACTGAATATTGATAGCAATGACCTGGGTTTGAGTTTTCCTGATGGAGTTACCCGCTCAGATGTCTCCCTAAGCAATAAAGCTGTAGTTACCGTAGCGGCTGGAGGTGGCGGTAGTATTGCACTCAACGCCAGAAATTTGGCTCTTTTAGAATCTAGCGCCCTTCTTGGTGGAATACAGGAAAGGTCTGGGTCAGCTGGCTCGGTAGGGGGAGATATTACAATTAATGCTACAGAAAACATAAAAGTCGAAAACAGCGGTATCTTCGCTGATGTGCCGCCTCAAAGTGTGGGCAAAGCAGGGGCGATTAATATCACAACTGGCTCCCTTTACCTGATCGATGGTGCTAGAGTTAGTTCTTCCACTAGAGGACAAGGGGATGCGGGGAGGGTAACAATTACAGCACGCGATACCATTGCCGCTGATGGAGTGAGTCTCAACGGATTTTCTGCTGGTGTATTCAGCAGCATAGGACCTGGAGCCGTCGGCAGGGGGGGAAGTGTAAATATCACAACCGGCTCCCTTTCCTTAACCAATGGTGCTCAAGTCACGGCGGCTACCAGAGGACAGGGGGATGCAGGGAGTGTGACAATTACCGCCCGCGATACTCTGGTTTTTGACGGAGTGGGCAGCAACCGCTCTTCTAGTGGTGCATTTAGTTCAGTAAGCTTTGGAGGCGTAGGCAAAGGTGGGGATGTCAATGTCACAACTAGCTCTCTATCTTTAACCAATGGCGCTGAAGTTAGTGCTTCTACCTTTGGACGGGGGAATGCAGGGAATGTAACGATTACCGCCCGTGATTTCATAACCTCGGATGGAGTAGGTAGCAACGGATTTTCTAGTGGTGCATTCAGCTATGTAGGAGCCTCAGCTCAGGGCAATGGAGGGGATGTCAATGTCACAACTGGCTCTATTTACCTAACTAACGGCGCTTTGGTCAGTGCTTCTACTTTTGGTCGAGGAAATGCCGGAAATGTAACTATACTAGCCACTGGTATCCTCGATTTTGACGGGGTCGGTAGCAAAGGTTATTCCAGTGGTGTATCCAGCATTGTAGGAGAAGGAGCGAGGGGTAACGGGGGAGACATCAAGATCACAACTGGCTCCCTGTTTTTAAGCAATGGTGCTCAAGTCAGTGCTGGGGTTTCGAGTGCCAAAGACACTAACTCTGGGGGACAAGGAAATGGAGGAAGTATACAGGTTAATTCTGATGCCGTTAATCTGGTTGGAGCTGGATTCAATGGTGTCTCCAGTGGCTTGTATACCAGCACTGGTAGAGAAGCAAGCGGCAACGCGGGAAATATTGTCGTTAATACTAATGTATTTCGCATTGCTGATGGAGCCGTTGTAAGTGCGAAAACACTCAATGCCAGCAATGGAGGTAACGTGACGATTAATGCTAATACGTTTACCGCTTTGAATGGTGCTCAAGTCATTACTTCTACTGGAAACGACGGCAATGCGGGTGATATCAACCTCAATGTCACTGACAACATCACTCTGTCAGGAGGTGACCCCACTTTTGCTACTCGCTTGGCTAACTTTGGCAACGATACAGTTAATAATGAAACCTCAGTTAGTGGCTTGTTTGCTAGCACAGCAGCTAACTCTAGAGGAAATGGCGGTAGTATAGTTGTTAACTCGACTGAGTTAGCGATCGCCAAAGGAGCTACTCTCTCAGTAAGTAGTCTGGGAGCAGGTAATGCAGGAAACATGGTTGTTGAAACTAACTCCATCCTTCTAGATCAAGGAAAACTCACAGCTGAATCTACAGCAGGTAAAGGCGGAGATATCCAGCTCAAAGTAGAAGACTTATTGCTCTTGCGTCGCAATAGTTTGATATCTGCGATTAGTGGTACTGCTGGTAGTGATGGACGCGATGGCAATATCAATATCGATACCCAGCTCTTAGTAGCTATTCCTTCAGAAAACAGCGACATTATTGCTAACGGTTTTGGTCGAAGTGTTGGGAGTAATATCCAAGTTAATGCTCAAGGTATTTTTGGCACTCAATTTCGGCAACAATTAACTCCAGAAAGTGACATTGTGGCGACAGGAACAGTTAATTTAAATACGCCCAGTGTTGACCCCAGTAATGGGTTAGTTGCCTTGCCAGAGACTGTGGTAGATCCTGCCGCCCTCGTCGGACAGAATCCCTGTGAACGAGGAAAGGGTAGTGAATTTATTGTTACTGGCCGTGGAGGCTTACCATCCAACCCTAGCGAAGCCTTGAGCAGTGATGCTACCCATGTCGGTTTAGTTGAACCTGCCTCTAGTCGTACTCATCCTTCAACGACGACCAAGAAAGAGCCACCTACTCATCCCACAACTAACCAAATTATGCCAGCTCAGGGGTGGGTATTCAACGACAAAGGACAAGTAGTCCTAACCGCCTCTAACCCCATCAGCACAGGAACCCAACGCCCTTGGGCAAATCCCGATCCCTGCAAAGTCCCCTGAATCAATTGTTGTGAGCCTGCAACCAAGTCATCAAATCTGATGCACTAGTGAAATCTAAGATTGCCTCTCCTAGATTCTCTAATTGGTCAATGGGTAATCTACAGATACGAGCTTGTATTTCCGGTTCAACAGTCTCTATACGACGCACCAATTGACGCATAATTAATTCTTGCTGACCTTGGAGCCTGCCCTCCTGTCTGCCCTCCTGTCTGCCCTCCTGTCTGCCCTCCTGTCTACCCTCCTGTCTACCTTTAATAATGGCACCTCGCTGGTCTTCAATGAACATCTCCCGTTTCTCTAAATCTTCTAGTTCCTGAGTATTAAAATTAGCTTGATTGGCAATTCTAAAAGCTTTTTGGATTTCCGGCACTCTACCCATTGTTTCTGGTACTGTCTCCAAGCTGCTGGTATTCTTCATAAAGTAAATCCATTTCTCAGTCAGCGTTTCTATCTCATCCAACTCCCGATGAAACTTAGGTAATTCCACAAACACCATCTCTAGCTCAGGATTGGGATAGTCAAACAGCTTCTGTTTCTCTTTAAAAACAAAATGAGAAATCACATCTTCTTGATTCTCAAACATTTCAAAATCCATAATCGTCAAAGCGATGACGGGTTTTAACTTTGAGTAGCCTTCTCCTGCTTTGAGCTGGTTGGAATAGGCTTTAGCCGCATTGTATAAAACTCGTTTATCAAAAGCTGGCACATTCAGCACTTGCATCTCGATTATCACCGTCTTGTTCCCGGTGATTGTGGCTTTCACATCTAAGTAAGTGTCTTTCAGCCCTCGCACTACAGAAGGTGAGTAAGGGTCAAGGATTTCTAAATCTTCTATAGTTGGTTCTCCCTGATAAAGCAAGGCGTTTAAAAAACTGATTAGAATGTCTTTACTATCTGTAGAACCGAAGATTTTTTTGAAGGCAAAATCTGTTTTAGGATTGATAAAAATCATCTTAGTTGGCTATAAGGCTTTAATTCAACTGATGTCATTGACATATTAACAAAAAAATGGTAAGCAAGCAGCGTAGGTTTTACCGTGGATTACAGAATCTTTTGATCAGTAGCAAATGGCTCATGGCTGTTGAAAGACTGTACAGGCGGGTAAAAGCCATGTATGGGGGCAAAACCAAGCGCTTAGGCTCAACTAAGAGGTACATATGGCTTCACTCTCATGTTGTGCGATCGCTTCCTCTATTAACTCTGTTATTTCTCCTATCAATAGGAGTTAGTCCAGTTGTTGCCCAGCTTGGTGCATCCCCTCCTCTTGTCCAAACTCAGTCAGATGCCTCAAAACTCGTACAACAAGCCAAGACACTCTACGAAGCCAGACGATTTGAGGAAGCAGCACAGTTATGGCAGCAGGCGGCTAATGTGTTTGCGACTCAGGGAGATAAGCTAAACCAAGCCATGGCATTGAGCAATCTTTCGTCTACTTTCCAGCAACTCGGACAGTGGGATAAGGCAAACCAAACTATCACCGAAAGCCTGAACCTCCTGCAAACTCAGGAAAGTACACCAGAGCAATTGCGAATTCTGGCTCAAACTAAAGATATCCAAGGACAGCTACAGCGATCGCTAGGACAATCAGAAGACGCGATCGCTACTTGGCAGCAAGCCGGGGTTCTTTATGCTCAAATCAACAACAAACAAGGGGTAACTCAAAGTCGGATTAACCAAGCCCAAGCCATGCAAGATTTAGGGCTTTACCCAAAGGCTTGCAAGACATTACTAGAAGCTTTTGAACTTAGTAGTCAAAACTGTGACTTATCAACAGAGTCACTTCAAACCCTCAAAGATCAACCTGTTTCTCCACTCAAAGTAGTAGGCTTACGAAGCTTAGGAGATGTTTTGCGAGTCATTGGCAAAATTGATCAGTCCCAAAAAGTTTTAGAAGAAAGTTTGAAACTCGCTCAACCATTAAACTTGTCCCAAGACATGGCTGCGGCTTACCTCAGTTTAGGTAATACGGTGCGAACCTTAGTAAACACAGAAACCTTGGCACCAATAAAACAAAGGCAGTATCGACAAGCCAGCTTTAATTATTATGAGCAGGCAGCAAAGATTTCCACTTCACCAACTACGCAACTTCTAGCACAACTTAATCAATTAAGCCTGTTATTAGAAAGTAATAAATGGTCAGACGCTAGAGAATTAGCCTTGTTGCTCAAGTCTCAACTTTATAGTTTGCCTCTGAGTCGGACAGGAATTTATGCCCAGATTAACTTTGCTCAAAGCTTAATGAAATTGGGGAATAGAGATTGGGGACAAGAGGGATTTTTAACGGAGTACTCTTCCCCTTCTCTCTTGTCTTCTCAATGCTCAATGCCCAATGCTCAATGCCCAATTTCCAATGTCCACTTCCCAACGTTCAACGAAATTGACCAGATATTGACAAAAGCTGTTGAGTTGGCTCATGGTTTAGGAGACCAGCGAACTGAAGCTTATGCCCAGGGACTACGTGGCAGGCTTTATGAGCAAAATCAGCAGTTGTCGCAGGCAGAAAATTTCACCAAGCAGGCTTTGAATCTTGCTCCGACTTTTAAAGCACCAGACATTGCCTACGAATTTTTCTGGCAGTTGGGACGGCTGCGTAAAGCCCAAGGAGATAATGAAGGAGCGATCGCCAATTACACTCAAGCCGTTAATACTCTCCAATCTCTGAGAAGTGATTTGGTAACCATTAGCTCAGACGTACAGTTTTCATTTCGAGAAAGTGTGGAGCCAGTGTATCGTGAGCTAGTGGCACTACTGTTACAGCCAAAACCAGAAAGGTTAAAGGTTGGAAGTTCACAAAATAACCTTCAAGCACAGAAGGTTAGCCAAAAAAATCTAGATCAAGCCAGAAAAGTCCTCGAATCGTTGCAATTGGCTGAACTAGACAACTTCTTTCGGGATGCTTGTATTAATGCCAAGCCTGCACAAATTGACCAAATTGACAAGACAGCAGCAGTTTTTTATCCGATTATTTTGAGCGATCGCTTAGAAGTCATTCTCGCACTGCCAGGGCAACCCCTGCGTCAATACACTACGTTTTTGCCGAAAAAAGAAATAAACACGACTCTCAATAATTTACGGCAGGCAGTGACCGTACCTCGCCTAAGAGCATCTTTAAAACGCTTTTTAGACACCTCGCAAGAAGTCTACAACTGGCTAATTCGTCCAGTTGAAGCCGAGTTAGCCGCTAGTGGGGTTAAAACTCTGGCATTTGTACCCGATGGAGCGTTCCGAAATATCCCAATTGCTGCCCTTTATGACGGGAAGCAGTATCTTATTGAAAACTATAGCGTTGCGATCGCTCCAGGTCTGCAATTATTAGACCCCAAACCCTTAGCACGGCAAAAGCTTCAAGTTCTTGCCTTCGGACTAAGTGAAGCTCGCCAAGGCTTTGAGCCACTCCCCAACGTCAAATTAGAACTAGAACGTATCAAAACTGAAGTTGAGAGCCAAGTGCGGCTAAATCAAGCTTTCACTAGCTCTAGTTTCAAGCAAGCTACCCAATCATTACCTTTCCCAGTGATTCACCTAGCAACTCACGGCGAATTTAGTTCTTCTGCCAAAGATACCTTTGTCCTCACCTGGGATGATCGGATTAGAGCTAATGATTTCAATGAACTTATCCGCACTCAAGAGGGAAACAGAAAGCGGCCGATTGAATTACTCGTTCTTAGTGCTTGCCAGACTGCCACAGGTGATGATCGGGCGGCTTTGGGGTTAGCTGGTGTTGCTGTTCGAGCAGGAGCACGCAGTACTCTAGCATCCTTATGGTTTGTCAGTGATGAAGCAACCAGCCTGCTCATGACTCAATTTTACCAAGAGTTAAACAACACACAGGTGACTAAAGCCGAAGCGCTCCGGCGTGCTCAAGCCGTAATTTTGCAGGATAATAAATTCTCTCACCCGTTTTACTGGTCAGCTTTTGTCCTCGTGGGCAATTGGTTATAAGCATTTCTCCCCATGACGAGACTTTTTTACACAGCGCTATTCACTACAACTTACTGGATGCCTTTGCTACTGTTTGGGAGTGGCGTTATTTTTCGTCTTACCCCAGCCAATGCCCAACAACAGCTACCAGATCCAAGGATTTTTGACGAGTTACCGCCGCCATCGCCCTCACCTATTCCATCAATTAACTCCCCCACGCCCCCGTTGCCTTCATCGTTACCCAGTTTGCCTGCCGATCGACGCAACTATGACTCCTTACCCAGTTTGCCTTCCAATCGCGGTGAATATAACTTCCCGCCGTCCAACCAACCGATGCTACCTAGCACACCAACTCCGGCTTCCACTCTCTACCGGGTTGATATTTATGGGGATAATCCCTCGCTATTATCACAAGTTAAACAAATCGAACCGGGAGCTTTTGTACGACGAGGAGAAGGGGTAATTCAGGCTGGAGTATTTGTAGATGAAGCCAATGCTCAGTTTCGGATTCGCGAGCTAGAAGCACAAGGAATTCCGGCACGACTTACTACTATTGGTAGTGGCGTAGATGCTGATTTAGGTAATCCTGGACGATTCTCAGGAGATAATCCAGATAATTTTGACAGAGTATCCAGGGAGGATTTAGCATTCCGCCGCAGTGGTGAACGAGCCTATTTTGTCGTGATTCCTGGGAAACTCAGGGACTTACCAGAGATTGCAGCAGAAGTAGTTCGGATGGGTATTAGAGAAGATGAGGTAACGCAAAGAGAAGCCCCAAGAGGGCCACATGTCGCGATCGGACCATTTAATGAGCGGGAACGGGCAGACCGTTGGAGTCGCTATTTCCGGTCTGTTGGTATGGATGCACGAGTTTATTTTGGAAATTGATCAAAACAAGGATGAGGGATGATAGCGCAGCGGGACGTTAGTCCGGGATGAGAGTACAAGCCCCATTATTTATTTATGAAGAAAAAAGAAATCTTCATTATTTCATGCACCATTAATTATTTGTGGAGCTATCCATCCCTCATCCCTCCCAATGACTAGCAAACTAGCTCTAAGCTGGTGAGTATGAACATAAGCTGAGTTGAAGCAAGTGCATAAGTGCTGTTTCTGCTCACCTACTTCAATGCATTAGGGGGCATCATGAGTGAAACAAATATTAGACACGTTATACCAACTTGCATTTAGACGTATTATCAACTTGCAGAGGAGAACAAAAGACAGGAAGATTACAACCTTTGAATACAACTGGCTATTAGCAACTCAAGCTGAGTCTGAGAACAGCAACTACGAGACGTGGCGGGACGAATTTATGCTGAAACGACTCCGCCTGGGAATTGGCATCGGGTTGCTCTACTTTGTAAGTTTTCTCCCTCTCAATCTAAGTGCTTATCTATTATCGACGCACCATCCATCCGAACCCTTGTGGTTATTCACCAACATTGCCAGAATTATAAGTTTGTTCCTCGGCTTGACTTTGATGCACACATCGATCTTCCGCCGTCGCTTGGGTCTGGTTTTCTTGTGTGCTTCTTTGTCTATCACCCTGTTCCAGGGTATTTCAGATACGCTTCAAGGTACAGTCAAGCCTAGCCTTTTTAGTTGGACACTGGTCTTTATCTCTCAGGCAACACTGATACCAGTACGTTGGCCTCTTCACTTAATAGCACAGCTGAGTGCATTCGCTTACTACTTTGGAGTCAATAGTGCCTTGGGCTTAGAGGTATTTCCTAAAGATATGGCACCGCCAAACTTGTTTCTCAATTTATTCTGGATTTGTAGTATTTGTAATCTTTCAGTATACCTTTACGAACGCTTAGCAAAGACAGATTTTCAGTCTCGCCAAAAACTCAAGGCGGCACAAGAACGCTCAGAGCGGCTACTACTTAATATATTGCCTATATCTATTGCAGAGCGATTGAAGCAGGAGCAAAGCACTATTGCTGATAGTTTCACCGAAGTTACAGTTTTATTTGCCGATTTAGTTGGCTTTACTCAATTGGCTGAACAGACATCGCCCAGAGCATTAGTAGAGTTGCTCAATCTAATTTTCTCTAAGTTTGACCAGCTAGCAGAACAGCATCGTTTGGAGAAAATTAAAACAATTGGCGATGCTTATTTAGTCGTTGCTGGTTTACCAGAGCCTCGAATAAATCATGCTGTAGCTGTAGCCCAGATGGCACTAGACATGCAACAGGCACTTCATCAAGTTAATCAACAAACAGGTCGAGCGTTAGCCATCCGCATTGGTATTCATACAGGTCCCGTGGTAGCTGGTGTAATTGGTTTGAAAAAGTTTGCTTATGACTTATGGGGTGATACGGTGAATACGGCTAGTCGCATGGAATCCCACGGCATTCCTGGGAAAATTCAAGTCACTGGCACTACGTATGATTGCTTAAAAGAACATTATTTCTTTGAGAAACGCGGACCAATCTTTATCAAAGGCAAAGGACAGATGACTACCTATTTGCTTCAAGGAAAACGCGATGGTTTTGCCTGACAAAGAAAGGATGAGGGATGAGGGATGAGGGATGAGCTGAGTAGGTTGGGTCAAGCTGAGTAGGTTGGGTCAAGGTACGAGACCCAACATCTGACAAAAGAGGTGTCAACGTACAATTCATAAATAATCAACCGGACATGATATGAGGGATAAGGGATGATAGCGCAGCGGGACGTTAGTCCGGGATGAGGATACAAGCCCCTAAATTTAGTTAGGTCGAAAAAAAGAAATTTTCAATATTTCAAGCCCTATTATTTGTATTTATTTATAAAGTTATTCTTTCTAAAGATCCTTACGTCGAACAGAGTAACGCTCGTCATCCTTCATCCTTCATCCCTCATCCTTCCCAGTGACTTCACATTCAACCTGTTTTTAGCCCGGTATTAACTGAGAAGGCGTTACTCTCCACAACTGCTCTAGTCCAGTTGCTGGTATAGTCACATACAAAACATCGCCAGCACTCAGGCAAATCTCCAATAGATCCCAGCCGTGAATGGTTTGGCAGTTGGTTTCGATGTACAGTGGTACAAAATCAGCCTCCATTGCCGCCTCTTTGACACGACGACCACAGAAGGGATGCTGTAGTGTAATTAGTGTGGACAGAGCGACCCAAAGCGTATCACCCGTCATCCCATTTCCCAAAATCCTTCCTCCCAGTGCCGCTGCGGCAAAGGAAGGGGCTGCTAATTCCGCTGGACACAACACAGCTTCAAATTCAAAAACCTGTTGCACCATGCGAGAAAAGTTTGGGTCTTGATGACGCACGACCACAGGTAATTTGGGTGCAAGACTTTTGGCACTCAGGGCAATGTCTAAATTAGCAGTATCGTCACTTGTAACATCTAACAGCGCTTCTGCTCGCTGGACATTAGCGGCTAGGAGAGTGTCAGATACACCAGCATCTCCGTGAATGACTGGGATTCCCAAAGAGCGAGCCGTGTTGAGAAATCGATTATTAAGATCGCGTTCAATCACGACAACTTCATAGCCGTGAGCATGAAGTTGATTGACAATTTGAACGCCAACACCGCCCAGTCCACAGACGATATAGTGATTTCGCTCCGGAACTCTGGCGGCATCCCAAAACTGCTTAAACCGTGTCCCTAAAACAAAATCGTTGAGCAGGGCGTAGAAAATACCAACAACGGCTGCTCCCACTAACATCATCACTGTAGTGAAGATTTTAATGCTGTTGGGTGCATGTTCTGTTACCTGGTCTTGACCACCGGCACCAGTAATCAGACCGACCGAAAAATACAGGGCATCGACAATAGAGACTTGCTGATCGACAAAAACATAGATCAGCGTGGCCATGACAATCATCATCATCAGGGCAAAAGTCACTACTAACACGGCTTGAGCGTGCTTCTGGAACTGTCGCAGGTTAGTCAGGACTTTCAAGAGTTTCTGAAGCCAAGATTGGCGTCCGTTGCGAAAGTTGGGCTGGGTGCCAATAATTAGGCGATCGCCTGCTTGCAATTTCTGCCCATGTACTACCGCCGATACCAGAGCCACCTGACCTTTGACTGGTAGGTAGTAAATTAGCATTCGAGAACGATCATCCCACAGGTCACTCAATCGGCGACCTAGCCAGGGGTGGTTTTCTTTGATGACTTCTTCGTAGATTGGCCAGGTTTGATTAAACAGCCGAAGTTGTCCTATCGCTTCATTTCCCAGTGCCGCAAAAGCAAATACAGGCGATGCCAATCCGGCAACGCTCATACTCACATGATCGGGAAGAGTTTGATCTAAGCGATCGCCCAAACTAGTATTAAACAATCGGTTAACGATACGAATCTTAGGATTGAGAGTTCTTGCCTGAGTAAGGATTGCTAAATTTAGAGGGTCGTCGTTACAAGCAAGAACTAAGGTTTGAGCTTCCTGAATTCCAGCACGTCGCAGTGTAGAAGCGGTGCGTAAATCTCCAATAACAATATCATCATCATCTTCTTCGTCAGTCAGAGGTCGGTTACTGATGCCAACAACAGCCGCTCCCTGCTGTCTCAGTAAGCAGAAAATTTTATAGCCAGTGCCTCCCAATCCACAGACAATGATGCGGGGTTTCATGAGTCAACTTAGTTAACCGGCAGATTACTGCCTTTTATTGTGGAAGCCACTATTTTTATCCAAGCTAGCTGGCCTGATTGTAGCTAAAGACACCACTGCTAAAAGACAAATAGTTTTTAGAGCGACGGACTAATGAACATTGGTTCATACAACCTAACCCTCCAGACTTATGCTCATATAGAAATTCGCTGTAGTCGGCTAAGTTATCGAGTCCTAGTAGATTTAAAATAATCTCAACGGTCAACCAAACGGTGGTTTTTACAATTAATTTCTTCCATTCGAGCTTCATTTGACTTGACCTCCTGGGACGAGCAGTGGAGGCTCAATGTTTTAAGTTAGAACGCGCTCTTAGTTAACTTTTCAGCGTTACTGGTGTCTTTTATGCATTCTTGACCTTTGAAAGGATGGGGGATGGGGGATGAGGGATGAGGGATGAGGGATGGGGGATGAGGGATG
>DALYIW010000145.1:18894-20004 GCA_031970155.1 Coleofasciculaceae cyanobacterium CTOTU46601 | reverse complement strand
ACTCTGAACAAAAAGCATTATTGAAGCAATGGTTTGGTGTTAGCCGTTTTGTCTAGACTCTTAGCCATTACGAGTTCAAAACATTTCTCAAATGGAAAGCTTGGGAACAGTCTAAGACCGTAATTGATTGTAACGAAGCGTATACGTCTAAAACCGTTTCATGGACGGGGGAAATTGTCAAAAACCTAGGTGGAGCGAGAACCATCAAGTCTCTCTTCACTGGGTTAAGGATGAATCGGGATCTAAATGGTGCTCGTGGGATTTTCCTACGGGCATTGGTTGATACGCCTTGGTTGAGAGAGCATCTCAACTTATGTGTTTGTTAGCAAATGTTAGCGAAAAAGTATCGGTAATAATTGGCTCCTCAATTTCATGCCTCCCAACTCAGGATGCCGTTGTCAGCATCTAGCTGAACTGGCTGTCCTACAGGGAGGGCGGCATTAGCACCTTCGTGACCGAAAGGTAAATTACTGACAATGGGTATACCAAGGTCACTTAAGCGATCGCGCAACACCTCTTCTACAGTCCAGCTTGGTATATTCTTCGGTGGTTCGCAGCGACTAAAACGTCCCAAGGCAATGCCTCGAACTCCTTTAAAGGCACCACTCATACGCCACTGAGTCAGCATCCGATCAATACGATAGGGAGCCTCTGTAACATCTTCTAGGGCTAGGATGACGCCATCGAGTTTGGGTTGTACTGATGTTCCCAGTAAATGAGTGGCGACGGTGAGATTTGCTGGTAGCAAAATCCCTCTAACTTTACCTGAACCCCAGCCAATGCCAGTAAGCGGTAGGAGAGGGCGTCCTTCTACACAATCAAATAATCGATTTAGTGACCACTCCGGCTCATCTGCCAGACTCGTCAGCACTGGACCATGAACCCCAGAGACGCCTAACTGACTGAGACTCCACAGCAAACCTGTGATATCAGAAAAGCCAATGAGCCACTTTAGAGAGGAAGGGGTGAGGGGGTGAGAGGGTGAAGGGGTGGCCTTGTGACCCTGAACTTCGACAGGCTCAGCGTTCGACTGAGCGCTCACGCCGAAGTCTGCCGCGAAGTCGAAGGGTGAAGTTTCTTTACCTCTTGTGGGAAAACAGTTGAATAATT
>DALYIW010000145.1:4642-18872 GCA_031970155.1 Coleofasciculaceae cyanobacterium CTOTU46601 | reverse complement strand
CCCTCTCCCTCGACGGTAAGCAAAGGCCATGTCCACTCTTCTAAGAGTCGGGCGCTGCCATAGCCGCCTCTAGTACAAAGGATTCCACGACATTCAGGGTCTTTCCAGGCTTGTGCCAATTGCTGGCGTCGTTCGCTGTCCTTACCAGCTAAATAGCCTTCTCTGGCATCCCAATTACTTTGTAGTTCGAGTTTATAGCCACGCGATCGCCAAATTTCCAAGCCCTTTTGGAATGCCTCAAACTCTCGCAGCGTTCCACTAGGAGAAACCACCCGCAGTAAATCTCCTGGTTTTAGCGGTGGCGGTAGCTGGCAAAGTAATTTTTCTGTCATTAGTAATAAAAAGTGGCAAGTTAAAGGTTAGGAAGTTGAATCTTGACTAAGATAACCCTCCAACCTTCAATCTTTCCAACTTTCAACGCTTTTAGCTCAACCGTGCTGTACATTCAAGAATCAGCTTTTGAATAACCAAAGCATAAGGCTGAATTTCCATTGCTTGTTGAAATGCTTGGATTGCAGGTCTGTAATGTCCCAAGGCGGCATGACATAAACCTAGTCCATACAGTGCGCCAAAATGAACCGGATTCAGTTGAATGACTTGTATACAGTCATTTTTCGACTTTTCGTACTCTCCGAGGGTGTAGTAGAGAACAGCACGTCGATTCCAAGCTTCTGCGAAATCCGGTTGATCATTAATGAGTTCTGTGAGCAATGCTTCAGCCTGTTTTGTATCTCCACGTTCCAGCATGATCTGGCTACGCTCAATTAGTTCAATTCCGTATCTTCCCTTTTGATAGAACCAAATGCGCCAGAGTTCTTTTGTTGCCTGATTGCGGATATTCTCGTCAGGGTTTTTCAGGTCTTCTAGTAGTGAATTAATGGATGGTTGAGTCATGGATATGCTGTTGTGTTTGAAGCGTCATAAAAAACCCAGCATCGTGATCATCGTTTACTTTCTCCGTGATTGCTGTGGCGGCAGTTGGGACTTGCTGTGTTCTCCATCACCAATAATTTGGTTCTATATCACTGATTTTTCGGAGGTTTTACTCCTTAAGTCACTGTTTCAGTAGAGAGAACATGCAGATTTTTTATTCAATGTCAATAGCAAGTAATATGAACAGAACTTACGCAAATTTCTCATTACGAACCGATATTGGTAGGGGGGAACGGCCGTTCACCCCTACTATATGTGGTGTCCATGCGTGAGTCCTGATGAAGATAGAATACCCTTCATGTCTTCAAGTAGGCGTAAGCCTGGTTTAGTCTGGTGAACTAGGGCGTCCGTTTAAAATATCTTGGAACCAATGCTCCATGCGATCGCCCATCGCTTGATTAGAATATTCTGCTTCTACTCGTTGGCGGCAAGCATAGCGGTCAATTGTATCTATTTGTGCCATTGCCTCGACCAACCCTTCCACAGAATTGGGTTCCACTAAAAAGCCACTTTTCCCATCCTCAATAATTTCTCTAGGGCCGCCACAACGATAGGCGATTACTGGTACTCCACAGGCAAGGGCTTCAATCGCCACATTGCCAAATGCCTCCAGCCACCGAGGTGTCATCAACAGCCCTCGACATTGACGTAAGCGCTTTTGGAGTTCAAGTGTTGAAAGAAATCCCTCGTATTGTATTGATGCATCTGGATAATCGCGAAGAATCTGCTGCCAGTAACCTTCATTTTCCAGGAACCCCATAATTTTTAGAGGAATACCAGTCAACTGAGAGGCTGCCACAGCATCTTCCAGACCCTTTTCTGGCGAAATCCGACCTACCCACCCCATCCACGGCGCTGCTTCAGCACAGAAGTCATATAGCGACAAATCAATTCCATTTTTGACACATCGACATCGGTTTGCAAAAGCAAAAGTTTCAGCCTGTGCCCAACTGTGGACACCAATTGTGTTGGGAAACTGTATTGCCACCTGCTCAATAATCTGATCCATAGCTTGTGTCAACGAACCCATACTGACTAAGTGAGCAACTGGAATCGTGAAAAAGGGCGTCAGGTAGAACGGTAACCAGTCATAGGCGAAGTTTACAATCAAGTCATAGTCACTTTGAACCTGCCGTGCGTAGTCCCACATATTGGCCAAGACAGAAGACGCCGGGATGATTGTAGGTGCATCTCGCCCTAGAGTTTGAGCGCTAGTTTGTGGAGTACCTACAATTTCAACTAACGGCATTCCCCAAGCTGTAGACTCATTGCTGGCGACGATCTTGAGAGTGTGACCCCGCCCAATCATTTCCGTTGCTATATTACGCAATGTCAATTCAACACCGCCTCCCAATCCCGAACCCAATGGCCCAATCGGGTTGGAGACAAATAGCAGCCTGAGGGAATTGCCGATCGCCATCATCCTAAGTCGCGCATGGGTAAAAGCCTAGCAGAAATGTGGACAAGGAAAAATTAACTTCAAAACCAGTCTAAATCGTTCTTCATGGAACGTGGCAATCGGGATGCCGATGGAAAGTATCTGCTATAAAGTTATGGAGACGGGTGTTTTCTGCCTCGAAGTTTCTACCAGCAAGATCAAGTCATCTCAAACCTGTCCTGATTACAATCATCAATGAATCAAGAAACTTTCCAAGCGGATGCCTATTTACTATCACTGCGCCTATGGCTGCGACCATGACTAGCGCCTATGTGAACTAAAGAGGAGTGGGCAGTGGGGAGTAGGAAGCAGGGAATCCCCCTAATTAAATTTAGGGGATTTGATATCAACACCTTGTCTAGTCGGGCTGACCCTCTCCACAGACACAATTGATTCCTTTCTTGTGTACAGATGAATCCGTGGACTTCTTTCCCAACGGGGAGTAGGTATTTCTGTCTTTTTCCTACTCACCATTCCCTACTCCCTACTCCCTTCTTTGGTGATGTTGTGGTCGTTAGAAACTAGCGTCCTTAATCACACAGAAGAAGTCTCTACTTTGTCTCTCACGAATTGTCGGGAGAGTTAGCGAAGTGGTAGCGTGTAAAAAGCGTTGTTTTTCGCCTTACAATTTGACTAAAAGACGCTACATAAACGTAGTGTTCAACTTAGTAACTGTAGAGAATTCATTTTTCCTCGTACTTAGGAAACAAAAAAAATGACATGCTGATGCAAATTTAGAAGAGCAGAAATCCATTTATCCCTGAAACCCATTTTTTTTGACCTATTTGAGGTGTTAATTTTACTGTCTTTCCTCAGCAGGTTTCTTAATATTGACGTTAGGTGTTAGAGGAAAATTGAGGTATTAGGCTCCTCAGCCGAGCTAACTGGTTTGACTTGTATGATTTTAGTCGTTTTTAACTATCGACGATGACACTAAACTCCCAAATTACCTTCGTCTGCTGTGTTGAATCCGGATCGCTGGAAGCTCAAACCGTGCGTATGGTAGAAAGCCTGCGCCGATGGGGAGGGCAGTTGGCAAACGCGCCCATCATTGCAGTCACTCCCCGCTTGGGTCCTCCGCTTTCTCATAAAACCCGAAAGCTCTTTGAAAAGTTTAATGTGGAGTATCTTCATTTTCCGTCAAAAAACCAGTACTCTTGGTTTAAATATCTGAATAAGCCTTATGCTCTGATTGCGGCAGAAGAATACAGCTCCAATGAGTTTATTGGCTGGCTCGATAGCGATCTTCTATTTGTGGGAGAACCAGACCAACTCATATTAAAAGATGGAGAAGATTTTGTTGCCTGCGCCAGTGACAAAAATATTGGCACAATGGGACCTGATGATCCTTTTGAACCCTATTGGAAGGAGGTTTGCCAAATAGTCGGGGTAGACATGGAAAACCTTCCCTGGGTTACAACACAAATGGAAGGAAAACACATTCGTCTTTATTGGAATAGTGGTGTTTTTGTTTATCGACGAAAAACTGGTTTGGCAAAGCATCACCTGCAAGCTTCAATTCAGCTACTCGAAGCTCGCATAGCCCATCAGAACGCTGGGATTTTCTTTACGGATCAGGTAGCTCTGGGCTTAGCAATGATGAAAATGGGTCTTTCCTGGAGAGCCTTACCCTTCTCTCATAACTACACAATGAGTCCTTTAATTCACGATCAATGGTACAACCAACAGCAACTCAAAGAAGCCAGAATTATTCATTATCATGATTGTATGTGGTCTCCTTTTTGGCCGGAATTCATTAAGTGTCTGGATGCTACACATACTGAAGTAGCTTCTTGGCTAAATTCCCAAGGCCCAATGAAGAATGAAGCTCCTGTTCAATGGCGTCTCACAAGCAAACTTCTGGGGCAAGTCCGATTACGAAAAGAGTTGGACTACAAAAAGATGTGCCGAGTAATTTAAGGGGCATTCAAAAACAAATCATGGTTTCTTGCAATACCGATGCAGTCGGGTATAGTCTGAACCCACGGTACAAGATTGGGAAAAGCGGCACAGCGATCGCCTAAAGTATCGATGCAGTATCAAAATTATGGGTAGAGGCGTCAAAGATCAGCCAATCCGCGTAAAAGATTCAGCTTTGTTGCTGAAGCGGTAGCTTATAGAGGCAGCAGATAATCATAGTTAAGTACCATAGCTATTCCAGAGCTTATGCATAAGGAAGCTAGTCACCGTTTATCTGTCTAGCCTCTACGTTTATGCGTAAGCTCTGTCCCTTTTTTCCCTTGTCATTTGTCACGCACTTCTTAAAGCCACAATAGGATCGAGTTTCGCCGCACGTCGCGCCGGGACGACACCAAAGAATAAGCCGATACCACCAGAGACGCTGACAGCAAGGATAATTGCCACAGGTGAGATACCTGCCTTTAGGGGACTCACAAGACTAACTAGCTGGATGACACTGATACCCAGTAGCGTCCCGACTATACCACCAGCGGCTGAGAGAATCACCGCTTCAATCAGAAACTGAATTAAGATATCTCGTTCTTGAGCACCGATCGCTTTTCGCAGTCCAATTTCCTGGGTGCGTTCAGTAACGGAGACTAGCATGATATTCATCACACCAATACCCCCAACTAGCAGAGAGATACCCGCTATAGCTGCCAACAGAAGTGTGAGTGCGCTAGTGATTGTGCCGACAATCTGGAGAATATCTTTCTGGGTTCTAACCGTAAAATCATCCTCATCCGTAATTTTATGTCGCAGTCGCAGCAAATTTTCAATTTGAAACTGAGCCGCATTGATGCTGTCTTGATTTTTCGCAGAGACAGAAATGAAGGTTAATTCGATGCCGTAAGGAGAAGTTCTTCCCACTAGACGATTTGCCATCGTTGTGAGGGGGATGTAGGCGTTTGCATCCTGATTGTCTCCGAGGAAGCTGCCTTTAGCTTCCATAATGCCAATCACCTGAAAGGAAACATTTTTAATCCGTACCGTTTTACCGATTGGCTCAATATTTCCGAAAAGTCTGTTGGCTAATTCCGGGCCTAAAATCACGACTGGATTATTCCGGTCAAGATCTAAATTAGTGATAAACCTGCCCTTAGCAATATTAAAACTCCTTACCGAGAGAAATTCTGGCGTTGTTCCACTGATTGTGGTGTTGGTATTTCTGTTGCGGTAGGTTACTAGGAGTCTGGAGTTGATCAGGGGAGCGACTTCTTTAATGGAAGGAACTTGAGTTGCGATCGCTTTAGCATCTTCCAGCACCAGCGTCTTCGGCATATTCAGAGTAGTACTCCGCGCTTGTTGAGAACCTGGAGCAACAAACAGGAGGTTAGGGCCTAGAGATTCAAACTGCTCAGCTGCCAGTTTCTGGGCACCTTCTCCGATGCCCACCATCGAGATAACTGAAGCATTGCCAATAATAATGCCCAGCATTGTTAAGCTACTACGCAGTTTGTTAGCAACTAGCGTGGTAGCCGCCATTTTAATACTTTCTATAATGTCCATTTTGTTGTTTGTTGTTTGTTGTTTGTTGTTTGACTAATAATCAACAACTAATAACTAGTAAACAACATCACTTTTTATTTTCCTGTTTATCCTTTCTATTAAAGTCTTTTGGTAAATCAATGAATACCCTTTGACCGGGTTTCAAACCATTCAGAATTTGAGTTTGGTTTTGGAATGTCGAACCAATCGTTACAGGCTGGAACTTTGGTTTATTATCTTGATCAGGCACCATGACGCCTGTTTCGCCTTCTTTGGTGACGATCGACACGATGGGAACGACTAGAGCATTATTCACCTGTTCACCCAAAAATGTTAGATCAACATTCATTCCTGAACGCAGTTCTTTTTGACCTGTTACAAGCGCTACTCGCACCTCAAAAGAGGTAACGTTTTGGTCTTCTACGGCTTCCGGTGCTACTCGCTGCACGCGACCTTTGAACACTTTGTCGCGAAAGGCATCTGCTACAATCTCTACCTGCTGTCCAGGTTTGATTTGTCCTATATCAGCCTCTGGAACCTTGGCGAGAATTTCTAAACCTTTGGCAAGAGCAATGATTGATGTCGAGGTTGCTGAAGCTGTATTGGAAGCTGATGTTGTTGGGGTAACAAAAGCGCCTTGGGTGGCGTATCTCTGCGTCACAATTCCAGAAAATGGAGCACGAATCACCGTGTCGTTGAGCTGGACTTGTATGGCT
Organism: Coleofasciculaceae cyanobacterium CTOTU46601; assembly: GCA_031970155.1. Taxonomy (GTDB): domain Bacteria; phylum Cyanobacteriota; class Cyanobacteriia; order Cyanobacteriales; family Coleofasciculaceae; genus DALYIW01. Next base: position 12,338 of record DALYIW010000145.1, on the reverse strand, counting down.
TGTACCTGTGCTTTAGCCGCGTCAACAGCGCCTTGAAGCTGGTTAATTTGTTCTGGACGATTACCATTACGTAACTGCTGCAATGCTATGCGTGCTTGTGCCTCAGCGGCTTTAAGCTGGGCAATTTCTGGAGTTTCTGTAGTGGTTTGTTGATCTAAGCGTTTTTGCGCTTCATTGAGTGCAGCCCCGGCATTACGCTCTTCGGTTAAGGCTTCATCCCGCTGATCTAGCGTCACGGCTCCTTGAGCAGCTAAATTTCTATACCTCTGTGCTCGTGTCTGTGCCAAATTTACCCGTGCTTTTGCTGCTTCGACTTGTGCTTTGGCTTGGTCAATTTCTTTAGGTTTCTTGGCAAGGGCGGCGTCTAAATTGGCTTTGGCTTGATCTAGGCGAGCTTGAGCCTGATCAATCTCTTCTTGGCGACTGCCAGCTTTTGATTCTGCTAGACGCGCTTGAGCTTGGTTTAAGTCTGCTTGAGCTTTGGCAAGCTGCGCCAGAAGATCGGCATTTTCCATTTGTGCTACTTTTTGTCCCTGCTGTAACTGATCTCCCTGTTCCACAAATAGCTTTGCCAAACGGCCAGACGTTTTAGGGCTGAGGTTAACACTTTGAATAGGCTGAACAGTGCCATTAGCGTTGATTCGCACGGTGAGATTTTGCGATTGCACGGGTACTGTCAGTTTAGCGAGATCAATTTTGGGTTTTTTGGGAGCGATCGCCAAAAAAGTCCCACTACCCACGAGCACAATGCCTGTTGCCATCAACCCCATCAACACAGGAAGAGGTCGTTTGACTTTACCGAGCAGTGGAAGTTCCATGGGTGAGGTTTTTAAGTGAGGTATTAGAAAAAGAAATAAGCTGTTACGCATGGAATTTGAGGCCAAAGTGAGAGGAAAGCAGAGGTGGTATGGCAAAACCTCTAAAATTTCTTACGCACAAAATTAATCAAGTTCCGCAATTTTTTAGATGCACAGCAACTCAGGCATCACTAGGAAAGGGAATTCATTGGTCTAGCCGTGGTTTTCTTGTAAAAGTTCAATTAGTTTAGAGGCTGTCACTCCCATACATGACAAGGCTTTCATCCTATCCGTCCGCATATTTGCCCTTCTTTGTCCATACTAACCGTAGGGATTGAACCGCTTCTTCGCTGCCACCGATCGCTGGCTGTAGGGAATTCCGAAAAAAAAGAGGTCAGGACTTACGCTCGATACACGACTTATGGTAAATGTTTATAGCTATACGCCCCTACAGATGGTAGTTCAAAGGTCAAGGCTTCAGCTTCGCGGCAGCTGAGCCTGTCGAAGCTAAAGCCTTGACCCACCTGCGTTGCCGACGGGTCAATTTACGTAAGTTCTGGAGGTAGGCTTCGCACATTTCTAGAAAAGAATTTGTATTAGGTTTCACCACTCCAATTTTAGAAGTTGGTCTAGTCGGTTCACATGAATCGAACTTCCCCGATTAAGTAGGACTAAAGTACTAGATGTCTGTATGACTTTTGTCATAGCCAGGACTTACGCAAATTGCTGATTTAAACGCTACTGCTAGTAGTAGGGTGGGCACTGCCCACCTACATGTAGAAGTTCTGCGTAAGTCCTGATAATCTGCTTGGTCTGCCCTCACGCTAAGTAGAGAAGCTTGATTTTACGTTGACCAAAACTAAGGCTGTAATTGATAAAACATCTTCATCCCAACGCTACGCACCGTCGAACAGAACAACGCTCGTCATCCCGGACTAACGCCCCGCTGCGCTATCGTCTCTCATCCCTCATCCCTCATCCTTCCGACTGACCCATCTTTCTATCTCGTTTCTACTTAAGGCAGATTTTTCGTTAAGATTTATGCAACGATCGCATCAATTATGCGCTAACTTAGCTGAAGATTCCTTCCTAGTTGTCTTTTGAGGCTGCACCGTGCCCAAGCATATTCCGTTATTTTCTATCTTTGCTCTCCTAGGTTTACTAAGTGTGCAAGCACCGGTTTCGGGACAGGCACTTGTGCCCTACACCTTGCAGCTAGATTCAAAGCAATTAGAGCAGCAAGGCTTGAATCTAGCCCAAGATGCGGTGCAATTAGTGCGCTTTCAGCAATATGAGCTGGCACTGCCTAGAGCCGAGTTGGCGTCTCAACTTGCCCCTAAGAAGTTTCAAACTTGGTTTATCTTGGGGACTCTGTATGTTCAGAATAAAGAGTTAGATAAGGGTATTCAGGCTTTGCAGAGGGCTAAATCCCTTGACCCAAAAGAGGCCGGAATTTTCTTCACTTTGGGTTCGGCTTACTTTCAAAAAGGGGATTATACCACAGCTGTCACACAATTGGAAGAGGGATTGAAGCTAAAACCTGGTGTTCCAGAAGCTTTGTTTGATTTAGGCAACTCCTATTACATGCTCAAGCAATTTCCTAAAGCGATCGCTCAATATGAAAAAGCTGTAGCTAAGGAAAAAAACTTCTGGCCAGCCATCAACAACATTGGATTGGTGAAGTACGAACAGGGTGATGTTGCTGGTGCAATCGCCAAGTGGCAAGCCGCGATCGCTATTGACAACGAAGCCGCAGAACCCAAGTTAGCATCGGCTGTCGCCTTGTATGCCAAAGGCGATCAAGAAAAGGCAATCTCCATGGGAGAAGCCGCCATCCGGATAGACAGTCGCTACGGTGATCTGAAGTTTCTCAAGGAAAATCTTTGGGGCGATCGGCTGCTTTCGGATACGAAAAAGTTTCTCGAAATTCCTAGAATTCAAGCCACCCTTGCCCGAAGTCAAGAACAACCCACCTCAGGAGAGAACGCCCCTCGGTAAAACCACGCTTTTGCTCTGTAGATATCAGGCTTACGCACAGGAGTAGCACATAGGGAGTGGAGAGTTGGAATTTAATAAAACTTTCCCTGACTCCCGACTCCCGACTCCCGAAATCCCAGATTTTTCGTTCCAATGCGTAAGTGCTAAATATAATTCCTTCTTGTCGTTGTCGCTCACCAGAGCGTCCTGCTGGTACTATTAGTGAACTGTGGATTGAAAAAGTCTCATTACTGGTTCATTTCAGGTTTTAAAATGGGACAGCAATCAAACCCAGTGGTATGACCTATAGCCCATGCGGATTTTATAGGGACTCTCCACAGCAAGTCTGAAAAAGTCCCTTCAGAAATTTTTCCGTGTCCTCCAGTAGAGCCTCAAGATAGATTTAAGGGGTAAATGTCAAGGCAATTTCCCCTTGTCACCCTTGTGTCCTCTCAACCCCTCAATTTAAAGTTGGTAGTCTACCAGGTCTTGCTGAAATTCCCATAGAGTAGTACATATGTACGTAGACCGATGCTCAGTTCATCGGCAACCCTAGCTGAATAGGAGAGGATTGATACCACCACCGACCTTATAGAAATAGGCGACGTGGGACAACAGTATTATGTATCTTTTGGTAGTAGTGCCATAATTTGATCCACAAACTGTTGATGGTCAACAACTGGTTTAGAGATGTAGCCATCAGCACCACTCTGCTTGAGGAAGTTTTCGCGATCGCCCTCCATCGCGTGAGCCGTAACCAAAATAATCGGTAGATTAGATGTTTGGGCGTCAGCTTTCAACATCTGTGTAATCTTAATACCGTCTACGGCTTTACCCCGGTAGACGCTGTGGGCTAGGGAAACATCCATCAAGATAATGTCAGCTGCTCCAGACTGGGCAATTTGCATAACCTCTTCCACATCTTCGGTATGCTTTACATCTAAGCCGCCCCTCTTGATGAGAATCTTAGAAAAAACACGAGCGTTAATTGGATCGTCTTCTACAATCAGAACGGTTTTCATGGGCGTTGCATCAACAGAAAGTCGTCTTTTGCAAAAAAGCAAAAAAATGCGATTTGATATAAGTCTGACAGGGACTTTGTAATGTTGCCATCAAAAAGACGATTCGTCATCACATTTTGGTTATAAATTTAGGGAACTTCAACTCATGGCAAAACAACTGAACCTGCTGGCGACTGGTCAGGTCATCCCCACAGCATTACACGCGGAGATGCAGCAGTCTTATCTTGAATATGCCATGAGTGTCATCGTGGGACGGGCGTTACCCGACGTTCGCGACGGCCTCAAGCCTGTTCATCGACGTATCTTGTATGCGATGCACGAATTAGGTCTGACTCCTGATCGACCTTACCGCAAGTGCGCCCGTGTGGTTGGGGACGTTTTAGGAAAATATCACCCCCACGGTGACCAATCGGTTTATGACGCGCTAGTGCGGCTAGTCCAGGACTTTTCCAGCCGTTATCCTCTTCTTGCTGGTCATGGGAACTTTGGTTCGGTGGATAATGACCCACCCGCAGCAATGCGTTACACCGAAACGCGATTGTCTCCGATCAGCAATGAAGCCCTACTTTCAGAAATTGGCGAGGAAACCGTTGATTTTACCGACAACTTTGATAACTCCCAGCAAGAGCCAGTGGTACTACCAGCTCAGCTGCCAGTGTTATTGCTTAATGGTTGCTCTGGTATTGCTGTGGGTATGGCCACTAATATACCTCCTCACAACTTAGGAGAGGTAGTCGATGGTCTGATTGCTTTGATTGATCGTCCAGATTTAGAAGACGAGAAATTGTGGCAACTAATTCCAGGGCCAGATTTTCCCACCGGAGGCAAAATTGTCGAGACATCAGGGATTCGAGAAGCCTACAGTACTGGGCGTGGCGGTATCGTTGTACGGGGCATCACTCAAATTGAGGAGATTCAGGGCAGTAGAGGGCGTCATCGGCGTCAAGCGATTATTGTCACAGAGTTGCCTTATCAGGTGAATAAGGCTGGCTGGATTGAGAAGGTAGCTGAACTGGTTAACCAGGGGCGCATAGAAGGGATTGCGGACTTACGAGATGAAAGCGATCGCTCTGGAATGCGCGTAGTTATAGAACTCAAACGAGAGATTCAGCCGAATAATGTTCTTAAACAGCTGTACAAGCAAACTGCGCTAGAAAGCAACTTCGGCGCGATTATGCTGGCTTTAGTGAACGGACTGCCGCGTCAGCTGACTCTGCGGGAGTTGTTAGAGGAATTCTTGAAGTTTCGAGAACAGACCCTCACCCGGCAATATACTTACCAGCTAGACCAAAACGAACAACGCCTTCACATTGTTGAAGGGTTACTGGCGTCCTTAAACCAGTTAGATGTCGTGATTGAAATTCTGAGAAACGCCCCGGATGGCACGACGGCGAAGATATCTCTACAAAATCAGTTAAACATTAGCGAGATTCAAGCTGATGCCATCTTAGGTATGCCTCTGCGACGCCTTACGGGATTAGAACGGCAAAAATTAAAGACAGAGTGTGATGAGCTAATGGCGCAAATTGAGCAGCTGCGGCGGTTACTAAGTGACCGAAATGAGTTGCTAAAGGCGTTGAAGAAAGATTTGCGATCGCTCAAACGCAAGTATGCCGATCCTCGTCGTACCAAAATTGACACCAAAGTAGCGAAAGCTAAGGAGACAGAAGTTAGGAGTCAGGAGTCAGGAGGCAGGAGTCAGAAGTCAGAAGTCAGGAGTCAAAAATCAGGAGTCAAAAATCAGGAGTCAGAGGTTAAGAGTCAGGAGGTGGGGAAAAGCAGGAGTAAGAAAAACTCCAATCAATCCTTACCTTTGATTCCTGAGCTCTCACCTGACGAAGAAGAGACAGTTCTAGAATTTACTCACCAGGGGCATGTTCAACGGCTGCGGCCTACGACAGAGCAAAAATCAACCCGAACTCGCAAGATAGGAAATGATTTGGTTGTTCAGACTCAAGTCACAGTTACACAAGCAGAACTAGTGGTAGTCACAAGCGGTGGCAAAACTTACCCTATTAAAGTTCGAGATATTCCACCAGCTGCTGGACGCAAGAATGGAACACCTTTAATAAGTTTGCTACCCGATGTCGCGCAATCAGAAACAGTGGTAGCGCACTTTATGCTGCCTGATACTCCAGAAAACTTCACACTGATTTTGCTCACTCAACAGGGCAAAATTAAGCGCTTACCTTGTTCAGAATTGACTAACCTCACGATGCGCGGGACGACTCTAATTAAGTTCAAGGATGATGATTGCTTGGAGTATGTTTGTTTTGCTCAAACTAGCGAACAATTGATATTGGGAACCAGTAGTGGGCGGATTTTGCGCTTTGAAATCAATGACGAACAATTGCCAGTGATGGGACGTACTGCTCAAGGGAATCAAGCCTTGCGGCTGCGGCGTCGGGAAAAGGTGATTAGTTGTGTGACGCTTTCTGTGGATGACAATCTTTTGCTGGTGACTGAGCAAGGATACACGAAGCGCCTGCCAGTTAGTTCGATTAGACGGGTGAATCGCGGTGATCTTGGGACTCAGGCACTACAGTTTAATTCGTCTACAGATAGTTTGCTGGGAATGGTACCAGCTTTACCAACGTCTGAAGTTGTGCTTTTGACTAGTGCCGAACGAGTAGTGAGTTTACGGTCAGATTCTGTCAAGTTGTGGGGGAAAGATGGGACAGGCGATCGCATTTCTAAACTCAATCCAGAAGAAAAAATCATCACAGTTACAACAATGAAGATGTAAGTTTGTTGTTTGTTGTTTGTTGTTTGTTTGGAGAGCGTTTATACTCAGATTTTGCAGAGGCAAGATTCTTGCTCCACAAAAGATTGATTTTTCTTGTGGGATTGGCATCTTGCCCGTCCCCCGCTTTTTAGGCTCAAGATGTGAGTACACTTAGATTTTTCACCTGTTGCCTACCCGCCAGGGAATTAATTCCCACAGCGAGTAGCTAAAGTCCTCTCAAGAGAACTAAAAGCTTATAGAACAAGGATTTCAGTTCATTTTAATGGACTTGGGCTATGAGCCTTGAACTTGAGTTCAAGGCGGATTGTGGGGCGAACTTGAGAAGGGTGCAACATCTCAGTTTTAATGGACTTGAGCTATGACGCCGGAGTTTGAACTCCGGGCGGGTTTTGTCACCTGTTGAGAATGCTGCAAGATTCTGTATATACAAACAACCAATAAACAAACAACCAACAACAAATAACACTTCGGTTGTAATTCTACTAACGCTTTTGGGGAGGAAACTTCTGGAATGACTCAAGACTGGAAAAATCGGGGTTGGCAGTTGGGGCTAGTTAGGGCTTTGGCAATCAGTGGGGGGATAAGCCTAACGGGATGCTTAGCACTCACTCTTTCTGGAACTCGCGCCTCGGCTCAGATTATACCCGATGCCACTTTAGGGGCAGAGCGTTCTGTTGTTACACCCAACGCCAATGTTAGAACACTTCCTGCTGAGTTGATTGAGGGTGGGGCGCTGCGAGGGACAAACCTGTTCCATAGTTTTCAGGAATTTAATGTAGGAAATGGACAACGGGTTTATTTTGCTAATCCCGCAGGGATTGAGAATATTCTGGGGCGGGTAACAGGTAATAACCTCTCGAAGATTTTTGGCACGCTGGGTGTAGACGGTGGAGCAAATTTGTTTTTGCTTAATCCCAATGGCATCATTTTTGGGCCCAATGCCAGGTTAGATATTGCAGGTTCATTTGTTGGAAGTACAGCTAACTCTCTGGTATTTGGGAATGGCTACCAGTTCAGTGCTAATAATCCCGACTCACCACCATTGCTGACAATTAAGGTGACTCCAGGATTGCAGTATGGAACCAATCAACCAAAAGCAGCGATCGCTAATGCTGGTAATTTAGCCGTTGGCAAAGATTTGACGTTAGCAGCTG
>DALYIW010000145.1:0-4540 GCA_031970155.1 Coleofasciculaceae cyanobacterium CTOTU46601 | reverse complement strand
AGTTGCTGGTTCAGGGGAATCAAGTAGTAGATATTTTTGCCTTAAATCATCCAGAAAGCGGCTTTTTTTCGGGTGGGGATATGGTGTTGCGAAGTGCCAACACTGTGGGAGGCGATGCTTACTATCAAAGTAGTAGTAATTTTCGGGTTGAACAGCTTGATGGCAGTCTCGGAAATCTAGAAAGTCCCAATGACCCAGTATTTGAGGTGGCGGGAAATTTTACTCTGAATAATTATACAGGAGCCTCATTGCAAATTTTAGCAGGGGGTAGTGTCAACATTCCTGGTACTGTGACGATTAATGCCCCTAGTGGAACGTTTAACGATAGTTCTGTAACGCTATCGAATGGAACTACCTTGGCGATTAGTGGTACGACTAGACCGACTCTAGATGTTCGGGCTGGAACAACTGGCTTCTTTGGCACTCCTACTCCTGGAACTCCAACGAGTGCAAATATCACTATAGGCAATATTGCGTTCAGTGCTCCCAATGGTCTTGTCTTTCTAACGAACCAGTTTCAACCCAACACAGCACTTAGTGGCAACATTCAAATTACACGAGTTCGTACAGGCAATGACACTAACAGTCCTTTCCCTATCTTCTTAGGTGACAGTGGCTCAATTGTTGTTGACTCGCGGGACGATATTGTAATTCCTCCCCGTGGAGCGATCTCTGCCAATTCTGCTACAGGCAATGCTGGTGATATTACTCTCTTGGCCAACCGATCGTTTTTCATGACTGGTGGCGTTCAACTAGCTGCCATCACCTTTGGGCAAGGGAATGCTGGAAATGTAAATATCAATGTTCGTAATGCCCTCTCTTTTGCAGAGAGTAGCTTCATTTTCACTTATGTAGACTCTACAGGAGTCGGTAGCGGTGGCGATATCAACATCCAGGCAGGGTCACTTTCCTTAACTAACGGCAGTCAACTGTCCAGTTCAGTTCGCTCAGATGGACGGGGAAATGCTGGGAACGTGAATATTAGTGTGCGCGATCGCGTCACGCTTGCCCAAACAAATTACGGGGGACAACCCAGTTTGATTGACACTGGTGTAGATCCTCAGGCTGTGGGTAATGGCGGCAATATCAATATCCAGGCAGGGTCGATTTCTATAGACGGCACAGCTGGCATTCAATCTATTATCAATGGACAGGGGAACGCTGGAAGCATATTGGTACAAGTTAATGACTCTGTATCGCTTACCAATGGCGGTGTCATCTCAACTCAGGTAATGACAGGAGCTGAAGGAAATAGCGGAAATATCCAGATTTCTGCTTCTAATGCTGTTAATTTATCTGGATTTAACCCTCTATATGGCTTACCTAGCGGGGTATATACGAATTCTGAAATAGATTCAAGCGGTCAAGCAGGAAATATTACAGTTAATACTGGTGCTTTCCGCATAGCGGATGGTGCATTGGTGAGTGCCTCAACCGCTAATGCTAGTGAAGGCGGTCAGATCGCGATTACTGCCAATACTTTTGAACTCACAGCTGGTGGAACAGTCCAAACTGCTTCTTTTAGTACAGGGAATGCCGGAGACTTATCAATCACTGCCACAGACTCAATGAGCGTGAGTCAAAGTATTATCTCTACAGGCTCTCAAGGCACAGGAGACGGAGGCAACCTGTTTGTTAACACAAGACAGTTAAATGTTAATAATGGAGGAGAAATCCAAACTATTTCTTATGGTACGGGTAAGGCTGGAGACTTATCAATTACAGCGACAGACTCTATAAGTGTTGCCAAGGGCGGTGTTACTACCTCTTCCTTACAAGGAGACAGCGGCAACCTGTCCATTTTCACAGGACAACTCAATGTTAGCGGAGAAGAAACATTTCTAACGACTTTTAGTGGTGCGGGGAATGCTGGAGATCTATCAATCACCGCCACGGATTCGATAAATGTCAGCAATCAAGGTAGTGTCACCACAGCCTCTACAGGTGCAGGAGACAGCGGCAACATATCCATCAGCACAAGGCAGTTGAATGTTAGCGACCCTGGCTCAGTAGTGGGTACTAATTCTTTTGGTACAGGGAAGGCTGGAGACTTAGCGATCGCCGCCACAGACTCGGTAAATATCAGCAACCAGGGTCTTATCACTACAGGTTCTACGGGCGCAGGAGATGGCGGCAATCTATCTATTAGCACAAAACGCTTAGATATGAACAATGGAGAACTTGCCACTGCCGCTTTTGGTCAAGGAAATGCTGGAGACTTATCAGTCGTAGCCACAGACTCGATGAATGTAGTTAATCAAAGTAAGGTCTTTACATCCTCTACACAAGGAATTGCAGGTAATCTCTACATCGAGACAGGAAAACTGACCATTGATAACTCTTTTGTGATTACCGATACTTTTGGCGCTGGCGATGCTGGCGACCTTACTGTACGCGCCGCTGATTCAGTGGAAGTTGTAGATAGTAGTAGGCTTTCTGCTAATACTTTTGGCAGCGGCAATGGCGGAGACCTGACTATAGAAACCGGAAAGTTATCGATCCTCAATGCAGGAGAAGTCTTGACTGTTGTTACACCTAATGCTTCTGGCAATGCTGGGACTTTAACTGTACGTGCAAGGGATGCGATCGCAGTAGATGGCAGTAAACTTGCTACCGAGACTTATGGCAGTGGCGACGGGGGAAATTTGACCCTTGAAACTAGAAACTTATCTGTCCTCAATGGAGGAGAAGTTTCCACTGGTGTTTTTCCTGAAAGTAGCGGGCGAGGAGGAAATTTAGCAGTTAATGCCTCTAACTCTGTAGAACTCAATGGAGGCAGCTTAGTTACTGCAGCTGCTGGTACTGGACGTGCTGGAGACTTGACAGTTAATACTAGGACATTCACTGCTCAAGGTGGAGGACGAGTAGAAGCTGGTACGGCTGGTTTAAATCAGGGGGGTACTGTCACTGTGAATGCTTCAGAGTCCATAGAGTTAAGTGGAAAATCACCTTCTGGTATTACGCCCACTGCTATATCTGCCTTTAGTCGTCCGCCAGCCAATGTAGATTTTAATCTGTGGGCAGGCGATGCCAATAGCGGCGGCGTCAATTTAACGACTAAGAACTTAATTATCCGAGACGGGGCACAGGTGACTACTGCCGTCGAGGGGAGGTCTCAGACTGGTAATGCTGGAGGCGTTCAAGTGCAAGCGGACTCTCTCGACCTTACCGATGGTGGAAGTATCACTAGCCGCAGTGAAGGACAGGGTAGGGCAGGAGATATCTCTGTCAATATTAAGGATAATTTGCGATCGAGTGGTGGCATTATTTCTGCGACCTCGACTCAATCTGGGGGTGGTAGTGTAAACATCGAGGCTAGCGATATCCGCCTCCGCAACAGCAGTCTGGTCAGCACTAGCGTCTTTGATAGCACGGGTGGCGGCGGCAATATCAATATTAACTCCACAGTCTTCATCGCTTTAGAAGACAGCGACATTCTGGCAAATGCGTTTGACGGACGGGGAGGCGATATTACGATTAACTCTCCAGCATTTCTAGCTGACCTGTTCTCCAGTGGTAGCGCGGTAGCGGTGGGTCGTAATCCTGGTGATTTCTCTCCATTTCGAGGCAATGGTCGGGTCGATATCTCAGCTGAAGCAACAGGAAGCGGAACTAGTGGGACAGTCACCCTGCCTACTATTGACCTGACACGAGGATTAACCCAGTTGCCTTCTGACTTGGTAGATGCTGAAGGGTTGATTGATCGACGTTGTAGTCCTGGTGGGACAGCACAGCAAAGCAGTTTTACTGTTACAGGTCGTGGGGGTTTGCCGCCTAGCCCTAATGAACCCCTTAGAGGTGATTCTGTAACGGCTGATTGGATTAGTATCAATTCTGAGGGAGAGAAACGCGATCGCACCGACTCTACTGCCAATCCCACCAGCACCACACCCCAGCAACTGGTAGAAGCCCAAGGCTGGGTAATTGGCCCCAATGGACAGGTAATCCTGACAGCACAAGCGCCTACTGTCACACCCCAGAACCCTTGGCTAACCTTCCCGTCTTGTCAAGGTTCCCAAGCTACTACCCAGTGAGTCGATCGCATGAGTAGCACACGGTAAGGGCACGATACCAAAACCCCTACAAGAATTGTGTTCAACCCAATTGAGAACCTCTATAAAAAATCAGGATTTACGCACAGACACGACATAGGGTAGGGGCGAACGGCCGTTCGCCCCTACAGATGGTGGTTCAAAGATCAAGAAAGCGTAAGTCCTGAAAATATTTCTTTGTACTTCCGGTGGTGCTTCCCATATTATCTTGAGAGAGCAAATCGTCTCGGTGGGCAGCATTGGTCATCCCACTAGCGCTTTTAAGGAGGAAACTTCTGGAATGACTCAAGGCTGGAAAAGTTGGGGCTGGCAGTTGGGGCTAGTTAGGGCTTTGGCAATCAGTGGGGGGATAAGCCTAACGGGATGCTTCGCTATCGCCCTTTCTCAAAATCCCGCCTCGGCTCAGATTATACCCGATGCCACTTTAGGAGCAGAGCGTTCTGTTGTTACACCTAACGCTAATGTGAAAACACTTCCGGCAGAGTTGA
>DALYIW010000144.1:4836-20095 GCA_031970155.1 Coleofasciculaceae cyanobacterium CTOTU46601 | reverse complement strand
ATTTATTGATGAAGAAAAAGAAATCTTCAATATTTCAAGCACCATTATTTATGGGACTATTGGCACATTCATCCTTCATCCTTAAGAGTGACCTCGTTAGAAACGTGGGCGCTGATAGTATTGAGTGAAATTAGGCTGCCTGGTTCGCCACCAATACTGCACACTGAAACTAGGCCAGTTAGTTGTAACCTTGCCTGTTTCTGTTTTGTACCAACTTTTACAACCAGCGTCCCATACCGACTTTTTAATGTTTTCCTGAAGCTCTTTATTGTAGCGATCCATCGTTTCTTGCCTAACATCAAGGTACAAGAGGTTGCGGTCAATGAGTTTTTGAATGCATTGCACGACGTAGCTAACCTGACATTCAATCATAAAGATGATGGAGTTGTGCCCCAGGTTGGTGTTTGGTCCGTACAACATGAAGAAGTTGGGAAAACCAGACACAGTGACGCCGAGATGAGCCTGAGCGCCCTCTTTCCAAGCGGTTTCCAAGCTTAGGTTTGAAAGACCTTCAACTTTCATCGGGGTCAAGAAAGTTGTCGCCTCAAATCCTGTGGCAAAGATGATTGTGTCAATAGGACGCGACTGGTCATCACTAGTTATAATCCCGTCACGAGTCACCTGCTTGATGGAAGTTGTTACTACCTCTACGTTCGGATTCTGGAGTGATCTATAAAAATCGTTGGATATTAAGATCCTCTTACAGCCAACAGAATAGTCAGGCCGCAACACTTCTTTCAGATGCGGATCTGAAACCTGGCTAAGCAGTTGTTCGGTGGAATTCTCAACCTGCTTGCCATAGCGGCTACCTTTGAAAAAGGCAAAGAAATTTTTTTCCAGCTGCAAATACAAGAAATTACGGTACAAACGGGCTAGTACTGGAAACTGTCTAAAAATCCACTGTTCAAAGTGGGTGTATTCGCGATCTGCTTTTGGTATCATCCAGTTCGCGCTTCGTTGAAAGACATACAGCTTTTTTGTTTTAGGTGCGATATGCGGGATAAACTGGATGGCGCTGGCACCATTTCCAATCACCGCTACGTTTTTGCCAGCTAAATCATGCTGATGGTTCCAACGTGCCGAGTGAAACTTCGTGCCCTCGAAGGCATTGAGACCAGGAATGTTTGGGTAGTGAGGCCGATTCAGCTGCCCACAGCCGCTGATAAGTATGTTTACTCTAATCTCCTCTCCTGCACCTGTGTTCAGTCGCCACACTCCTTCCGTATCATTGAAGCGTGCATCCACAATTTGGGTGTTGAACTGAATATGGGGAACTATTCCATACTTTTGAGCACATTGCTCTAGATATTGCAGAATTTCCGGTTGTTCGGCATACTTTCGGGACCAGTCGGCTTTAGACTCAAAAGAAAATGAATAAAGATGTGAAGGTACGTCACAGCCTGCACCTGGATATGTGTTGTCGCGCCACGTTCCCCCTACTCCGTTCGATTTCTCGTAGATAGTGAAGGAGGAAATACCCGCTTTCTTGAGCTGAATAGCCATACAAAGACCCGATATACCTGCGCCGAGAATTGCAATTTGTGGCGTTGAGGCTTCGACAGTTCCTCTATCCAATTGTTCCTTGCCGTACTCAAGGCCATCTAATGGAGTTTCATTTATTTTAGATTGTTTCATGGATTTAACGGCTTTATAAAGTTGATACAACACCAGAAAATAGGGGCTTAAAAACTGGGTTTCTGTAGCCCATCAGACAAAATTTCGCTGATGGGTGCAAAAACAGTTTTTATACAGCTTTTCTTAATGGTTAATATCTCTGAAGATGATGTGATGCTTGGATTCCAATGCAATTTTTCTTTCTTTTTTTCTTTTTTTCTGTAGCTTCCCTAGCAGTCGAGTAATTGTCACTCTGGTAGCGCCGCAGGCATCGGCAAGATCTTGATGAGTAAGGCGAACCTTCAAACAAGTACCTTGAGCTACTTTTTGATTGATTTTTTTCTTTCAAATCTGCTTTTAGGGGTGCATCCCGTTTTTGCAAATCGGTAGTGCGAGCCGGAGATCTCACGTACACTCAGGCGAGCTCTCCGGCTCACACTTAAATATTCTTGCTTGCATTGGGATGCTCCCGCTTTTAGAACTCCCTTTGCAAGCCAAACGACTGGAAATCGCGGCTAGATTAAACATAGGCGAAGTGTTAGTGAAAGCGTTGCGATCGCGACGAAGGAGCGTCAGCGAGGCGTGACGCTAGAGTAGTCCACCTTCGCAAACTCAACTCTACAAGGGGTACTTAGCTTGGATTTGGTATCACTACTGTAGCGACAGCAACATCGCGATCAACTACGCAGACACACTTATCTAGGCTTCCTGTAAATCATTGTCTTTAGACTGAGGAGATACCACTGGCAGCGTTGCGGTAGGATTCAGTTGACCACCAAACTTTTGTAATTCGTAGAATTTAACGCCAATTTGATACTCGTACTGACTTAATAAGCGTCCATAAATATACCCGGCTTTTCCATCTAAAAAGCCCAGCCGGATGATGTAAAACAAAATAAATCGCAGTGTTGGTTTAAAAGGTAGCCGCACCCAGAATTTTTTCAGAAAGCGCTTTCTCTGCACAGCATCTCCAAAAAGATTTGCTCCAATCGTGCCAGATTCATCAATGCCATTGAGCAGATTAAAATATACGCGAGCTTCCCAGTTAGAGTAGCGATTATGTCGCTCTAGCCAATGATAGATATCCCGAAAATCGATGTGCAGCATATCGTTTTTTAAGTAACCAGCGGTGCCATCAAGAATGACGTGTTCGTGAACTTCATTGTCACCTGTGTTGCGAATTTCTTCAGTGTTGAGGTTTTCGTAACGACCTTTTTTGTGCTTAAACAGGCGTAGATTCCAGTCAGGATATTTGCCACCAAAACGAATCCATTTACCTAAAAAGAAAACTTTACGATTGATGTAATAGCCGTCGTAGGTAGAGTTTTGAATAGCAACAGTAATTTCATCCCAAAGTTCTGGGGTAATGCGCTCGTCACAATCAACTATTAGTACCCACTCATGACGGAATGGGAGATTTTCTAAGCTCCAGTTTTTCTTTTTTGGCCAGCGACCGTTGAAGTGGAATTGCACCACATTCGCATCGTAATTTTTGGCAATTTCGACAGAGCGATCGCTACTCTGGGAATCTACAACAAACACTTCATCAGCTCTGTTCACACTCTCTAGACAAGCTGGTAAATTGGCTTCTTCATTTTTTGCCGGAATCAGAACTGAGACAGGAATCTTGAATTGGGTAGAGTTCATTATTCAACCGCCAAAAAATTAATAGAAGATTTTCATCTTTTTGCTACAATTAATGACCCAATTGAGGTAGAATTAATAGGACTCAAAAAAGATGTAATTCAAAGCTTAAAACCCTCGATCATCTTTCGTCAAATCTCTAGACAATAGATGAGAGTCGGGTGTTTTCAGCAGTCCTTTAATTGCTGCACTTAGATAACCAATTTGTCCGTAAGCATAAACCAGGTTATCGAAGCGCAGAGCAGGATTGTGGAAGTATTTAAGGGATTGGTAGAGACCGCGTGCCATGCGTTCACCTCCCCGTAATAGCTGTTTAGGTCCAGCGCGATCGGCAAGTTGTTCTCGGTAACACTCGCTAATGCCTTGCCACCACCCTCGACTGAGAAACCAGCGTTGTTCCATTCGTTCTAGAGCAACATGATGAGCCACTACAGCATCAGGTAGATAAGCAACCTGCCATCCTCCCTGAAGAGCTAGTTCTGTCATGTACAATTCTTCATTGGATAATAAGTTTTTGCCGATACGACCTAGATTGACATTAAAGCCTCCAACTTGCTCTAAAAAAATCCGTCGGATTGAGTAATTTACTCCTCGTGGAGTCAATCTAGGATTGTTGATATAAACAATGGTATTACCCAGATTATAGGCTCCTAAGTTTGCCGCTAGTTCTGATGACAACCACTTAGGAACTGTCAAGCCATTAGGCCACAGTAGGGTAACTTTACCACCCGCGATCGCAAGTTTCTCGTTACTCTCATAGGCATCGTAAATTGTCTTCAGCCAGCCTGGACTAGCAACAGCGTCATCATCAATATAAGCAAGAATGGGCGCAAGGGCTTCTTTAGCACCTGTGTTGCGAGCGACAGAGAGACCGATGACGGGTTCGTAAACATAGTTAAGTCGAGGGTTAGAAAGCCGTTGGGCGACAATATCACGGGTGCGATCGCTCGAGGCATTATCGACTATCACCACTTCATAATTGTAAAAATCTTGCTGTAGCACGCTATCAATGGCAGCACCCAAATACTCTTCGCGATTGTGGGTGCAGATGATCGCAGAAATTTGAGGGTCTGACATAGGGATGACATCCGTAAGGGGATTTGAGACAGTTTGGTATTAGGGTTTCGCTTAGGGACATCCTCACAGTCATCCTAAGATAAGCTGGTACCCAAGATTTTCAGCCCAGTTGTAGGCCATTTTTTGATCTGGAAGCCCTTGAGGCATTAATTAGCGATCGCTTAGGAAACTAGTACACGGTGGCAGCAATTTGTGACCATCTCCGCATCTGTAGGTAGGTATACGCCCCTACCCGTGAGTCGTGTCTCGAAAGAAAGTCCTGTCAAGTATGTTGTTCAGGACTTACGCAAATTGCTGATTTAAACGCTAATGCTAGTAGTAGGGTGGGCACTGTTCACTGCTAGTAGTAGGTGGGCAGTGCCCACCCTACATGTAGAGGTTCTGCGTAAGTCCTGTTGTTCTCAATGAACAGAAAACCCCACATATCCTATCCGTCTCTGGGAGAACAGCCGATACAGGGGTTGCTATTTTATGTTTTTTGATGTTCACGGACTTAACGGGCAAATAATTAATCCATACTTATATGACCATGCATCACGATAAGAGTTTCCGCCAACTGGCTAAGACGAACTTCTAGGTCTTGTTTTCGGCTTAAGAGCTGCCGTAGTTTTTGATGACGAGCGATCGCTAAACTAATTGTGGGCACCTGATCGGGTGGGCAGGGTCGTGACCAAAACTGACCATTCTCATCCAGTCCACAGAGGCGGTAACCTGTACGAGGAGTTTCTAAAGTTACCTTAGCGTCCGGTTGATTCAAGTCTTCTGCTACATAGTCCATCAGCCTATCGACTGTAGCTGGCCGTACTCCCCCCTCGACATCTTTAGATTCACGAGGATGAGACTCTAGCCAACCATCAACAATTGGCCCTTCCATATAGATGTCTTGAACTTGTCGCACGATTTTTTGCAGTTCCTTCTGCCAACCGCCAACAACTTCTTGAATTTCTTGCAGCAAGTTCATTGCCAGCGCCGGGTTAGCAGCGTGGCGATGGTTGCTGAAGGTGGGAGATTTTAATTTGGGTAGGGTTGGGGTCTTGTTTTGTTGCTTGCGGGCGGGAAAAGTTTGTACAGCGAACGAGACAGAAGCTCCATTTGTCTCTCGGTGCCGTCCTTGTTGACCGCCTTCAGGAGAGTTGGCTTGCCCCACCGTAGCGGATGTCTTTTGGCTGTCAGTTGGGGCTTGTGCCAACTGATCTAGTGCTGTCTCGATCCGTTGCAGTTCTGGTTTCATGCTTCTCTCATACCACTGTGTCAAAATCACCAACTCATTTCATTTCGGTAAAACCCCTTGGTATGAGGGTAGCGTACCTGATGAATCTTGTGAGTTGTTGAGTTTTTAATTTTTTGGTCATTTTAACGGTATTGATGGACAAAAACGGCCATTTCTCAATCAGCCAAAGCAATTAGAATATCTCAGATAGACGCACAGCCCTATGTACTAGGCTTGCTCAACCGCTTAACAGTTGTGATGACCAATACTAAAATATCTACCGATCGCATTATCTTAGTGACTGGACCCTCGCGGTCTGGCAAAAGTGAGTGGGCAGAAACGCTAGCGATGCAGACGGGCAAACAAGTCATTTATGTAGCAACCGCCAAAACCGATCCAGATGACATTGAGTGGCTTTCCCGGATTGAGCGTCATCAGCGGCGACGCCCAGATTCGTGGACGACACTAGTGGTGCCAGTGGATTTAGCAGCAACGATTCGCAATTATTCTGAGAGCAGTTGTTGTCTTTTGGTTGATTCTTTAGGAACTTGGGTAACTAATTTCTTAGACCAAGATTCGTCCTTTTGGGAGAGAATTTTACAAGACTTATTAAATAGTCTGGAAGAGACATTAGGTACTGTCATTTTTGTAGCGGAGGAGGCTGGCTGGGGTGTCGTTCCGGCTTACCCTATCGGAAGAGTATTTCGCGATCGCCTAGGAAATTTAGTTCGCCAGCTTGGTATCATTGCTAACTCAGTCTACTTAGTTACTGGTGGTCATGTTCTCAATCTCAGCGCACTAGGTACACCGTTACCAAAGCCTAATCAATCGCTACCATAGACATTATTCACACTAATCAAGGATTGGGTTGTGGCACTTAATGCCTCATACCTAGCATATAGATTTGATATCCCCCATGGCATCCGAACAACAAGTTAAACGCTATCTAGCCTACTGGTTTCAGTTAGGCAAAAAAGTTGTAATTCGCAATGGTGAATCAACCCTGCTACCACAACCGATAATAGTAGGCGATCGCTATAGCCAGGAATTTGAAAATGTTTGGCAACAAATTCTCTCTCCAGATAGTGGTGATTGTTACTTAGAAAGTACTGACGAAACGATTGCTGAACTGCTAACGCCGGAGTGGGAAGTATCCCCTTGTGCCCGTTGTGAAATGCCTATACCCACAAGGACGGCGGGAATGCCACCAGAGGTGTGTCCATGCTGCGATATACCCGGTTGGCCTAATACAGACTTACCGACACCACGAGGCGCTGTTTGTAGTCAAGGGCGTCTGAGTAATATTTGCGATCGCTTGCAAACAGTTAATGGTCAGCGAGTTCCTTGTGAGGATAGGTCTACCTTTGAGAACAAAGACATACCAACACAGCAAGACTCTACCACTAATCAGGAGCGTTTGAGACAAATTCGCGATCGTCTGCATCAAGCAAAGGCCTGAAACTTTTATCGAGTTAAGTGTTGTTTGTTGTTTGTTGTTTGTTGTTTGTTGTTTGTTGTTTGGCTTGCCCTGAGCTTGTCGAATGGTTGTTTGTTGTTTGTTGTTTGTGTTTTTTAACTAGTAACCTAAATGCTATTAGTTCTTTGTTGTTTGTACGTTTTGACTAACATCCCAAACTGTTGTTTGTATTTTTTGACCAACAACCAATAACCAACAACCAATAACCAACAACCAACAACCAACAACCAACAACCAACAACTAACAACTAACATTATTCATTCATGTTCTTATAGGTAGCCACCGCAGAAGGAGATA
Source organism: Coleofasciculaceae cyanobacterium CTOTU46601 (assembly GCA_031970155.1). Classification (GTDB taxonomy): domain Bacteria; phylum Cyanobacteriota; class Cyanobacteriia; order Cyanobacteriales; family Coleofasciculaceae; genus DALYIW01. The sequence continues at coordinate 12,775 of DALYIW010000144.1, read as the reverse complement.
CCCGATTTAGGTAGCGGAAAATCCAATACTTAAACACGGAATCCAAAATAACTGGAAATGTCGCAATAAATAAAAATATAAAGTCCTCGCTTTCTGGTAAGCCTAAATGTCGGGAAACTCCTGACAGAATCACTTCCCAGCCGTGGGGTGAGTGAAAGCCCACGAACATGTCAGTAAATAAAATTATGATAAAAGCCTTAGCACTATCGCTGAGACCATAGACTATATCATCCATAAAGGATTTTAAAATCAGGATTTCTTGCTTACTGAAGAAAATAACTAAGCCAAAGGCCCCTAGCGATAGCAGGTCAGCAAAAACATTTTTAATAGCATTAGTACCTTTATTTCGATATTCCTCTGCTAGTTCAGTAGCTTTCTCTTGAATCTCCTTTTCTCTAGCTTCAGTAGATAGTTTAGGAACTAAACCCAGCATACTTTTAAATTTCATTTCCTCTTCAAATCTTCGCAGCTCCACAAAAGCTTCTTCTTCAAGATCGAGGTTCAAAAAAACACCGGTTTCACTCGGACTTCTAAAATGCTCAACAACTGGACCGATTAGAAAAGTTTTGGATATTTGATGAGTTAAAATAGGGACAATGATTAAAGTCAAAATAAACTTAAGAGATATTAAGGTCTTCCGTTTTGAGTTACGAAAATTTCTAACAACGTTCTCTTCTGCCTTGGGGTCTAATTCTTCCTGGAGTCGATTGAATGTTCTTAAAATTGAGCGAGGCAATACACCAGTTTTATCAGTTATGGTGTCAATATCATTGATCGAACCGTTATTTGAGATGATATCTTTTCTTAAAGAGTCAGGCTGACTTGATGTATTTTCAGTAATAAGTTGATTAGAATTAGATTTAAGAACTTGCCGAGCTTGATTTTGAGATATCGGCACCAAAGAAGCAGAATTTACTTTGGCTTCTTGAGTTGAATATTTTTTGATTATTTCATCGATAAAGTTTAATTTTTCAATAATAATGGATTGTTGTTCATTAACTTCTAAAGGATAATATTGAGCCGGATTGTTAATGGCTTCTACACGAGTTGTGTTAATTCTTGTTCGTGGGTCAGAGCTGCTGAGAACAGAACGAGTTAGTTTAAATTCTGCAAGCCTGACTTTTACAATATTGAGATATTTTTTTAAGTCAGCTTCAAAATAAGAGATGACACTGGCACTATGACCACTAGAATCAGCAGAGATTTTTTTTCCGTTAAAGTGTTCATCTTCAATAGCTTTAATCATTAAAGCTGCTTTGTAGGCTTGGTCTAAGGCTCTCTCAGGAGTGTTGGAAAACCATTGATTAGCCGTACGGAAAATACTGGTTAGATTCATGGTGATAGTTCGTTTCAAAACAAGAGTATTACAAGTGATACAAGTCTTAGTGGCGCTTTCTAGAAGTAGGTAGAACCAGAACTTATAAATATAGTGTAGGTAGTATATTGAAAAATTACATTAAGGAGACGAGAATTTGTGACCTTCGATTCTTTCTGGATAACTGGGTCAACTCGTAGTGGCAAGACGACTCGCCTGGTGGATCAGTTTTGTCAGTGGGTGGAAGGGGGCTTGTTAGTGTCACACCAACGAAGTGGCTCAGTTGCTCGAAAAAGCCGTCGCGATCGCCAAATTGCGCCAGGTATTTTAATTTTTGCCGCTAATGATGATAATCGACGTGATTTGGCTGACCGACTAACAACAGCAATCCAGGGGCGGTATCCTATTGTGGCTAAGACGCCTTTGGGTTTTTTTCAAGATGAGGTAACGCTATTTTGGCCGGTGTTAATTGGGCGATTGAATCTAAGGGCGCAGTTTCCCCTGCGGTTACGCCCAGAAACTGAGCAAGAGTTAGCAACTGAAATGTGGCACCCACAGTTAGAAAAATGGGGTCAAAAGCTACCGGGAGCGAATGAATATAAAAAAGTTCGCCTGATTCTGGATTTGTTGCTGTTGGCAGCAGTGAGTGGGACAGCGATTGAAGACGTTCCTGCCATGCTTCAAGAGGGGATGCTGGAGGAAGAGGGGACGCCGGAACTCTGGGAGTCTATAGGGCAGTTGCTGTTAGATTGGCGGCGCTGGTGTTTAGAGCAGGGATTGCTGACTTATGGGATTATTTGTGAGCTTTATTGGCGCGAACTGTTACCAGATACAACTTATCAGGAGCATTTAAAGCAGCGGTATCAAGTGGTAGTGGCGGATGATGTAGATGATTATCCAGCGATCGCACGGGATTTATTTGACTACCTATTAGAGCAAGGAGCAGTTGGGGCTTTTACCTACAATCCTGATGGAAAGGTACGCCTAGGTTTAAATGCTGACCCTCATTACCTGGAGGGATTGGCATCGCGCTGCCAACAAGTAACCTTAAATGCGCCACTCCATGGTTCTTTGGCTGGTGCATTGAGAGAGATGGCGGTGGAATTAATTAGCGACCCCATGTTGCTTACGAGTCTACCGGAGTCGGTGCAGTCTATTCAAACTACCTCTCGTGCGGCACTACTGCGGCAAACAGCACAGATGATTGTTGAAGGGGTAAAGTCTGGACAAGTGCAACCGGGCGAGATTGCGGTGATTGCTCCGGGTTTAGATGCGATCGCACGTTACGTTCTAACAGATATCCTCACCAAGCAAGGCATACCTGTAGAACCCCTCAACGACCAACGCCCTCTAATTAGCTCACCGATGATTCGGGCTTTGCTGACACTGTTGGCACTAGTTTATCCAGGATTGGGACGTTTAGTAGACCGAGATGCCGTTGCTGAAATGTTGGTTGTCCTGAGTCGCAAGCCAGAAGAATTTGCTGCTGCTAAGGAAGACACTTCACTTTTGGGTGGGCACCGAGGCACCGCCGCTACACTCCACATTGACCCTGTGCGAGCAGGTTTATTGGCAGATTACTGCTATTCTCCTGACCCTGAACAACCTCGCTTACTGCCAGTCGAGTCTTTTCCTCGTTGGGACCGATTGGGGCATCGGGCTACAACTGCTTACTCGGAGATTGTGCAGTGGTTAGAGGTGCAGCGGGAGCAACAACAACAGCGGCTTATCCCCTCCTGCGTTGCTGTTCTCGACCGAGCAATTCAGAGATTCTTGTGGAATGGCAGCAACCTGCCCTATGAACAGCTATCGGCACTGCGGGAACTCATGGAAACCGCACAACACTACTGGGAAGTAGATGGACGCTTGCGTCAAGGGTTGAAAGTTGGAAAATTGGAAAGTTTGCAAGTTGAAACAACTGCCCAACTGACCAACCTGTCAACCTTCCCATCGGCTAACCTGCAACGTTCAACCTTAGAGGCAAGAGACAATGCTCCAGCTCATACCACCATTGGTCGATTTATTCAGCTGCTACGTTGTGGTACCGTTACCGCCAATCCTTACCCTGTGCGCCGTATAACACCAAACTCTGCCAATGCCGTGACTTTGGCAACTATCTTTCAATACCGTGCTAGTCGCCGTTTCCATCGTTGGCACTTCTGGCTTGATTCGGGTTCTCCCCTCTGGGACAAAGGCGGCGCTGCCACCCTGTTTGGTGCTCCCTTATTTCTCAAGGAATGGTCAGGACGCCCTTGGACAGAGGAAGATAAGATCGCAGCTGACGAGCAGCGATTGCAGCGAATTTTGCGTGATGTGTTAGGTCGTGTCGGTGAACGAGTTTACCTGTGCCACAGCGACCTAGCTGTCAATGGCACTGAGCAGGCAGGCCCTCTGTTAACGTTGGTTCACGCCTCAGTTCCGCTGACGGCCGAGTTCGCCAACAGTTGAAGATGCCTTGTTAACCTGAGTCGTTAAAGCTAATCCAGAAGTGCTAGATACATCCAAGCTATGGGTATTCCAATAGCAAGCGCAGCAATTGTCCAGCCTCTTTGATGAGCTTTAAACTGTTCAATGCTGCGCCATTTTCGGCTTTTCCACGCCCACTCATTGCCTTTAGCACCCAGCGCGATCGCTATCAACCACCCAACTTGAGGCATAAAAGATAAAAGTCCAATCCAAACGCAATTCGTGAACGGCCACAGCCAAGGCATCAAAAAAGCTCCCCAATTCCAGCCTCTGATTTCATCCGGTACTGGCACAGAGTCATCAAATATATTGCCTTGCCCTGAATTGTTAACGAATGCCACGGGTGCTAGCTTGATTAACTGGCTGTCCGTGGTTGTGTGGCTCACTGTGCCTGATTCCAAGGCATCTAGAGCATCAGTTGCACTCTTGAACCGTTGCTCTGGGGCAGGTTCTGTTAGCTTTTCCAGCCAGCTGACGATGTTAGGTTTAAGTTTTACTCGATCCTGAAAACAAATTCGCAAATTCCGCTGCGGTAAATCACCTGGGGCTGTGCGTGTGAGTAAATGAATCAATGTTGCGCCCAGGGCATAAAGGTCAGAGGCTGGTACTGCCCTGCCGCCAAACTGTTCCATCGGTGCGTAACCATAGGTTCCTACCACCGTAAATGTTGCGCCTTCTTGTGCCGCTCGATCTTGCACCGCCCCGAAATCTACTAAATAAACCTGCTCATCCTCGCCCCAGAGGAGATTGCTAGGTTTGATATCGCGATGTAATACAGGTGGATTCAGCTGATGCAGAAATTCTAGAATTTTCAGAACATCTACAGCAATTTTGTGGATTTGTTTGGTTGTGAAGCGTTTGCCCTGATTGAGTTGTTCTTTCAGTGACGAGCTTGGGATATACTCTTGTACTAGGCCAAACCAGAGTGAGCGATCGTCAATGTGAAAATAATCCCGATACTTGGGAATCCGGGGATGATCAAGTTGTTTTAGAACCTGTGCTTCCCGCTCAAACAGTTTCAGATCGTCCCACTGTACCTCACCACCAAAGGCTAGCAGTTTGACAATTACAGATTCGGCTGGAATGCTTTGCAAATCCTGGGCCAGCCAAGTTTGACGCCCCGCATTCTGTCCCAGTTTTTGCTTGAGTTGATAGCGATCGTGTAATATCTGTTCCGGTTGAAGCATCTGGCTTTTGATTCCTCATTACCTCATCTCTCTAATCTAGCTAGAGGTCAAGGGTAAGGGTAAGGGAACAAATATACGTTTGTAAAAAGCTTCTGAATCTAACCTGCTAACGTAGATGGTAACTGAGCATCAACCCAGATACTCATGTGGTCAGTCGAGGAAAATCAGTACGCTTTGCCGCAAACAGCAAGCAAGCTTGGATGTCTTCACGTTCTAGATCGGGAAAGTCATCTAGAATTTCAGTAACATTAACGTTCTCAGCCAACATTTCTAAGATGTCAGTGACTCGAATCCTCATCCCTCGAATACAGGGACGACCTCCACACTGACCAGGAATTTGGGTGATGCGAGTCAACAAGTCAGCCTTTGAACTCATCTGAACAAGAACCTAAAATAGATGCAACCTAAATTTATCAAACCTTTAACTTATGCCTCTCACCGAACTTGCGCCCCTCCTTAAAGAATTATCTCACTCTGATAAACTCTTACTACTACATTTCCTGGTAGCTGAATTGTTGGAAGAATCAGGCTTGGTTCCCTTGGACGCTCAGGGCCCAGCAGCTGGTCAAGGCTTATATGATTCTTTTGAAGCTGCTGCTGTTTTAGCAAAGGCATTGGCAGAGGAAAAAGCGGCGACACATGGTTGATCAAGTCAGATTTGCATTCACTCAGGTAAATCCAGAACTCGGTGCATTGGGTACAATGCCCTATCTATCGCTAATCCTGACTTATCAAGACCAATTTCTAAATGTATCAGGCTTGCTGGACACTGGTTCTAGCGTCAACGTATTGCCTTACGAAATAGGATTAGGACTGGGCGCAGTTTGGGAACGTCAAAGGCTCTCTGTTCCATTGGGTGGCAATTTGGCTAGATTCGAGGCACGGGCATTAGTTTTGAAGGCAAAAGTTGAGCAATTTCCGACCGTAGAGCTAGCTTTTGCTTGGACAAAAGATAGGAATGCTCCATTAATTTTGGGACACATGAATTTCTTCCTGGCATTCGATGTGTGCTTCTATCGTTCTGAATTAGCGTTTGAAATTAGTCCTAAAAGAGCCTGACTAGGGTTCCCTCGGATGGAATCGGATAATTAGGCAGTGAGCGCTGGAATGGTGAAAGTGGTTAAGATTGTGAGTGGAAGAAGAGATTGTGTTTTCTAGCGTTAACCCAATCTACAAGATCAGCGATCGCTAACGGTGAAGTGAGTGGTTATGGCAAGAATGATTCCTGAAAAGTTATCGCCAACAACAAAGAGCCATGCTGAAAAAAAGCTATTTCAAATTTTTGCACAAGACCTGAGTGATGATTATATTGTTTTTCATGGAGCATGGTGGCAGCACATCAAATATGTTGTTCAAGATAGAGAAGCTGATTTCATTATTATTCATCCTGATAAAGGAATACTCATATTAGAGGCTAAAGGAGGAGAGATAAGATACGATTCTTTCAATAAGACTTGGTATCAGAACCAAATTAGGATGAAAATCTCTCCATTTGAGCAAGCTAGAGTGATTAAGTATAAGTTTTTAGATTTTCTTAGTAACCATAGTGAATTTACAGTACGAGATTTTTGTATTGGACAATGTGTGGCTTTCCCTGATGTAGATGAGGTTATAAACGGACTCCCTTCTGAAGCACCTCAACAAATATTACTTTTACGTCCTCAACTATACAACATTAGTAAATGGGTTTCTTCCATTTTCAGTTACTACGCCAATGGAACAGTTATTAAACTAGGTAGTAATCGGACAAATAAAATTGTTGACCTTATATCTCCAAGTACTAAATTTAAAAAATATATTGGCAATGATATTGGTGATATCCACCAAGAGATTTTTAAATTAACCGAGCAGCAGTTTAACATTTTGGATTACTTGTATTATCATTCTAAATGCATAATTCTAGGATGTGCTGGTTCAGGAAAGACTCAGTTAGCAATAGAAAAAACTAGAAGGTTGTGTCAACATAAAATAACAACACTGGTAATTTGTAAATCTATTAATCTTTCATTATATCTCGCAGCATCATTGCAACATGAAATTCAATCAGGCTATTGCCTAGTTGCTAGCTATGAAGAAGTAAAGACAAAAAAATTCAAGGTAAAACTTGAGTTTACGGCAATCATTGTTGATGAAGGGCAAGATTTTGAGTATCAGGAAGTTGACAGATTGAGTAACTTGATTCCAAATGATGGAATATTCTACATTTTTCAAGACAGCAATCAAAATCTTTCAAAGAATGCAAATTTATTTGCACTTCAGGTAAACCCAACCGTTTTGGATAAAAACTGTCGCAACACTGACAAAATCTTCAAGTATGCGGAGCCATTTGTATCCTGTAATCATCAAATAAAGAGTTCATCAATTGTGGGAAAAGATGTTGTGCAACGATTATACAAAGAAACCCATGATATACGTAAAATTTTAGAAGAAGATATTCTAAATTTAGTTGATAATGAGAAAATTTCTCCCGATCAGATTGTTATATTAACTGATATGTATCCATCAGCTAAGTCCATACTTTCCGGTTATTCACATATCAATTGTTTTCCTCTTAAGCAGTATTCCTTCTCTAATGCAAACAAAAACACTATTCTGTGGTCGAATATAGGGATGTATAAGGGACTTGAAAGTGATGTTATAGTCCTATTCTTTGAAAAGACCAAAACATTAATACCAAATAATTGGGATATTGCCAACAAGTATGTTGGGGCAACAAGAGCAAGAAGCTTTCTTATTATTTATGAATCTCCTGATCCAGAAATTGACTTTTAAGATGTAAACTTTACTGTCAAATAAAACTTTCAGATTTATTGTTTATTTCACTCTCTTCCAAAATCTCTTCAAAAGAAACCAACATTGAAGAACCTTTGAAACATAAAGCTCCAATCTGATAAACAGCATCTTGGATGGGTTCTGGTATTGGACGTTTTAAGCTTTTAGATACAAAATATTGCAATTTTTGATGATCTTT
>DALYIW010000144.1:0-4826 GCA_031970155.1 Coleofasciculaceae cyanobacterium CTOTU46601 | reverse complement strand
AAAAGCAGATAGTAAGCATATATACAATTCAATTGTAATGCTATACAACTGATTTCCATTAACTTAGTTATATGTTCAATAATTTTATCTTTCAGTTTTTTTCTTGTTGCTATTCTTTGTATATAAGTCAATGCTCCCTTTCGTGGCTTAACTAGATGATGAATGATTCTTGTCTTGATAAATGTATTAACAAGTTCATCGTCAAACACTGCAAAAAGATATTTAAGACTAATTATTTGGACATCATTGCTATAATCTAGAGAGACAAACTTTACAAACAACCAAGAATATAGCTTGCAATGCTTTGGATACCTTTTCGACAATTGATGAAGCCATTCTATATGCTTACCAAATATTTGAGGCTCTAGTTTTGTGCCTAGTGGGATTCCATTCAAGAACTTACAAAATTGTTTTGCTTTATCCTCATTATCAATATCTTCTATCTTTCTAAATACTGTTTGATGCTTTAAGTAATTGGATATTTTATCTTGTACACGTACTTTTTCTGAATCAATTTCTTTAATTATCGCTGTCTTATCTAGTTTGGTTTCTTGATTGCTTTCATTATATTCCTCTTCTTCAAATTGCATTGCATAAACTTCACTTTTTTTTGACTCCTCAATAAATTCAATTATTTCTTCTTGAGCTTCTATAACCTTGGTTTTTGAAACGTTCAAATTCATCCCTATTTTTAATAGAAATTCTTGTAATACTATTAAGGCTTTCACTGCCTCGCTTTTACTTTTCGCAAAAATGCGGAAATCATCTACATATCTTCCAAAGTTTATATTCAAGTTGAATAATGCTGCATCAGCTTCATTGAGGAATATATTGGCTATAAACCCCTCTGATTCATTTCCTATCGGTATACCTTGGCTATTATGTATTTCGCTTAATCTGCCGTCTATAATTGAGTAGTAGCAGATTTTAAACTTCAAGGTTTTACCAAAAAAAATCATGAAATGTGTATCTCTTGCTATATTCATTTGTCTTGAAATTGCTGAAAGCAAGTATTCGTGCGATATGGAATCATAAAAAGATGATATGTCGGTTTTAAGCAGACAAGTGCTGTTGTCAACTTGTGCTAATTGCCAAGTTATAAATTCTTGAAAACATTCATAGTAATATTTATATAAAGCTGCTTTTAATTTATTATCTTTTTCAAGATTTTTATCAAGGCGATATGAAAAGCAATTATGGACAAATGTAAAATCCAATAATTCAGCTAAGACAGACACAAACATAAATTTTATCACTAAGTCTTTGAAGGGAGTATGTATCATCCTTCTGAAGAACATATCTGATTTTGGCAGATAGAAAGAAAATGCAGTTTCTGTTTCATATGAGTTTGGGTTTTCAAGAGCTAATTCAATCTCTTGAAATAACTTTTCTTTATTTTGTCTGTAGTAATCTATCTCAATGAAGTTACAGTATGAATCATGCGTAATTCTATACGATATGGCGTACACATACGCTTTTTCAAAAACTTCTCTCTTTTTTATCTGTTCAATTAATAAGTCTTTGCTCATTAGATTGTCTATATTATCTAAACCTATTCAATAGGGTGAACTGAAAAGATGGCTAAAGTCAAGTTTAACCAATTAATTGAGCGACTCGAAAGGCAGATGTAATAGCACCTTCATGCAAACCATCCCCAAGGTAAGCTCCTGCATGGTATGTGTTATTCTCCCCATTGGTGGCGACCACTTCATCTCGGTATCGGAACGACTCGACTGTATAGAACGGTGTGTGATGTTTCTGAATGTGAATGATCTGATCTTTCGCTATCAACTCATCCAATTGAAACGCTAGGCTATATTGCCGTGGTGAAGAGATGCCGCAAAGTCTATTGAGGTAAGCATTATAGCCCCATCTGCTGTCTGTCTGAAAGAAATCAAACTCTGAGGATTGCTGTATACCATATCGGGCATACATAGACGTATCTGTATGGAGCAATGTGGTTGCATAGTTAGCTTTCCAGGCTGAAAACCGTCTAATTTCAGCATCGGTTGGGTCAGCTAATAGCTTCATTACCTGGTCAGGTGGCGTGGCAAAAACGACTTTATCGAATTCTTGGATTTCGCCATGCGATCGCACAATTTTCACACCATCAGATCTTCTAAAAATGTTAGCAATCTCTACATTAAGCAAAATCTCACCCTTAAACCGCTCCAGGATTTTTTCAATATAGGAATACACACCCCCTTTAATCCTGACCCAGTTAACGAAGACATAATCTCGCAGTGCAGGAAACGCCAGTTCTGCCGGAAAATTATCGATTAATTCAAAGGGCATAGAGTAGCTATACATCGTCAGCAACTTTATCCAACTATTGCGAATACAAGAGCCTTTTAGATGCTGAGACATCGATTGGTTGTAGAAATCCTGCATTTTACAAAATCGCATTTTTACCGAGAACCCAGCGGAACGAGCATAGAGAGTATCGAGCCGTAAATATTCGATCAGGCGTTGAATTCCCGTACAATTCTTCTGAATCATCAGCCCCGATAAAAAGTGGCGACCATCCTTAAGAAACAAAGCTGAACCAATAGGAACGGGTTCTAATTCAACTCCTAGCTCTTGCATTAGGGCAAGGAAATTGTGAAATGCTACAGGAAATTCAAGTACCCCATTTTCCAAAATCTCATCACATTCGGAATGGTTGGGTGCAACGTTTTTGTTAAGTGTCCGAATATGTCCACCTAACATAGGTTGCCTTTCAAACACGGTAACGTGATGCCCTTGCTGATCAAGTAGGTAGGCTGTAACCATACCACTGGCTCCGCCTCCAATAACTGCGATTCTCATAGCTCACCACCAAATTTATGGATGGATCGTTTTTGATTAAGCCTCTTCAGACAGGGAGTCGGGAATCGGGAGTCGGGAGTCGGGGAAGAAAACCTGCGCCAAAGATTATGGGTACAAGCTCTGGGATAAATCCTGATTGAGAAGAAAAAACATTTGGATTGCTCTTCTTAGCTAGCTGAAGTCCGGCAACTTGTCCCAATCCTCCGAGACTTCAAAATTTAAAATCCTGTATTTTCAAATATGTCACTCTCTACTCCCTACTCCCTACTCCCTACTCCCTACTCCCCACTTCCTCTTAACCTTTGCCTAAAATCACGTCGCCGGATAATCGTTGATACAGCAGCGCCCCTGTCCAAAATGTTGGAGCAAAGCCTGGGTAGCCAGATGAGGCATTGCAGAAATAGAAATTGTTGAGTGAGGTTTCGTGATTGAGTCGGCCAAGCCCCATGTTGCGCGGTGTGAGTGTCGAGCCGTAGGAATTCCCGTTGGGGCACCAGCAGAAGCGTTCATTGGTAGTAGGACTACCAGTAATCTTGAAGACTATGTGCTTTCTAAAATTCGGGACGTAGTGTTTTTCAACTACGTCTAGGATGGAGTCCAGAATTTCCTGCTTTTTCTGGTTGTAGGCTTTGCGATCGCTTTCTCGCAATTGCTTAAAGTAGTCGTAATTCGCAACAGTTAGAAATTCGACAATTTGACAGTCTTCTGGGCAGTCCCGACTCGCTTGTGTTAGTAAAGTAGGCGTTGTAATGGCAAAGCTGGGATGGGAAAAGTCATTTTTCTCATACATCTGAGCAAATGCTTCGTTGAGATCTTGATGCTCTGTATGAAAGGTATTCCACTTGCCAAAGCCATAGTCTCGCAAATCAAGGTCTTTGACGACGCAATAGACCATATAGTTAGACGCAGAATACTCATAGTTGAGTTTCCGTCGCACTGTTTTAGAGAACTTATCTTCCCCAATCATCTTGGCAGCTTTTTTGGGGTCAATGTTGCAAATGACTGTATCGCCTGTGAATTCATGGGTTTGATGGGTAGTCAAATCCATCGCTTGAACCCCAGTAACAGTTGTGTCTGTGACTCTAAAATTCGTGACTTCATGGTTCAGCAGAACCTGCCCACCCTGGGATTCAATGACTTTGACTAAAGAATTGATTACATGCTCAAAATGCTGGGTTGGGTAAAACGCGCCTTCTTGATATCCTCTGAACAAAATCACCCAAGCATAGAATGAAAGCTGATTGGGGGGCAACAAAAAATCAGGCCATTGCAGTGCTAGTAGGGTTTGTGCGGCTTGAGGTAGCTTGAATTTGTCGAATACATCCTGAAGCGTGCTGTTGAGATATTGGATGGCACACAACACTTCACCAGAATGTTTGAGTAATTCAATCGGCTTGATTGGAGGAGAAAGTTTCTTTAATCCCTGGGCTGTCTTCTGGACTTCGTTGATAAAGTTGTGAATGCGATCGCTATCTTCAGGAAACAGCTTGGACAATCGCTCAATCAGTTCTTCCAGTTCCGAGGGAATGTCCAACGCATACCCTGGCATTCGCATATGGTCAAAGCCGTTCGGATCATACCGTTCAAAGGTCACATCCTGAGCCAACCCAAGTTTTTTGAGAACCCGATTTACAGTATGACCTTCCCCGCAATCCCAAACATAGTGAAGTTGGGCATTAAACGTATATTTTTTGGCCATCGTAAACGTATGACCGAAGCCCCCAGGATACTCATGGGCTTCGAGGATTTGCACACTCTTACCAGAGTTTGCCATCAAAGCCCCAAAGACCAATGCCGATAAACCACTGCCGACGATGAGGTAATCCGTTTTCATCAGAAAAATGGGTAGAAACCCCGTGCTAGAAGCACGGCTTTACACTGTGTCGTAGTACAATGGTTGTGGTCAATGACCCACCCGCGACGATGGAGACATAAACCCTAACGCCAAAGCTTGCGATATTTCGCAACGGGGAAGAAAAATCGGTAGACCGGGAAAAGAGGATGGGGCAATGGAATAT
>DALYIW010000143.1:0-20109 GCA_031970155.1 Coleofasciculaceae cyanobacterium CTOTU46601 | reverse complement strand
CCCCAAAGCAGGCAGGACTTACGCACATATACTACATATGTAGGACTTACGCAAATTTCCTGTTGAACCGCCATATGTAGGGGTGAACGGCCGTTCACCCCTACTATATGTGGCGTCCATGGGTAAGTCCTGAGTTGTCATTCACCACTGGTGGAATGAAAAATTTTCTCCCTCTGCTATTTTCAAGTTGGGCATCATGAGCGGAAGCTCACAAAGAAGGGATGAAAATTTCTCTTCTCCCCGACTCCCGACTCCCTACTCCCTACTCCCTATTTTCAGATTAGACACCATGAGCGGAAGCTCACAAAGAAGGGATGAAAATGGCTCTTCTCCCCGACTCCCTACTCCCTACTCCCTACTCCCTATTTTCAGATTAGAGGTAAGCCCCATGGATGCCGAATCCCAGCAGAATGTCCAACCCACTCCGCCGTTTGATGAAAAAAACGAGAAAACACCGGATATTGGCGGGGGTTTGCCTGTAATTGAGTACTGGGCAGAGCATACTTTATCTCCTGAAGGCCCAAAACTCTGGAAGACTTTGCTCCATAAAAGTGCTTGTCTGTCCTGTTCCTGGGGCACTGGAGGACAGAAAGGGGGCTTCACGAACGAGGTGGGTGAAAAACTGCAACGGTGCATGAAGAGTGTGGAGGCAATCTCTGCTGAAATCAAACCTCCAGTTTCCCATCACTTGTTTGAGCAGCACAGCGTTGACGAACTTCAGCAACTGACATCTCTGGAAGCAGATAGGTTGGGACGGCTGAGTTTTCCTGTGATTCTGCGAGAAGGCAAGTCTCACTACGATCGCATTTCCTGGGATGAGATTTATGCGATCGCCCAAACTGCCTTCCGCAAAACCCCTGAACGAGTGGCCTCTTACAGTTCCGGCCGTTCTTCCAATGAAGCCGCGTTTCTGTTGCAACTGATGATGCGGACACTCGGCTCTAACAACCTTGCAGATTGTTCCGATTTGTGCCATGCTCCCTCGACAACTGGATTGAGCCAGATGTTTGGCACTCGAACTTCTGTGGTGAGTTTGGAGAACTTGAAGAAAGCCGACTGTGTGGTACTGGCGGGTTCCAATTCTTCTTACAATCATCCCCGTTTGATGAATGAGTTGATTAAACTGCGCGATCGCGGCGGCAAAATCATCGTCATTAACCCTGTAATGGAAATCGGGTTAGTCAAATTTGGCTCTCCTGCTTTCCCCATCAAGTCTCTAATACCTGGCTCCGATATTTCTTCGGTGTACCTGCAACCTATTCCTGGCAGCGATACAGCACTGTTTGTTGGGATTCAGAAGTCTCTAATTGAACAAGGATTAGTTAAATTTGATTATCTGCAAGCCCACACGGAAGGCTGGGAAGCAGTGGTTAAAGAAGCGCGATCGCTTTCCTGGGAAACTATTACTAAAACCTGTGGAGTTTCTCAAGCAGAAATTGAGGCAACCGCCACAATCATCGGCACATCACAACGGGTTGTTTTTGGCTGGGCAATGGGAATTACCCAACATGATAACGGTGTAGATAACGTTTTCAGTATTGCTAACACCGCCCTCATCACAGGCAACGTAGGAAAAGAAGGCGCAGGCGTGATGCCCGTTCGAGGACATTCTAATGTCCAAGGTTTTGGCTCAATGGGCGTGACGGTGAAGCTCAAAAAAGAAATTCAGGAAGCCTTAGAAAAACTATTGGGACGTTCTCTAAGTCGCGTTCAGGGCTATGAAACTCGTTCCCTAATAGAAGCAGCAGATGCAGGTAAAGTGGATACTCTGATCTGTTTAGGCGGTAACTTATATGGCGCGAATCCTGACTCAGCACAGGCGAAACGTGCTTTAGGAAAGATTGAAACAATTATCTATCTTGCCACGAAACCTAATTTAGGTCATTTTCACGGGTTAGCCAAGCACAACACGATTATTATTCCTGTACTAAATCGATTGGAGAACCCTCATAAAACTACAGTAGAATCGGGCAATAATTTTGTCCGGCTCAACGATGAAGGAGAAACCCATCTCAAAAATGCTGACTTGATTGCTGAAGTGGAATTTCTAACAGAATTAGCTCACCGCCTTCATGGTAACTATCCGGTGGATTGGCGCAAACTTCAGGATACTCGGTATGTGCGGCAACTCATTGCACAAACTATTCCTGGGTTTGAGAAGATGGCAACAATCGATGAGACGAAAGAGGAATTCACGATTGGCGGACGTATTTTTACAGAACCAAAATTTCCTACTTCTTCTGGCAAAGCCACCATGTTTGTTACACCTCTACCTAAGTTGACGCTGCCAGAACCTAAAGATTTTGGGGTGCCGGAGTCAACACGGGGGATAGTAGTGGCACTAATGACAGGACGCAGCTATTCTCAGCACAACACGGTGGTTTACAAGATTGATGATCAGTATCGGGGTATGCCTCACCGCAATTGCATATTAATGAATCGTGCTGATGCAGAAAGTGTGGGTTGGCAAGAACATCAGCGGGTTACGGTTCAAGGCAATGCAGGCAAGATGGAAAACGTTGAGCTTATCTATGGGGCAGTGCGTCAGGGGGCGGCTTTGATGTTCTATCCCGAAGTTAATGTCATCTTTAAAGCAAGAGTTGAAAAGCGATCGGGTACTCCAGCTTATAAGCGGGTGCCTGCTTTCGTTTATGCCGAAAGTTGAAATTTGTTGTTGGTTGTTGGTTGTTGGTTGTTGGTTGTTTGTTAAAAAATAGTCTCTGTTGTTGGTTATTTGTTATTTGGCTTGCCCTGAGCTTGCCTGCACTGAGCTTTGCCGAAGTGTCGAAGGGTTGTTGATTGTTGAAAACTAGTCTGTTTGTCAAGGGTGCATCCCATTGTTGTGAATTTAGTAGTGCCAGCCGGAGAGCTTGCTCACGGCTGTACGTGAGCAAGATGCTCACACTACTTGGATATTTTTGCTTGTATTGAAATCCCCCCTTCCCCAGCAACAAACAACAAACAACAAATAACAAACAACAAATAACAAACAACAAACAACAAACAACAAACAACAAACAACAAACAACAAACAACAAACAACAATTAGTTACCTTAAGTGTTGCGCTCTTTGCCGATATTTCTCTAAAACAGAGGCGATCGCTTTTACTCGTCTGAGTTGGTCACTGTATACACATTGCCACTCAGTTACTGGACGACTCTCTCTTGCACAAATGCCTATCAGTCCGGTGGCTTGGTTTAAACCCTGTTCTATATCCAACTCATTATTTAAGTTGAGATAAAACGATGCGGTTCTTGCCCAAGCATAGGCTTCGGTTCCGGTAAGTCCTCCCCTTTTTGCAATAGCTAAAGCTTTGGGGAATTTGCGAGAGTGAATCGGACTGGCCTGATTGTACAAATCTGCTGTGTTGAGTACGGCTTCTAGGTTTAGGTTTGGATTAATCCCAGCTGCGTTTAAATCTGCCAGATTGGTGGGAAGTTGAGAAAGCGATCGCTGTAAGCACATCTGCTCGGCTAAGCTAATATTGCCCCCACTACGCCCTTGGTCACTACATGGCCCGTAGTTGCTCACTACCTGACCCCAAGATAGGTTTCCTGGATCAGTATGGCCGAAATAGTTTGCAGTCTGTTGTACGTAGAGAATGCTGTCTTTGACAACTAAATTATAATTTCCCTCTGCCACACCAATCGCTACCATCCCTAAGGACGTAGGAGTAGCAAATAAGGGGGAATAGGTAATCAGGCTTTTGTTGAGATCGAAAGGACTATTCTGAACTTTTGTCTGACTTGCTAACTTGAGTGAACGATTAGGTCGAGTTTTGGCTGTCGGTGGCGCAGAGGTTTTACCTGTCGGTGGTGCGGAGGTTTTACCTGTCGGTGGCGCAGAGGTTTTACCTGTCGGTGGCGCAGAGGTTTTACCTGTTGGTGGCGCGGAGGTTGTTGTTGGTACGGAGGTTGCCGGAGTCGGTGGTAGTGCGCTTGTGGGAGTTGGTGGTAGTGCGCTTGTGGAAGTCGGCGGTGAGGAGGCGGATAAGTTCAAGGCTTTAATTTCCTCTGGGGCGATCGCAGTTGCCAGAAGGCGATCGCTGTTGTGCTTAGTCGATCTTGAATTAAACCCCAGTGTGGGAAAGAACAAGCTAGCAAGGGCCGCTGTCCCTACCAATCCAAGCATTGTTATGCGTGATAACCAGGCCCAATGAGACATCAATAACCTATAAATGCGTCATTCAAGAGTAATTTAATTCCAACCTCACATTTTAGCAATCAGCTTTGAGGGCGATCGCCCTTTTGCAGCGTCCTCTGAATCAGCTAGCATCAGCGCTGAGCAAATTTTGCATAAGTTCATCACCCTGAGAAGTATAGCCGAATAGCCGATGACTTCTCTCCTAGTTGGGTGCTGGATATGCATAATGCTACGAATGATAAGCTAGTCAAGTTCCTTAATCATCAAGCCCAGTCTGCCCCTACTTCTTTACCCCTCTCTTTCTTCAAAAGTGGGCAGTTCTTATCGTTAAGCAGTGACTGTCAAGGAGGAATAATTTTACAAAAACCTTTTTATGCAGATTTTGTTGGTCCTGGTGCTGCGGTGGGTAGTAGTTTTGACATTAATTGCACCTCAGTTTATGTAATTGGGCCTGTAAAATTCTGTGCGTCCACCATCTATTCAGAACGCCAGCAGGCATTCCAGCAGCGAATGTCTTACACTCAACAGCTACAGGATATTTTGCAGGTGGAGTCACCTCTTGAACGGGCTTGCTTGATTCTGCATCAATTAGGTCAGTGGGTAGGAGCAGAAGAAGCCAAAAAAATTCCTGACAACTTATTAGCTCAACTTGCGGGATTACTCCCTAGAACTATCATCTTTGCTCGAAAAAAGTTCCCTAAACAAACTATTAATAGAGATAAGCTAATGTGCATCAAACATTGTATATTGTCGTGAAAACTGCCTTCGAGTTAACTATTGAGGAGAAGCCCGTTTACACTCAGCAGTCAACACTCAGCAGTCAACACTCAACACTCAACACTCAGCAGTCAACCGTCTGGAAAATTACGGTCTTGGAATCTCCTAAGCGATTTTACTCCTTGCACTACCAGGGCGATCGCCAAACTCTTTTGATAGTAATCAATGGCTGTTACCTAATCTCCCAATAAATAAAATCATCAATTTTTCATAAAGATTTTAAAGAATATATCTCTTACCTAAAAAAATATTAATTGAGTTAAGATACAGAGCAACACACCTGAGCACTTCATCGGGGTCAATTTGTATCGAGCAGTTAACTCCATTATTCAAAGTGTGATATTGAGCCATGAAGAACTTACTGGCCAAACGCCGTTCCCCCCAAGCAGATTCTCCAAAATCAGGCGGCAAGTCCGTAAAAGTAGGAGGAGTAGAGGGACAGGTGCAGCAGCAGGAGAGTCACGCTTCTAAGTTAAGCAAGTCTAGCTTTTCCCAGGCTTCTCCGAATAAGAGTACAGGAGGTGGAGACGAAAATCTTCCTCAGCCTCCCCAGTATGAAGTATCACAAAAAGCTTCTCTTGTCAACGAACAAGAAAATTTTCATCATCACCCAAGTTTAGGTAAAACTCAAGTACGTCGCGATCGCCACCAACAGGAGCGAGTTAGGAACTGGCCTTACCATCAGTGGTCAAAGACAAACCAAGGGACGGCAAACACTGAGAACTCGCAGTATCAGAATGTTCATCAGCACGAGAGTCTGGTTACTTCCCGCCCTTTTCTCTCTAGGATGGCTCAATGGGCGAAAGTTTCGGCGTTGTTGCTGGGGGGGGCGAGTATAGCTGCGATCGTGTTGGAATACCCTTTGCCATGGAGTAATCAGTCGCAACCATCGGTTACTAAACCTTCCTCGTCTCCCAATCCCATGCCAACTGTGGTGCCGCCCTCTCCTGTACCTCCTCAAGAGTTGTCACCCTCGGTGACACCTTTAGCCAAGTTGCCGCCACTTCAAGAGGTGCCGCTCCCACCTCCTCCGACTCTCAGCTCTGTGTTAGAAAGCCAAAACCCGACTCCCTCAGTTAACCCCTCTCCAGTAAAATTACCCAATCCCATAAACGATAAACTCAGTTCCCCTTCCCCATCGGCAAGTGTCCCGGTAAAACCGCCATCGTTGATTCCACCGCCACCTCTGACACCACCCCCCTGTGCTCATCAAGCCGCCAATAAGGTAGTGACTCCGACTGATAAGGGTGATCAAACTACCCAATTGAACAATAACTCCCCAGTTGCAGAGGCTAGAAACTACTTACAGCAACGTTGGAATCCGCCTTCAGGGTTGACGCAGACGCTGGAGTACCGTCTGGTGCTGACTCGAGATGGTTCAATTGAACGCATTACTCCTGTGGGACAAGCATCCCTAGAGTATATAGACCGCACAAATATACCTTTGCCTGGTGAACGGTTTGTTTCTGCCCTACAGGGAGAAGCTAATACTAAAATGCGCGTGGTTCTCTCTCCCAATGGCAAGGTACAGACGAGTCTGGAGGGATGAGGGATGAGGGATGAGGGATGAGGGATGATAGCGCAGCGGGACGTTAGTCCGGGATGAGGGATGATAGTAGGTTGGGACTTTGGAACGAAACCCAACATTCTGAGTTCTAATCAACCGGACATAATATCATTGGCGATCGCTGTTTCAAACTCCTCCAATGCCTGCACACTTCCTACCTGCCAAGCCCGTTCTATCGTAGTAGGAAGGATTTGAGTAAGAGGAATATTGGGAAAAGTGGGACTTCCATCAGATTGAACGTACTTGCTATCCCTCAGCAGATAAATAGTGAACTTGCCGCTATCGTAAATCCATAGTTCTGGAACGGCGATCGCTTCGTAAGCATCCAAGGTAGTTTTAGAAGTAACATCTGTCTCAATTGCTAAATCAGGAGGAGGATCGTCAGCTTCGAGTCGGCGACGATTCATCATTTGCTGGTAATTCTGGATGTAGAAGCAAGCATCCGGTTCTACACCTGCTGTATTTTTCCGTTTGAAAGTAGTTGAACCAAAAGGCTCATACCTTCTGCCCGTCATCTTTAACAAAGTTTTGACAATATCTGAAATTAAATCTTTTGGCCTTTCATGTTCGGGTAGGGGAGCCATGATTTCCAACGTGCCTTGGCTGTAAGCAACTCGTGGCGATCGCTTTTCTCCCAATTCTTGCAAAATCGACTCAAATTCCTCCCAACTCACATTCGGGATAGTTACTGCACTACCAGGAGCTAGGCGTATCTGACTAACGGGTTTAACAACAGGCGATACAGCAGTCATAACTCTTAGATGGTAATGGGTAATAAGTAATGGGTAATGGGTAAGTTAATCTGCATAAAGCATTGCATAATTCTCTTTTCCTACTCCCTGCGCTCTCCCTGCTCCCCCTGCTCTTGCTATCTACTACGTGTTAGATCTCAGCTAACCTCAATCCTAGAGCCAAAAACCCACACATCAGCATCAAGCCCAGTACATACAGAATCTGGGTGGTACGTTGAGCTATGCTCCATATTTCCTGATAGGAAAGTTGATGATTTTGGATGAGAAAGAAGGCTGGAGGACTAACTATAAAGGGCAGTAACCGACTGAGTATTAGTCGGAGAAAAAAGTTAACATTCCATAGCCACCTGCCCAGACGATCCTGGTTATACTGCCAGGGAAAAGCAACCTGAGCAAGACGTACCAAGGGTTTTACATCTGGAAATCGTAAAGACTCGTATAGAGGTAGGGCACGCGATAGATCATCATCACTTTTGGAGAGTGCTTCATTCAAGACATACACATCTTCCAAGGCTGAATTTACTCCTTGTCCGATGTCTGGCGGAAAGCAATGGATGGCATCCCCTAAAAGTACTATCCCAGCAGCAGAAGAGAAATTGCCTATTTCTTTGTCAGCTTGCTCCTGTTTCAACTCAAAGTACAATCCAGAGCAGTATTGGGGAGTAGGAAAGTAACCGCCTTCACTTTTGGCAAAGCGATCGGCTTCTTCCGGCGATATTATTTGACGGATAGGCAATTGTGGGAAGGCTTCCTCAAAAAAGTGGTAAATCTCCTCACTGTTTTTCAAGTCCCAGATTTGATGGTTGGGGCGTGTAATGATATTTGCCGTGCGAGGTTCATCTGGGTTTTTGATGGGCAACAGACCAAGAGATATTGAGCGATCGCGATTTCGGAAAGCCCCACGAATAGCGTACGCCATGTCACATACGGCGTGTTCCTTGCCGTTGCGATCAAGAGGAAACTTTGGCGGCAAGCTTAACACTTTATACCTGAGACCTGAGCTGTGCGAGGGGAAAAACTTCATTTCAAATCTGTCTGATGTAGTTTTATCCCACTCTTTCAAAGTGTCTCGGATAAGGGAGTGAATGCCTTCACAACCTACCAAAAAAGAAGGCTCAAATCTGACAATATTGCCCTTCTCTCCTTGAGCAATAATTTCAAGTTTTTTTTCTTCTTTGTTATTGCTTGTTGTATTGTTAATTTGAACATATTGTGTATTAAACAACACAGTGATGCTGTCTTGCCAATTTTGTTCGATTTCCTGGTACAGCAAAAGGACAAATGCTCTGCGTGGTAGCCAATAGGCGGTTTTTCGGTTTGGATCTACAATAGGCAATTTTCGAGTTTTGCGACTTCCATTGGGTTTAATCAGTGTTAAATAAAATTCCGTATTGGGAACGCTAATTTTTGATATTTTTTGGGTAATTTCAAGAAAATCAGTTAACTTTTGACCTCGACCATCAATGAGATAATTGAATGATTTATCAGGTTCATAGTAATCAGGCGCAGGGCGTTTTTCCAAAACTGTAATATTTTTCCACCCCCGTTTAGCCAGCATTAATGCAGTGGCGAGACCTGCTGGGCCACCCCCAACAATTAATACATTTTGGTGATAAGAGTTGGTCTCCTTTGTAGATAAGGATGTTTGGGTAAGCATTTTGTTGTTGGTTGTTGGTTGTTGGTTGTTGGTTGTTGGTTGTTTGTTGTTTGTTGTTTGTTGTTTGTTAAACAATACACTAGAAGCACCATGAGCTCTTATCTCACAACTGGCGAAATGAAAATCTTTCTTCCCCGACTCCCTATTTTCAAGATAAGCATCATAGCCCATTCGCCGCCACTAAAATTGATGCATAGCATTTCTTCGCCGACTCCCGACTCCCGACTCCCAACTCCCTATTTTCCACAGAGACTGCTCATGCCTTACTAGCAATCTGAACTTTGTCAAAAAGTGCGCCCTCGGAAAAGAATTTCTTCTGCACATCCTCCCAACCGCCTAAATCTTGACTAGTGAAGAGAGTTTGGACTTCAGGATACTTCGATGTTACTTCTTCTACCACAAACGGGTGAACTGGACGGTATCCTACCTTAGCAAATTCTCGTTGGGCTTCTGATGTGTAAAGAAATTCCACAAACGCTTTGGCAATTTCTCGGGTGTTATGTTTATCAACGTTTTTATCCACAATGGCGACAGGATTGTCGATGGAAATGTTAACGTCGGGTATCACATAAGGTAGTTTCTGACCATTTTGCTCAGCCAGCATTACCTCGTTTTCGTAGTTGATTAAGACATCTCCCTTACCTTGCTTGAAAAATAAATCGCTAGCATCACGAGAACTTGCTGGTAGTATAGGGGCATTTTTATAGACTTTGGTGATAAAGTCTAGTGCTTGAGCCTCGTCACCCCCATTTTGTGTTACCTGACCCCACAAACCTAGGAAATTCCAAACACCAACACCAGAGGTTTTAGGATTAGGTGTGATGATATTCAAACCATCTTTTGTCAAGTCTGCCCATGTCTTGATGCCTTTGGGATTGTCAGGGCGGGTAACAATTGCGATCGCCGATCGAGTCACTATGCTACTTTTGGGAGCCTCTTTTTCCCAATTCGGTTGAATCAAATCGGCTTGCTGAATTTTATTGACATCAAGAGCCAGCGACAGGTGTACTAGATCGGCTTCTTGGGAACCATCAATCACAGCACGGGCTTGAGCACCAGACGGACCGAAACTCTGCTCAAAAGTGACGTTTTGATTATGTTCTTTCTTCCACTTGGCGACAAATTGAGGAATGATCTGCTCGTAAGGTGCTTGGGTAACTGAGAAGGAAACGAGCTTTAGTTTGGCATCTGGCTTGGGAGCTAAGGTAGCATTGCTTGCAGAGCAGGAGGCGATCGCCACACTCAAGCCCACTCCTACCAAAAATAAAGACACGAAGCTCCTCACATGCCCTTTTGCCCCATGTCTTATCAAGCGCTGGTACCACTGTTCAATAACCTGCACAGCTTTCACAAAAGTTCTTTTCATAACTTAAGCCCTCAGTGGAATTAACCAAACTTACCGCTGATGTAAGCTTCAGCTTCTTTAGTATTAGGAGCGCTGAAAATTTGCTCAGTAGGACTAAACTCAACTAATTTCCCTCGGCGCTTGCCAGTCTCGTCAATTTCTGTATTGAAAAATCCTGTCAAATCTGATACCCGCGATGCTTGCTGCATATTGTGGGTCACCATGATGATGGTGTATTGTTCCTTCAAATCGAGACAAAGTTCTTCAATCTGCTGAGTTGAAATTGGATCGAGAGCTGAACAAGGTTCGTCCATCAATAGGATAGTTGGCTTCATTGCGATCGCTCTTGCAATGCAAAGTCGCTGTTGCTGTCCTCCAGATAACGCTGTGCCTTTTGAAGTTAGCTTGTCCTTCACTTCATCCCAAATAGCAGCTCGCCGGAGTGATTGCTCTACTAGTTCATCCATACTGCCCTTATAGCCATTAGCACGCGGGCCAAAAGCAATGTTTTCGTAGATTGACTTGGGAAAAGGATTCGGTTTCTGAAATACCATCCCAACTTGACGGCGTAATTTTACCGGATTAATTTTGTCGTCATAAATATTTTTACCCTGATAATTAACCTTGCCTTCAACTTTGGCTCCTGGTATTAAGTCATTCATCCGGTTGAAGCAACGAAGGAAGGTACTTTTACCACAACCTGAAGGGCCAATGAACGCGACTATTTGTCTTTCAGGGATTTGCATATTGACACCCCGAAGCGCCATAAACCCACTGTAGTAAACCTTGACATCTTGGGCGTCAAGGATTGCATTATTTTGCTTGTTTTGGACTGAATGTTGCGATCGCATAACTGGTGTTATTTCCTAGGTAAAAAAGTTAGACTCCAAAAATTTGAGTAGTGCGAACATCTTGTTCGCTGGTGTGTATACGTTTTCCGACTCACAGTACGAATTTACAAAAAGAGGATGCACCCATCAAGTTTTCTACTGTCTCCTGAATTCTTATCCTCAGTTACTTGTCGAGAATCGTTGGCGAAGATAGATTGCTACGCCATTTAAAGCCAAAATCAAGAGCAACAAAACAATAATTGTTGCTGCCGCTGAATTAACAAAACCCGGTTCTGGGCGAGTAATGTAACTGTAAATTTGGATGGGCAACGCCATAAAGCGCTGAAACATACCAGGGTTAAAGGTGAGAAAACTTACAGCCCCAATTACAATTAGACACGCTGCATCACCAATAGCACGCGAAACGGAAATAATCACGCCTGTTAAGATACCTGGAATTGCATAAGGTAAGACATGATTGCTTACTGTCTGCCACTTGGTTGCTCCTACACCATAGGAAGCATCTCGTAAAGAATTAGGAACTGCTCGAATTGCCTCTCTGGAGGTCACAATAATTACTGGTAAAGACAGCAAGGACAACGTGAGTGCCCCTGTAATTAGACTTGGACCAAATCCCAAAAGATAATTGAAAACGCCTAAGCCCAGTAAACCATAGACAATTGAAGGCACTCCGGCCAGATTGCTAATGTTAATCTCAATGATACTAGTCCACCAAGCTTTTGGGGCATATTCTTCGAGATACAAAGCGGCTCCTACACCAATAGGTACCGAAATTAATATGACTAATATCCCTAGAAGAATACTACCAAAAATAGCAGGACGTATCCCGCCGCTATCAGCAAAACGAGAAGGAGTTTCGGTTAAAAATCCAGGCGTCAGCAATCTAGGTAATCCATCCTTGAGGATGACAAGGACTAAGACAGCAAGAACTACTAAACCAATACTCAAGCCAATTAAAAAGAGAATTTCAAATATTTTGCCGATTTTTTCTCTACTCTCTATATTCTGAGCAAATTCATCAGTTGCTCCTCGAGAGTTCTTATCGAAAGAAGAAGTAGTCATATCTCTTAGTTGTATTTTTCCTTAGTTCTTATCGAAAGAAGAAGTAGTCATATCTCTTAGTCATATTTTTCCTTGAAGCGATTAGCAATCCAATAGCTGACAATATTTAAAGCTAGAGTCATCAAAAACAGCAGAGCGCCCACCGCATACAATGTATTGAAATTAAGACTGCCCCGAGGGCTATCTCCTCCTGAAATTTGAGCCATATAAGCCGTCATGGTTGACACGGCTACAAAGGGATTAAGAGTTAGTTTTGGTTCTTGTCCAGCAGCAATCAGCACAGTCATGGTTTCACCAACTGCTCTAGAAGTGCCTAGAATAATCGAGGCAATAATTCCAGAAAGAGCAGCAGGAAGGACAACTTTAATGATGGTTTCCAGTTTAGTTACTCCTATTGCATAAGCTCCTTCCCGAAGAGAGCGAGGAACAGCCTGTAAGGCATCTAAGCTGATAGAGCCAACTGTAGGAAGAACCATTATTCCCATCATTATCCCAGCGCTCAAAGCATTAAAAATTTCAAGGGGAAGAAATAATCGCAGAGTTGGCGTCACAAATAAAAGCGCAAAATAGCCATAGACAACTGTCGGAACTCCCGCCAGAAGTTCTACAGATGGACGTAAAACAGCTACTACTCTAGGGGGAGCATATTCACTCAGGTAGATAGCCGAAGCTAAACCCAAAGGAATGGCTACGAGCATGGCTATAACAGTCGTCATAACAGTACCATTAATCAGCGGCCAAACTCCAAAACGTTGCTGTGCAAATAAAGGAGTCCATTTAGTATCAAGAAAGAACTGAGCGAAGGAAACTTTCTGGAAAAACTCAAACGCCACTTGAAAGATAATCGCAACAATTCCAAAAGTAGTGAAGACGGAAACTAAGCCGCAACACAATAAAATAGTGCTGATAATTGTTTCTTGGATATCTTCGGATGCATTTTTTTCTAGCGAACTACTAGAGCTTCCTTGAGACTCATCCCAAGAATAATTGGTGTTTTGCATGACAAGTAGGAACTAGGTTAGGAGGGTATTTTTACTTGAGGTCGAGTTGTTTTATCCTTAATTAATTTCTCTTACAGAAAGTCTATGATGGGCTTACCAGGTTTGGCGTCTTTGAATTTAGTACCCGTTTCACCCGCATCAAATTTTTTCTTGATCTTGGGGTAAGCTGCATCGGGTAGCGCAACATAACCAACCTCACCAACCCATTTCCAAGAGTTCTCTAAGTAGAAATCAACAAACTCCTTTACCTGTGGTTTGCTATCTAAGGCTTTCTTGCTGACATAGATAAAGAGGGGACGAGACAAAGGAGTGTACACGTTTTTAATAACGTTGTCTATAGGCACTGGCTTTTGACACTGGCCTTTGGGATTTTGTACCGCAACTAGGTTTAGATCATTTTGATTTTCTATGTAGTAAGATATTCCAACGTATCCTAGAGAACTCGCATCGCCTTTAACCCCTTGAACAAGGATGTTTTGATTGTGACTAGGTGTGTAGTCTGTCCGGCTATTTTTGGCTTTTTTGGTAACGGCTTGGGTGAAATAGTCAAATGTACCTGTATCAGAAGCAGGAGCATATAGCTTGAGTTTCTGATTAGGAAACGCTGGATTAACTTGATTCCAGCTAGTTACTTTCTCAGTTGATTTAAAGTTCCAAATTTTGTTTAGTTCCTCAATGGTTAGGCATTTTGCAAACTTATTTTCACGATTAGCAATGACAGCCAGCCCGTCTAAAGCAACAGGTAACTCTATAAATTCAATGCCCTTGCTTTTGCATTTTTTGATTTCTTCATTCTTAACGGCGCGTGAGGCTCCAACGATATCAATAGCACCCGCACAAAACTTACTAAAGCCGCCGCCAGTACCACTTGAAGCCACACTAACCTGAGCCGTTGGTTTAACCTTCTGGAATTCTTCAGCAACCGCTAGATGAAGCTGAAACCCTACAGCTCCCCCATCAATACTCACCTCGCTCTGCTTCTGCTTGGCTCCGCTACAAGCAGTTAGACCGCAGGCAAGCACTATTAGAGGTGCTAGCAAAACTTGATAACTGAAACGACTGTGAAAGAGCATTGTGGTTGCGATTT
This sequence comes from Coleofasciculaceae cyanobacterium CTOTU46601, assembly GCA_031970155.1. Lineage (GTDB taxonomy): Bacteria > Cyanobacteriota > Cyanobacteriia > Cyanobacteriales > Coleofasciculaceae > DALYIW01. The sequence continues at coordinate 5,866 of DALYIW010000143.1, read as the reverse complement.
GGTTACAAAGCTTAGAAAGTACAGAAATTATTATGCTTTAGTCTAGATCCAGATCATCTGAAAAGTATTAAGTAAATATTAAAATTTTTTGTATACCTGATTACATTAATAATGATTAACCATTTTTTTGAAATGCTTATTCATCAAAAAACATTGATTAACTCTCACTAAAGAATAATAGGTTTGTCTGATCAACATAATCTAAAATAAAGTAGTGATAAAGTGTGAATATTTTGTGAATTCGACTAGGTTTTTTGTAGACTAACAGTAAACCTAGTGGTCATGGGTCAGTCGCAACGGACAACTGACCCGTGACTAATGACGAAAAAAGTGAGTTAATAAACAAAGCTAATTAGCCAAACTTGATATGATAGGGACTCTTCTGGCAGGAAGGGTGTATGAGGCAAATGCTGCGGCGGAAGTAGAGGGGACTAAAGATGTTTTTGTAAGTCATGTTACATAGCTTATCAAAATGGCATCAGGAATCATTTCTGGGAAAAAATAGTGAGGGTAGTGATAGTAAAGTCGCCATGACCAGCACTTCAGTTTTAGGGAAATTGTTCACGCGACGACTTACTCCTTGGAAGATTACTGCACTCTATGCGATCGCAGGAGGACTCTGGATTATATTTTCTGACAAATTGCTAGGCGTCCTGGTCACTAATTCTGCAATCCTGACACAACTTCAAACGATCAAAGGCTGGTTATACGTCTTTATAACAGCCTGGATGCTTTACTTACTGATCAATCGTGGTGTAGCCGCGCTCCAGCCTTCCCAAGCCGGATTACGATTGAGCAAAGTGCCGTCAGTCCGAGTAGCCCAAAACTACCGCGAGGTTTTCTGGCTTAGAGATTTAGAAACGAACCAAACGCTCTACGTTAGTCCTTCCTACGAGGAAATTTGGGGCAAAAGTTGCGAGAGTGTTGGCACTCAGTTAAGGTTTTGGACAGATGCGATTCATCCCGATGACTGCGATCGCGCGATCGCTTTTTTTGAAAGACAGCACACAGGAGAGGGAAACTTTCATCAAGAGTATCGGATTGTGCGACCTGACAGTACAGTGCGTTGGATACGCGATCGCGCCTTCCCAATCTACAACAAAGCAGGTCAAGTCTATTATCTAGCTGGTGTTGCAGAAGATATCACCAGGCGAAAAGAGCTAGAAGCCGCACTACGAAGGCTCAATGAAGAACTAAACGCCAAAATTCCCGATCAAACAGCTACCTCAAGACAAACGCAGCAACTGGAATTGGAGGAAGAAAGCGATCAATTTTTCACCCTCTCCCTCGATATGCTCTGTGTAGCTGGCTTTGATGGGTATTTCAAGCAGCTGAACCCAGCGTGGGAAAACCACCTTGGCTTCACGCGAGAAGAACTGATGGCAATACCCTACATCGAATTTGTCCATCCGGACGATCGCCACGCCACAGCGGTTAGCGCACAACACATGATTACAGGTGCAGATGTCATCTTTTTTGAGAATCGCTACCGTTGCCAAGATGGCTCTTACAAGTGGCTTTCTTGGAATGCCACACCCATCACCAACCAACAGCTAGTGTATGCAGTTGTACAGGACATTACCGAGCGAAGACAAGCCGAAGCGGCACTGCGGGAATCGAACCAGCGAATTTTCAATATCCTGGAAAGCATCACCGATGGCTTTTTTGCTCTAGACTCCCACTGGAGATTTACCTACCTAAATCCCCAAGCCGAGCCGCTTTTGCAGAGAACGAGAGCAGAATTATTAGGTAAGAATATTTGGGATGTGTTTCCAGAGACTGTGGGTTCTATTTTCTACGAAAAGTATCACCAAGCTGTATCTGAACAAGTATCAGTAGAGTTTGAAGGGTTTTATGCACCACTAAATCAGTGGCGTGAAATACACGCCTATCCTTCTAAAGATGGTTTGTCAGTTTATTTCACAGATATTAGCGATCGCAAACAGACAGAAGCCGAACTCCTCAAGGCACTAGACAAAGAAAGAGAACTCAACGCCCTCAAATCTCAAATCGTCTCTGTAGTCTCCCATGAGTACCGCACTCCGCTAACAACCATCCTTTCTTCAGCAGAGTTACTAGAGCATTACAGCCACACATGGACAAATGAAAAAAAGCATCAGCATCTCCGCCGGATTCAATCAAGCGTTCACCATCTCACTAAACTCGTCAGTGATGTGCTGATTTTGGATAAAGCTGAAGCTGGAACACTGGAATTTAACCCAACTCTCTTAGATGTAATTGCTTTGTGCCGCGAGGTAGTAGAAGAATTACAAATGGTGACCCCAGAGCTGATCGCATTTCAGTTTGTTAGGCAAGAAGAATATGCTCAAGTCTATCTAGACGAGAAACTGCTGCAACAAATGCTTACTAATTTGCTCTCCAATGCTATTAAGTATTCTCCTCCAGGAAGTCCGGTCAATTTTGCTTTAATTTGTGAGCAAAATGAAGTAATTTTTCGCATCCAAGATAATGGCATTGGTATTCCTCCAGAAGATCGAGAACGTTTGTTTGAATCATTCCATCGCGCTAGCAATGTCGGTGTGATTCCTGGTACTGGTTTGGGGCTAGCTATTGTTAAGAAGTGCGTGGACTTGCATGATGGTCAAATTGCTGTGGAAAGTGAAGTTGGCTTGGGAACAACGTTTACTGTTACACTCCCCCGAAGTTCTGTTTAGTTGTTTGTTGTTGGTTGTTGGTTGTTGGTTGTTGGTTGTTTGTTTTTGTTGGGAGAGAATCCCATTTTTGCAAATATATTTTGTTTCGTTACTCTCTCCCTTGTCTTCCTTGTTCCCCTTGTCCCCCCTGAACAGAATTTGTGCAAAGAAAGAGATTCACCCGTTTGTGGGTGGGTATTGTTTACAAACAACCAACAACAAATAACCAACAACAAATAAGATATTACCTACAACCCTGCAAACCACTCGTAACCCTGATCCTCCCAATAACCCTTAGTAGGCAGCAGTTCACTAACTAACGTAATTCGAGTCACCCACTTGCTCTGTTTGTAACCCAGCTTGATAGGAGAGGCTAAACGTAGAGGCGCACCGTTATCTATTGATAATGGCTGGCTGTTTTTCCGATAAGCCATCAAAGTTTGGGGGTGCAAAGCTGAAGCGATATCCCAACTTTCGTAGTAACCATCCGCCGACTTAAAGTAAACATATCGGATATTTGCTTGAGGCTGGACAAGGGCTATTAAGTCCCGTAGCCGCACCCCACCCCATTGCACAATTGCCGCCCAACCTTCAACACAGACATGGCGAATTGTCATAGAAGTTAAGGGCATTCGCTGAATGTCTGCCATACTGAAGCTCAAAGGCTGGTTGACTTGGCCGTCAACTGTCAGACGAAAAGTCACTGGATCGATTTTCGGGGTAAAGTCAAATGTATTAACTATTAAAGCATCTGGTTCGATCGCATTAGCTGGAAACTCAGGTACAGGCTTTTGGGGATTTAACAGTAAGGCTTCAACACTTTGGTTGAGAGGTTCAATGATTTTACCCACACCTCCCTCAAACACACTTAAAGCACAACCACCCAGAAGTAAACTGATGCTAGAAAGTCCCGATAATTGCAAAAATTGGCGGCGTTGCAATAGGCGACGATGGGCTTGAATTGAATCCATGGAATACCTCACCAGAACATAGAATCTATCAGACGGGAACCTCCTACTTTCAGAGCAAGCCAGGAGTGAACCATTGCAAAAATGACGACTGTCGGCACTGATATAAAGTGAACAATCCGTAGCGCCTGCCAATTGCCAAACAAATCTACAATCCAGTGAAATTGAGCAGGTTTATACATCCCAATTCCACTCAACAAAGCCAGCAGTAAGATGGGAATAATCGCAGTGTAAGCTATTCGGTGCCAAGCATAAGCTTTGCGTTTTGGATTGCGACTGAGTTGAAGTGCCTTAAGGTCATTAGTACCAACAAACCGATGTTTCCAGCGTCGAGTAATCAAAATATAAAGACCATACCAAAGTAGATTAAGTGCAAAAAGCCACATCGCAGCAAAATGCCAATGTCTACCTCCAGCCAGCCAACCTCCCAGCAAAAATATGGGCGGAAAATGCCAGCCTGTACGTCCACCAAAAACTGGATTAGCGTTGTATATCTGTAGTCCACTGGTAATCATCAGCAATAGGCTAATGATATTGAGCCAGTGAAAGATTTTTGCTGCGATCGCTTGATTTGGTATAAGTTTGAGCTTAGATGGTTTCGATGGAACAGATGAATCCATAGTTCTTAATGAGGGCTAACCCTTGTAAGTAAACTGATTGTAAGGGCACGGCACAGCCTTAGCCCCTACCCCATACCTCAGACAATTGAAAACTCCCCCAAGAAAAACCCCGCGATTATTAGCGGGGTTGGTTTAATCGGCTTAGTTTATCTTTCGACTGAATTGACAGTCTCAAAGACTACTAGGGCTGGGTAGCATCCTTAGTCGTGTCAGACTTAGTTGCATCTTTATCCAACCAGTTATCTTAGCGGATATTTAAATAAATTTGACATTCTCTTGACTGCTACGCCAGTATGGTCTATCTCTTTGAGTGCTGTTGGCGTTGATGCAAGTGCACCTCAGAATCAGCATCGTCTTCGGTATCAGATTCATCCTGGCGATCGCATTCTGAGTGCCCATGTGGGACTAATATGGACAGGCCACGAGCGATCGCAGGAGTAAAACCGATAAACAATGCCACGCCCAGTATGTTGAATATCAACTGAGCATTAGCGATTTGGCGCGGTACATCAGCACCGGAAGAAATCCACTGAGCCAGTTGTGCCAGTTGAGTAGCAAAGGTCAGACCTATAGCAGCAGTAGTCAGATTGAACAACAAGTGAAAGATACCTGTCCGCACAGCTCCACGCGATCGCCCAATAGTTGCTACCAATGTGTCAGCGCAAGTACCAATTTCAGCCCCCAGCATTAAGGCAATGCCCGCAGACAGGGGAATCAAGCCTTGGCTAGCTAAGGTAACGATGATACCCACAGTAGCAGAAGACGATTGAACCAAAATTGTAAACAAAGCCCCGATACCAGCACCCCAAAGTGGATGTTGTCCCAAGGTTTTCATCCAATTAATAAAGGGTTCATACTTCTCTAATGGTTTCATGGCATCGCCAATCACATCGAGACCAAAAAAGAGTAAGCCTACCCCAAACACAACCAAACCTATGTGCTTCTGGCGTTCTGTCTTACCAAAAAAATGCAAGCCGGCACCAATAAGTAGTGCGATTGGCGCATACTCGTTAATCTCAAACGCGATAATTTGAGCGCCGATAGTTGTACCAATATTGGAACCCATAACCACGCCGAGAGACTGCACAAATGTCAGCAAGCCAGCACTAACCATGGCAATCACCATAATGATGGTGACTGACGATGAATCTAATACTGTCGTTGCTACTGTGCCTGTTAATACTCCGGCAAAGGGATTAGTAGTGAATTTACTGAGGATTTTTTTGGCGCGATCGCCTGATACTTCTTTGAGTCCTTCAGCCATCCGAGTTACACCATATAAAAACAGCACCAGCCCTGCCAAAGCTCCCAGAATCATTTTGATAATATCTATCTTGCCTTTCTCTGACCCTTCAGCTGCCTGAGCGTAGATACTGTTGTCTAAAAATAGGTGTTCAAAAGAATCAAGATGGTTTCCTAATAGGGATGGTCCAATAATTAAAACTGTAACCAAAAAGCTTAATCCCAATAATTTTAATATTCGTTTGTTCGTTTTTTGGAAAAAAAACATAATATCTCCTTAAAGTTAACAAGATGTGCTGCTAATAAAATCTATTCAAAAACCTTGATTTTATAGATATCTTTTTATTCAATTTTCTAGCATCTATCTAATGATTTAGTTGAC
>DALYIW010000142.1:0-20465 GCA_031970155.1 Coleofasciculaceae cyanobacterium CTOTU46601 | reverse complement strand
GACACTCGCTCTACCCTTTTGGATTAAGAACCTGGCAGGCACTAGTAACCTGCCAGTAAGAGTGTTGTTACTCTACAACCGGAGTAAGTTGCACTCGGATTACAGGAGCTAAGTGTCAGTAAACCCTCAATCTAGAAAGCCGGGTAAACCTGGAGAAGGATCTCTTCAATGTAGCCAAATCCGAAAACAAACTGGGCACAAGGATGGTTAGCCGGACCAACGGTGACTGTAGCTCCAATTTCATACAGTCCAGCGGTTAGCTGAGCGTCATCTGGAGTCCCCGTCCATTGAGCGATGTACACCAATTTGTCAGGCTCTGTCACTATATTAGCTGTGAGGTTTGTTTCAGGAGCTGCACCAAAGCCTTCAACGCCGAAATCGACCTTAATCGTTGTACCCAAGCACATCAAGAGTTTCGTGAGCGGGCTGTTGTTAAAGTTAATTTGTACACTCACTGTAAACGGCTCGTTTGACGCGACGATGTACTGTGATTGTGTAGGATCGGCTGGGGCAATGCTTGAACCTGCAACATCCAGATAGGACAGTTCAAAAGTGACTGGACCGAGAATGTTTTTGGTGTAGAGTTCAGAGTCTGTTGCTTGACGAGGTCGTTGTGGACCACCAGGGGGTGGAGGAGGAATTAGATTGGAGAGGTCAGGAGATCTTAAAGCAGTTCTTCCGTGTGTCATCATGGTAGTATCCTCATCATTTTTTTAGAGTGTTAAAGGAGTGATAAACCTTTTGGGAATTAGCTTCTGGGCTTTTTGCCTTTGGCTTTACTGCCCTTGATTTATCATCTACCTGTATGATGGCAGGGCTACAGAGGATTGAAAATTACCCCAACAGGATACTCTTTTTTCCAATTAAAATTAGTCAATATTTTAAGTGAAAGTAAACATTTACTTAAAAGCAACCCACTACTTTCTACAAAAACTTTAACAACTAATATATTGTTTTATATTTTATTGATTAATTGAGAGGATGCTTTGAGATAAGCATTTTCCAAAAATGAAGATTTGGTTCTATTTAACAAAAGACCTAGAAGTTATAAATAGAATTTGTGAAGTTAATAGGACTTCACAAAATGAACAAAATCAACAAGCTTAACGAAAACTTAGAACTTAAAGAATCTTTAAAAAAAACGCAATAGCTCTTGTTCAGGAAATAGAACCAAGCTTCCTTTTTTACAGGAGGTAGTTGAAGAATGGATGAATGGCATTGTAATCTTGACCACTAACAGAGAAATAGTTTATATCAACAACTCTGCCCACAGGCTTTTCCAGCAAATGAATCCAGGTAGTTTGCAAGCTAGTTTAGTGCCTAAAGAAATCTGGCATGTTTGCCACTCCATGATTGAGAGCCGTAACTTGTTTCCTCATCAATCTTGGCTGATTGAAGCACAGGTTTTTACAGATAGCTCAGTTGCTGTTCATATTCAGGTTCAATGGATTCAATTAGAGGCTGTAGAAGAGCCTTGTTTGTTACTTCTGGTAACCGAGCAATATCAATATCTCAAGAATATAGCGCTCACAGAGGCTCAACACTATGGTTTAACTTCCCGTGAAAAAGAAATTTGGTTGCTCCATAGAGCTAACTATCCCTACAAGCAAATTGCAGCTGAGCTGTGCATTACCCTGAATACAGTGAAGAAGCACATGAAAAGTATTCATGCCAAGCGGAAAGCTGCACTTGGAATAGAGGAATAACAGTAAAACTGCCTCTAGCAGTTGACTGAAAAAGTTAAATGACTGCCTATCACTGCAATACTACTCCTGATTCTCTAAAGTCCATTGCAGTGAGTGGATAGTCTAAAAACTAGAGGTATGCCTCTCTCCAAAGGTTGATTGACTGAGGGTTTCCAGGTTTGTGTCAGGTAATTAAGCTTCCTGACTTCTAGAAAGACAGAGGGTACCCCGCTAGGGTACTATTTAGCCTCAAAAAATTTCGTGATTTTCTTCAAAACTCAAAGTAAAGGGTCGTGAGGTCAGCTCTAAAATAAACAAGGCTGGAAACTCAGTAAGCTCAAGCCCTCTATAAGCAAAGTAGTTGAGTAAGTAACAATAAGCCTTTACTTGCCTAGTTTATTGTTTACTTTTGTTAATCTCTACCTGAGGGTATTCAATTAATCTTCAAAAATCAAGATTAATAATTAAAAGCCCAATATTTCTAAGAATTCTTTTTAGAAACATCAGGCTAAAACTCTTTTCCAGTAAGTGTTTTGGCTATTTATTATTTAATCGGAGCGGCGGGATTTGAACCCACGACCCCCACTACCCCAAAGTGGTGCGCTACCAAGCTGCGCTACGCCCCGGACACATTTACTCATAATATCACACCCTTGGGCATCAAAACAACAATCTAAAATACTTTCAGCGACTGAGCCGCTTGCACCAAACCCGGAACCGCTTGAGCAAGCCAGCTACCTTCGCAGCGGCGTCCAGTGTTCAAGATGAAGCGCAGGGTGTAGGCTGACGGATAGCCTTCTACTTCCATCCAGAGTAAGTCGCTTTCTGCTTCACAGGCAATTTTCTCCTCATCCATCAATTCACTTGCCATCTGCCTCATGGTCTGGGATAAATGAGCCAATAATCGGCAAAAGTCATCTAACTCCGCCTCAGTTAGCTCAATTGCCCAGTCATCCCCACCAACTAAACCTTGATAGTCATCTGCTTGAGGGTTCCAGCCAAGACGCCAGCCTGATCCATTTTTGACAAGACGTTCCATCGTTAACTGTTGACTGTTAACTGTTGACTGTGGAAAGAGCTTTCAACAGTTAACGTGAATTCCTTAGCACGAGCGAGTCGGGGGATGAGCTTAACTGTAGTAGTTTCTCCAACCGTTTTAAGGTGAAAGCAACTGGGCATCTCCCGGCTTAGGTAACACAGGGGTTCCTCTAGGAGTAGAGGTTGTTGGTGGAGTAGGGGTAGTTTGTGGCGATGGCGATGCACTGGGTGTTGGAGTCTTTGTTTGGGCGCGATTTGTATTAAAAATACTAACTAACACATCTACTAAAGCCTCCCGTTGTGCGCGAGTGAGCTTTTGAATCGCCGTGCGATCGCCCTCCATCGGATTTTCCCGTAAGGTATTATTGCTGGGGTAACTGGATTCAACTAGGTACTCATTCGCCCCTAGATAGTCAGCCAGCGTCAGCTTCCAATCAAAACGGTAATTGGGAGGACGCATTTTCACATTCATGTGATACCGAATTAAGCGGCTCACTAGCGTATCATTTGAATTTACCTTGCCAGTCTCCTTGCTCACATACTGGTTTTCCATTGGTAAATTTGGCAAGCGTTCATAAACTTGCCGCCAAACATCCTGGGTTCTCAACAACTGGGCAGTAACAGGCTGTACGCCAATCAACGTTAACGTACCCGAATCTCTGACCTCTGTCTTCCAGAGTAATAGGCAGACACTAGAGAGAGTAGCAATTGTTAAGCGCAGTGTTAGCTGGGTAGCTTTGCCCTTTGCGATCGCTTTGAGCATTTTAGACGCGAGAGCGATTATTTTTGCTTTAGAAGTGAAGGTGAGCTTTGGAAGCTAGTCGCCAATAATTTCTGGTTGTGTCAGCTCATCGGACATCTCAATAATTGCCCGTAGCACTGGCTTCATCATGGGATCATCGGTATTCTCAAAGTCTTCGTAGCGACGACGCTTGGCACGATTTGCCACTTGCACCGTAATCCGATAGCGATTGGAAGCTGCACTTATTAGCTCCTCTGCGCGGTGCATAATCTGGGTTGAATCAAACTGGTAACGTTTGTGCAGCATAAGAGGTTGTGAGGAATTATGGTTACAGGTTGAGCAATGAGCCATTAGCTAACTAATTCAATGAGCTAAAGACACATTGCATTCTTCAGTTTAACAGGAGTTACGACTGTACAAGAGTTATTGCCTCAGCCCTGTCTATAATTTTCTGAAGTGAGTGTAAATTCTGAATCTGAAGAGCATCTCTGCTTTTGTCCTGATAAAGTGACATAAAAAACTCAATTTCTTTTACAGCAATGTCCTGTAACGCTGAGGGAAGTGAGGGAGCCAGCAAGGCATAGGTTTCTAAGGCTTCTTCAAGTAATTCCAGAATTTCTTCAGGAATTACATCCATATACTGTTGTCTCTTTGACTCCAATGTCTCAGAGAGTGGCAAGTCAGTATTTTGCTCAGCTAAGGCTTTTAGTTCTCTAAATTCTACCGTCATTTTTCTCCCCTGATTACAAGCAAAAAGTCAAAAGTTGCTGACAATAGTTTTATTTTCAGCATTACTCCTTCCTGGAAGTTAGGAGTGGTTGTACGAATACTTGTGAGCATCCCACCTGCGTGGCAATTGCTCTTCATGCCGTTGATTCACCTAATAAGGTGATTTTTAACTCCTCAGCTGTTATTTACTAAGCTTGCGTATCTGAAAGCCAGACCTTAACAACTTTAGTTTCTTCTTCACACTACATGTCTACTATGCATTATTGCTGTGGTTTAAAACAAGAATTCCTCTATCTATAGAACTAATTTTTTATGAAATTTTTTGGTCTTTGCTAATATTGCCTGTTCAACTCGTAAGGTTTTTTAATACTTTTTTATATTTTCTTTACAATTTGATGAATATCAAATTAATTTTTATCCATACCCTAGCTGTTAGTGACGCGGCGAGTTGGAAGCACGGAGTTTTCTGGCAAGGTTTCGATAAACTTAAGAAAAAGCTGAGGATGCGGTTGTGGCTGAGAAAAATCGCTCTCAATGGGATGCTGGCAGATTTATCCAAACGTTGACCTATTTTGAGGTCATTCCATTCATTGGCTGGATACAGCAGCTGTTCACAGGTTCTGTCAGCAACAAACAAGAAACCCAGAATGGAGGAAAAAAAGTGGGAGTGATACTGGTAGCAGGAGCAACTGGTGGTGTTGGCAAGCGAGTTGTGCGGCGTCTCATTGAGGGTAACTATCAAGTACGTGCTCTTGTTAGGGATGCCCACAGAGCAAAGGAAATGCTGGGCAATGATGTCGAATTGTTTGAGGCAGACATCACCATCCCAGAGACGTTGACTTCTGAATTGATGGATAACGTTTCTGCTGTGGTATGTTGCACAGGAGTCCGCGTGCAGCCCGTTGAAGGCGACACCCCTGATCGTGCCAAATACTATCAAGGCATAAAATTCTACATGCCAGAAGTTGTGGACAGCCCCGAAATAGTGGATTATCAGGGCATCAAGAACTTGGTGCAAGCTGCCGCCAAGCATCTGAAGAGTGTGCCAACTGGTGAAAAACTAATATTCGATTTCAAAAATCCTGACAATCCTAACGTTGCTACCGCTTCGCTATCCCAGGACTTGAAAGAGTTGTGGGGAGCGGTGGATGATGTCGTGATGGGTGGAGTGAGCGAGAGTAGTATCCAACTGGTGGAGGATGCGGCTTTATTTACAGGCAATGTATCAACGGCCAACTCCGGTGGCTTTGTGTCTGTCCGTACTAAGAATTTTGATACCCCCTTGAATTTGTCAGGGTACACTGGCGTCGAACTGCGCGTCAAAGGAGATGGAAAGCGATATAAGTTTTTCCTCCGTACCGATACTAAATGGGACGGCGTGGCCTATTCTTATTCCTTCGACACTGAACCCAACAGCTGGATAACTGTTCGTATGCCGTTCGACAAGTTTGTTCCAGTATTTCGCGCCAAAACTCTTGACTTCTCAGAGGCGATCGCTCCCAGTAAGATTAGCTCAATGCAGCTGATGCTCAGCAAGTTTGAATACGACAAGGAACTCAACCCAAAGTTTGAGCCAGGTGGCTTTGCTTTGCAAGTAGAATCCATCAAAGCCTATGGCGGCCCTACCTTGCCACAGTTCGTAATGATCAGTTCTGCGGGCGTCACTCGTCCAGGGCGTCCTGGGCTGAATTTGGAAGAAGAACCACCAGCCGTGCGGATGAACGACCAATTAGGGGGGATTTTGACCTGGAAGTTGCGGGGAGAGGATGCGGTGCGAGAAAGCACAATTCCTTACACAATTATCAGACCTTGTGCTTTAACAGAAGAACCAGGGGGTCAAGCTTTAGTTTTCGAGCAAGGCGACAACATCCGAGGGAAAGTCAGTCGGGAAGATATCGCTGAGCTTTGTATTAAGGTGTTAGAGCAGCCCAAGGCCTGCAACGTCACCTTTGAAGTGAAAGAGGAAGCAAATGGCGCTGATTTGTCTAACTGGGACAATCTATTCTTGGGTTTAAAAACTGACTTGATTTCCTCTGAAAATAGGGAGTCGGGAGTCGGGAGTCGGGAGTAGGGGAAGAAAGATTTTCATTTCTTCTTTGCGATCGCGAAGCGCTGACTTCGGTGTGAGCTTAGTCGAAAGCTGCTTACAGCAGATCGCAGCTCATCGTTTCTCTAGCTGTTTTCAGTTGCATGTACCACACAGCATCAGGACTTACGCATAGACACCACATATAGTAGGGGTGAACGGCCGTTCACCCCTACAAATGGCGGTTTAACCGGAAATTTGCGTAAGTCCTAAGCATGTACCACAAAGTAGGGGCTAAGGCATTCGTGCCCCTACAAAGCTCTGTTTTATACCCAATTGAAAGAAGTAATTAACCGGACTTAATATGACCCAGCTTTTGAGGTACCTTCAACCCTTAACTAGCAAGCTGTCTAGATATTTGAGGCTGCATTAAGAACCCCAATTCTTTAACTCCCCGATGCAGATGTCGCGTGACTGTCATCGGACTAACACCTATCTGCTGTGCCACTTCTTTACGCGGCAGATCCCGCAAAATTACAAACTCAATCACCCTTTTAGTTTTCTCTTCTAACTGATGCAGAGCGCCTTGCAACTGTTGTAGATCTTCTTCTCGATGCTGCCAAGCCTCGTTACGGATATCAGGTAACATCTCTCCTAAAGTTGTCGGACAATCAACCATCTGACTAACAGTTGTATCCAAACTCAAAGGCGCTCGATTTTGATTAGCTAACTTACTTTCTTGCCACTCTTGGAGCGGTACCTTCAGGGCTTGAGCAATCTCAGCGTCTTTAGGGAAACGTCCTAGGGTTGCTGTCAACTCTTTACTGACTTTTTGACCTTCCCGTTGAAGTTCCTGCCACCGACGAGGAATTTTTATAAGAGAACCTTTGTCTCGTAAAAAATGCAGCATCTCACCGCGAATATAAGGCACAGCAAATGAACTGAAAGCAGAGCTTTGATGGGGGTTAAACCGTTCAATGGCGCGAATTAAACCTAGGTAGCCAATTTGCTCTAAATCTTCATAAGGTTCAGCACATTGCTGGCTGACTCGATAGGCAATTTTCCTTACTAATCCCGCATTTAACTGTACTAGTTGATTGCGAACTTTTACAGAAGGATTCCGGTAGTAAGCCGTTAAAAGTTCAATTCTCCGAAAACAAACAGATTCAGTTGCCATCATCAAAAAATCCCAGCAGTCAAAACCTATCCCATCAGAGCTTGGTATCTCCAAGTCATCTTGAACTTATTGTCTGAACAGCTAACTTAATAAACCATCGTCGTTTTACGGAAATATTTGCTCTCGTTTTTTGAGTCTCCGTAGAAACACGCAAGTTTCACTCAACTTATCTTGAAAGTCGGGAGTCGGGAGTAGGGAGTGGAGAGTAGGGGAAAGAAATTTTACAAGTAAGTTTACTCAAGGTAGTTTGCCTAGCTCTGTCTTCAGGCATAAGCTTAAGAGTTTGTCGGTTCTCCTTCCTTAATCTCTTCAGATCTCAGTCAAAATGGGAAGTAATGAATACAATGCTTGTAAATCACGGTAAAGTTCACAGAAAGTCTCATGAGCAACACCAGTAACTTTCGTCAAGCGTTTCGTGAAGCTAGAGGTCAATCGCTAGTTGGCCCCAACGTCATTGCTAACGCTCTTCCCTATGTAGGTGGCGGACTTGTCTTAACCGCACTCGGCACCTACGGGGGTCTTAACGTTCTCCGTTCCAACCCAGGGTTATTTATGACAACCTTCTGGGTTGCCATGATTGCCGAAATCATTCTTTTCTTTGTCGCTAGTGGCGTTGCACAAAAAGGGAAAAACAGTGTCGCGCTGCCCCTTTTGGCTACCTATAGCCTGCTGTCTGGTTATACCCTTAGTGGCTTAATATTTCTTGCCCTGAGAACACCAGGCGTTGGTCTACAAGGAATTGGATTTGCTGCCCTTGGTTGTGGCGTTACTTTCATTGTCGCCAGACAGATTGGTTCTAATCTTTCTGACGAAGATGGCATGGCCTTAACCAAAACTGTACAGCTGGGTATGATTGCCCTGGTTGTTGTCTTGGTGGGTCAGCTGATCTTTACATTTTTTGGCGGCGGTTTTCCTGGTTGGCTAGAAATTGGGATCTCCGGTCTTGGTGTCTTTCTATTTGCTGGGGCAGCAGTGGTAGATTTCTACATCCTGCCTCGCACCTACCGCAACGACGAATATCTACCTGCCGCTTTGTCGATGTACCTAACCTACATCAACTTGTTCATCTTCATCTTGCGGCTGCTCATCGCTCTTAACGGTCGCGACTAGCTCTTTGCGATAGACTGAGCAGGGTGGGGGTACAGCTATCTGTGCCCCTACTTTGTTGTTTATGCCAGACTCTAGTTAAAATCAACGATGCAACCTCAAGTGGTAGCGAAGGACTAAAATCATCATGGAAGTATTAGATATCAAACGTACAGTTGAAGTGTTATCAGAGCGCCTGGGTAAAACCCAGGACTATCTTTGACATTGCAGCTTTAAACGCTAAAATCCAAGACTTAGAGCAGCTGGCAGCTCAACCAGATTTCTGGGACGACCAAAACTCTGCTCAAGCAACGCTTCAAGAACTCAACGACCTTAAATCCAACCTTCAGCAATATGAAAAGTGGAAAGAAAAGCTAGAAGACGCTAGGGCTGTTTTGGAACTGCTAGAACTAGAGGCTGATACGGCGTTGCTAGAAGAAGCTGAAACCAACCTAACCCAGCTGAATCGTGAACTGGAGCGATGGGAGTTGGAACAGCTGCTATCTGGACTCTACGATGCTAAAGGCGCTGTCCTTACCATCAATGCGGGTGCTGGTGGTACAGATGCTCAAGATTGGGCTGAGATTCTACTGCGAATGTATACCCGTTGGGCTGAGCAGCACGGTTACAAAGTACACTTGGCGGAAAAATCTGAAGGGGATGAAGCTGGTATTAAGTCGGTCACCTTGGAGATTGATGGGCGTTACGCCTATGGCTACTTGAAAGCTGAGAAGGGAACTCACCGACTGGTGCGGATTTCGCCCTTTAATGCTAATGGGAAGCGACAGACTAGCTTTGCTGGTGTGGAAGTGATGCCTGCGATCGATAATTCTGTTGAACTGGACATTCCAGAGAAAGATTTAGAAATCACAACCTCTCGTGCTGGTGGCAAGGGTGGGCAAAATGTCAATAAGGTGGAAACCGCTGTGCGGATTCGGCATATTCCTACGGGGCTGGCTGTGCGCTGTACCGAGGAGCGAAGTCAGCTGCAAAATAAAGAAAAAGCCTTAGTCATTCTTAAAGCCAAGCTGCTGATTATTGCTCAAGAGCAACGTACTAAAGAAATTGCCGAAATCAGAGGTGATATGGTGGAGGCAGCATGGGGTAATCAAATTCGCAATTATGTCTTCCATCCTTACCAAATGGTGAAAGACTTGCGGACTAATGTGGAAACAACGGCAGTTAGCGATGTTCTAGACGGCGACCTCGATCCCTTTATTGAAGCTTACCTCCGTCAGGAAAATCAGCTAGTTTAGAATTGGCGATCGCATAAACCTTTTTCTGCATTCACGCTCTCGTTTAACCACAAGCTTGAGACTAAAGCGACCTAAGCTAGTTATTTAGGGCTGCTCTGTTACGCACACAGACAACTGCTCTGCAAATTTTGACCCATAAAGCGAAGCTATCTTCTCAAAGGATAGGGTAGGAATATCTATCCTATCCCGAACACTAGAGTAATATTACCTACGCTACCCAAAGCGATCGCCTCTTCGTTCGTTTCGGCAAACATTTAGGTGTCAGACTTTTTGCATAAAAGGCAAAAAACAGGGCGATAAGTAATACATCTACATAGCCAACTCTGATTTCTGTAACAGATTATGTTGACTTTTGGGCAGATTTAGCAACAATTGTTAAACAAACTGTTACATTAAAGTCATAAAATACCTATTGATCTCAAATTATTGCTGCTTATGAGCCACCCATCTTCACCTCCCGAAGTCTCAGAACAAAGTCTTGAGGACACTACAGCCGAGCCAGTAACAGATTCAACTGAGCGTCAACCCAGTTACGTCAAGTTAGCAATGCGTAATATGGTGCGAAAGCGGGGCACATCGCTGAAACATTTTTTCTTGACAACAGTTAGTCTGTTGGCTGTGCTGGTTGGTCTTGCCTACCTAACCCGTTAGACATCAGCGAGAAGACCTGAGGAGACGCTGTTATAGTGCAACTCGAAGTAAATGTGCAGGATTGTTTTTTTACCGCTTCGGGATCAGTAGCGACCGATGACGGTCAATTCTCCTGTGCTATTTCGACCGAAATCTGGGAACACTGGTTTTATCAATGGCTAGAAACGATGAAACCAGAGTTTGGGTCATATCAAGCTTACGAACTTACTCTTCGCCTCACCGACGATCCGGAAATCCAGCAACTTAATGCCCAGTACCGTCATAAAAATCAACCAACAGATGTGCTTGCTTTTGCGGCTTTGGAGTTAAACTCTCCTCAGGTACCAGCACAAATCCAGTTATCTATGCCTTTGTATCTTGGGGATATCGTAATTTCTGTTGATACCGCTCATAGGCAGGCTCAACAACAGAGGCATTCTTTAGAAACAGAACTAGCTTGGTTAGCGAGTCACGGTTTGCTTCATCTTTTGGGATGGGATCATCCGGATGAAGAAAGTCTCAGGGAAATGCTGAATCAGCAGGAAACATTACTTAGGCTTGTAGACCTTCCTATCCAAACCTAGTTGCATCTTCATTCGACATGTGTAGCTTTGATCTGGGATTAAAAATCAATGGTATTACGAAAGGTTCATTCTTCACCCGCGCAGTTTCTCACTTCGACTTCCCTGTCCATGCCTCAAGATTTGTCGATGCCAACACCGAAGCAATCTGATCCGGTTGTAAAAAGAACTAGAGAGTTTGCTTGGCAGATTGCCCCGACTTTACTAAAAAGTTTTAAATATGCCTGGGCTGGAGTTTCTTATGCGTTTATCACCCAGCGCAACTTTCGCATACACACGGTAATTGGCACTCTGGCAATTAGCTTGAGTGTTTTTTTACACCTAACTTCGGTGGAAATTGCTGTGATTTGCCTGACGAGTGGGTTGGTGATGGCGCTGGAGTTGTTAAATACAGCGATCGAGTCGGTAGTTGACTTAACTGTAAAACAGTCTTACCATGAACTGGCCAAAATTGCTAAAGACTGTGCTGCTGGTGCAGTTTTGATTTCGGCGATCGCATCTGTTTTTGTTGCTGGCTCACTGCTACTCCCGCCGCTATTCGCCTTGATTCAGTCGCTACCATAACCATTCAATCTGGACGAGAGCCAAACAGCGAGAATGGAGTAAAGCCTTCTCGTCGTTTAGGCTCCCAAGGAGTATGTGTTTTGATCATTGTTATTGACAACTACGACAGTTTTACCTACAACCTGGTGCAGTACCTAGGAGAACTCGGTACCCTATTGCCAGTAGCATCTGATATTCAGGTCTACCGGAATGACAAAATTGACCTAGAGCAAATTCAAAAGCTCCAACCTGATGGCGTAGTGATTTCTCCAGGGCCAGGGCGTCCTGAAGATGCTGGAATTTCTGGAGAGTTAGTAAGTCAGCTCGGTTTGACTCTTCCGATTCTAGGCGTTTGCTTGGGTCATCAAACCATCGGGCAGGTATTTGGCGGTAAGATTATTTCGGCACCTGTGTTGATGCACGGTAAGACTTCTGAGGTTCATCACACTGGTGTTGGCGTCTTTCAAGGATTAACCAATCCCTTCACAGCTACTCGGTATCATAGTTTGGTGATTGATCGAGATTCCTGTCCAGATTGCCTAGAAATTACGGCCTGGGTTGAAGATGGAACAATTATGGGTGTCAGACACCGGAACTATCCCCATATTGAGGGCGTCCAATTTCATCCGGAGAGCATTCTGACGTCTTGTGGTAAACAGCTGTTGCAAAACTTCCTGGAATCACTGCCGGCGTCGGCAAATCGCTCCATGTCCTTGTCTTCAATAGGGAACTAGTTCAAGAACAAATGAAACGGCGACAGTTGATGCGCTACGCGGGTGCTGGGTTGCTCACGACCCTTGGAACAGGCTTAGCTTCTGGATTTAGCTCTTATCAGGCTCAAACTTCTAGTGGGGGGGTTTCAGTACAATGGCTGGGGCATACCTGCTTTTTGTTTACTGGAAATGGTTTACGAATATTAGTCAATCCATTTCGGACAATCGGTTGCACAGCGGGATATCGTCCACCTAAGGTATCGGCAGATTTAGTACTCATTAGTAGTCAGTTACTAGATGAGGGAGCAATTGAGGAGCTACCAGGAAATCCCAAAGTACTCTTTGAACCAGGCGTTTATCAAGTGAGTGGTTTACAGCTACAGGGAATTAGTATCCCTCACGATCGCGTCGGTGGTCGCCGATTTGGCAACAATTTAGCTTGGCAATGGACTCAAGGGGGTATCAAAATTCTGCACTTGGGAGGCGCGGCTGCACCCATTGGTCTAGAGCAGAAAATCCTGATTGGTCGTCCCGATTTGGCTTTGATCCCGGTTGGAGGTGGGCCGAAAGCTTACAATCCTCAAGAAGCAAAGCAGGTGCTTGGTCTTCTCACTCCAAAAGTAGTCATTCCTACCCACTACAGGACACAGGCGGCTAATCCTGAGGCTTGCGATTTGGTGCAGGTGGATGAATTCTTAACGTTGATGGATGGCATGACTGTGCGCCGCGCCAACAGCGATACGATTACTCTCAATCCAGGCGATTTGCCTCAGAATGGATCAGTTATTCAGGTGATGAGTTACAAGTTTTAAGTAAGCTGCTGTTCATTTACGCATAGCATACTTGAGTTTATCATGTCCGCTTAAACGCTTAGGATATGGGTAGGTTGGGTCAAGGTACGAGACCCAACATCTGACTAATCAACCGGACATGATATTACTCGTTTTTTGTTGAGGGTTGACGGATAACTGAAGTTGCAACATAGGGATGCACTGGCGTACCAACGTCCTACTGTTAAGTTTTAGATAATAGGATTTTAGCGATCGCCAGTAAAACTATTCACTATGATTGCCTCCCCTCAACAACCGCACCTCACCCCCGAAGAATACCTCCATCTGGAGGAACAAAGCCCGATCAAACATGAATACATTGATGGGCAAGTCTACGCCATGGCTGGGGCAAGTGACCCACACGTCACCATTGCTGGAAACCTTTTTGCCTTACTCCGCAGCCACGTTAGAGGTTCAGGTTGCCGTGTCTATATTTCCGATATGAAAGCACGGATTAAATCGCTCAATCGGTTCTACTATCCAGATGTAATGGTTACTTGCGATCAACGCGATAAAGATTCACCCACCTACAAACGATTTCCTACTCTGATCGTCGAAGTCTTATCCAACTCTACCGAAGCTTTTGACCGAGGTGACAAGTTTGCAGACTACCAGGAACTAGAAAGCTTACGCGAGTATGTCCTGATTAATACCAAGCGGCAGCGAGTCGAGTGCTTCCGCCGCAACGATGAAGGGCTTTGGGTGTTGCAGTCCTATATGCCTGAACAAGTGTCTTTTCGACTCAACAGTATTAATTTTGAAGGAGCGATCGCCGCCTTATACGAAGACGTAGAATTAGAACAACAACCTGGATAGGGGAAGCAACGCTTACTTATTGATGAAATTGGTAACTGGAAGTTACAATTAAGCGGAAAAAATATTGCAAATTTATTAGGTAGTGTGTTCGCGTAGCGTGCGCGTAGCGCAAACATCTTGCTCACTGGTAGGTGTAAGCGCTCAAGAATAGTATCTGTAGCAAGCATTTATGAAATTGATATTAGCTACCGATTGCTGAGTAAAGCGCATTAAAGTCATCATTGGGCAAGAAACCTAGGGGATCGCTAGAAAGATGTTTTTTTATACTACTGACTAGATACATATCAATATAACCCTTGTTTTTTGCCGCAATTTTTCCTCGATATTCACACTCAAAAAAATCTTTGACTAACTCAAAAGTGGATTGAGAAATATTTATACTATCAGAAACGCCAGATGATTCCATTCGAGAGGCGGTATTAACTGTGTCACCCCAGACATCATAAGTAAACTTGTTCTGCCCAATAATTCCAGCGAGTAATGGTCCTGAGTGGATGCCGATCCGGATTTCCCAATAAGGTTGCTTGTTTAGAATTTTTTCTTGTTGCCGCCAGCGTATAAAATATTGAATTTGTAAGGAAGCTAATACAGCATCAATAGCATGAGTGGCACTGGGAGTAGGAATTCCTGCCACACACATATAACTGTCACCAATGGTTTTCAACTTTTCTAGATTATGAGCTTCGATGACTGTATCGAAGTAAGAAAAGCAATAATCAAGCTCATCAACAAGTTCTTCTGGTGAGAGGTTTTCAGCTAGTTTGGTGAAGTCTTTGAAGTCGGTAAATAGAACAGAAGCAGATTTATAGTGAACGGGCTTGACTTTGCCGTTTTGCTTCAATTCATCAGCAATCTTTTGTGGCAGTATATTCAGAAGAAGTTCGTCAGATTTGCGTCGTTCGGCGTGAAGTTCGGAGTACAGGTGGTGCATCTCCTCAAGCAGTCGATTCATATCCTCAAAGTGTCTGGCGTTACGAAGTGCAACGGCTAAGGGCAATGCTAGTAAGTAGCCGATGCGTAAATCTTCATGAGTGTAGACTGGTGGTGGCGTTGTGCCAAAGTTGATGGAACCAATGACTTGGCGATCGCTTTCTAGGGGGATGATGATTTGCGAGGGGTAGGCGTCTAGAAAACTACTTGTATAATCTTGAGGATTGAGTTGAGGTTGTCCCGTTTTCAAGGCACGAGTAATTGGGTTCTCGCTGGAGAAGTCACAAGAGTTGGACGCTACAGGTGGACCAAACAGCGTTACAATGCGGCAAGAATCCTCGTAGTTTTGGAGACAAACACTACAGTGCTTGAAATCCAGCAACCATTTGGCTTGCTTGCCTACTACCCGCAAAACTTCATCTAAATTTAGAGAACGGTTGAGTGCAGTGCTAATTTCATTAACGGCTGCAATCCGGCTGGAAAGCGCTTGAACTTCAGTGAGTAGGCGTCGGGTTGTCTTTAAGAGTTCTTCGCGATCCTGAACTTCGAGTCCCCTACCGCTCATTGAAAACGGGTAAGAACTCATAAATTGTCAATTTCTAGGGCGATCGCTTCTGTGTATTGGTTGACTTCTGTAAACAAATTGGCTGTAGCAATCAGTTCAAAGATTTCTGAGTAATCTAGTCCTAACTCTTGTAGATATTGGAAATCTGCATCCGTCAACTTACTGGGATTAGTAGCGGCAAGTACACCAAAGCTAATCACAGCTTTTTCTCGCTCAGGTAACGGACAGTTGGCAAAGTCCGAGACAAGTGTCTGGAGAACTTCTTCACTAATCCCCAATGCTGATAACCCGTGCAGGTGGACTTTTAGGGCATATTCGCTACCATTAGCTTGGGAGATCGCAACGCCAATCATCTCCTTGATGGTACGGGGTACGTCTCCCTGAAGAATCGTTGAGCGAAATTTTTTCCAGCTAGCTTCCAAGAAGTCGGGACTAATCGACATGGATTTGAACAGATTGGGTACGATGCCAAATCCTAGTTCTGCCTGAATTTCCTCGTAGACTGTCTTTACCTTGGAGTCGATTACTTGGTCATATTCCTGGATAGGGAAGTGTGCCATTGTTGTCTCTTTATGATATGCAGTAATACTTGTATTATGGGCACGGCTTTTTACTAATACGGGCTTGTCCTTTCACTCTCAACGATGGCATAGTCCTAATTTCGGTCTAGATTAGGCTCATTCAGGATGGACGTCAGTTCCAACGCTATAAAGTTTCAGTAGAATGCCTGTAAGTAAAGTGCCTGCTGATGAACCCTGGTCGTGGTAACAAATCTGACTGTGGGGTGCTGCCTCTTAACGAATAATAACTCTGGCTGAGTGTTGTCCAGAGCTTTGATAATTAATCTATAACAGCTAGAGAGTAAAGACTGTAATGATTGTGCAAACCGAGTACAAAGAACGTCGCGAACAGTTGATGGCGAAAATTGCCACAGGTACTGCAATATTTAAGAGCGCACCCACTGCCGTAATGCATAATGATGTCGAGTACGCTTATCGACAAGATAGCGATTTTTTTTACCTGACAGGGTTTAATGAACCGGAAGCAGTAGCTGTGTTAGCGCCGCATCATGAAGAACACCGCTTTGTCTTGTTTGTTCAACCGAAGGAACGGGACAAGGAAGTCTGGACAGGCTACCGTACGGGTGTAGAAGCGGCTAAGGAAAAATTTGGCGCGGATGAGGCGTATCCAATTACAGAACTTGATGAAAAGTTGCCTAAGTATTTAGAAAAGGCAGATCGGATTCATTACCATATGGGACGCGATCGCACGTTCAACGATATCATCATCAAGCACTGGCAGCAGTTGATGGCAGGCTATCCCAAGCGCGGCACAGGTCCGATGGCAA
Organism: Coleofasciculaceae cyanobacterium CTOTU46601; assembly: GCA_031970155.1. Classification (GTDB taxonomy): domain Bacteria; phylum Cyanobacteriota; class Cyanobacteriia; order Cyanobacteriales; family Coleofasciculaceae; genus DALYIW01. Next base: position 3,770 of record DALYIW010000142.1, on the reverse strand, counting down.
TTGAATCGACTAATCCAATTCTCCATGCAATGCGCCAGGTAAAAAGTGCAGCCGAGTTGGAACTCATGCGAAAAGCGGTGGCTATCTCCGTGGAAGCGCACAACCATGCACGAGAGTTTGCACAACCGGGACGCTATGAATATGAAGTACAGGCTGAGTTAGAACATATCTTTCGTCTGCACGGTGGCATGGGACCTGCCTATCCCTCAATTGTGGCATCGGGTGCCAATAGTTGCGTACTACACTATATTGAGAACCATCGGCAGATGCAAGATAATGACTTACTGCTGATTGATGCGGGTTGTTCTTATGGGTATTACAACGCAGATATCACTCGCACCTTCCCAGTAGGTAAAACATTTACACCAGAGCAAAAGATACTGTATGAGTTGGTGTTGAAGGCGCAGCTGGATGCGATCGCACAAGTTCAACCCGGCAACCCCTACAATCAGTTTCATGACACAGCTGTGCGAGTATTAGTTGAAGGTTTGATGGATTTGGGACTGCTCGCTGGTGATATTGAGGAAATCATCAAAGAGGAGAAATACAAACCTTTCTACATGCACCGCACGGGTCATTGGTTAGGGCTAGATGTCCATGATGCTGGTGCTTATAAGCATGGCGAGAACTGGCTGAGTTTGCAACCGGGTCATGTGGTGACGGTAGAACCGGGGCTTTATATTGGTCTTGATGTTGAACCCGCTGAAGGACAACCAGCAATTGATGATCGATGGCGCGGCATTGGCATTCGGATTGAGGATGATGTGTTAGTGACAGCCCAAGGGCATGAGGTACTAACGGCTGGTGTTCCTAAGTCTATCGAGGATATGGAACGCTAAGGAACTTTCATCAAGCATAACTATAGCGGTTCTCAGTTGGATGAAGTATACCAGTAGTCAGGTGTTGGGTCTCGTTCCTTGACCCAACCTACCCATATCGTAAGTAGTCAGGTGTTGGGTCTCGTTCCTTGACCCAACCTACCCATATCGTAAGCGTTTAAGCGGATATGATATTACGCCGAGGAAACGAAAAACTTTTCCTATTAATAGTCTTATTTAAGAATTTTCTACCCAAAAAAGTTAAATTATATTATTTATTCCTATCTGCTTTCCCGGTTCGTGATATATTTATTATTCCGGGGTATGTTATGTAGACATATAAAGTTGTGCAACTTTAACTGCATCTCTAATTCTTAAGTTAATAAAAATACTGCAACGAGGGGCGAAGAATCTTTTAGAAAAACTTCGCTAATTTCCGACTTGCATGTGTCAAGCAATCAATTATATCCATTGCAGAGAAAGGATGATGATATGTTGACCAAAATACATAGAAGACGGCTACTCTATTTAACAATGTTAGGTCTTGTATCTGGATTTAGCACTTCGGCTTCAATGCTGAATACAGCAACCAAAGTCAATGCATCAACTTCAGCTATTATAATCATCAAGCGGCAGACGTTCTTCAAGCAAAATTATCGAAAACAAGCAAGTGAGCTTCCTCTAACAGATAAGTATGAAGCTAGAGCCGGTCGTAGATTTGCCTTTGCATATATTGAACCTGATGTGAATCAGTTTAATGGTCACTTAAAAGTGCATTTTGATCCACCACTTAAGCCTCGACAGGGTAGCGCGAAGCAAAGTTGGTACGTTTTTGCGTCTGATGTGAGTGAAATCAAGACAGGAGGGAATTAAGTACATCAAAAGTTTTGAGAGAGTCAGGACATACGCAAATTTCCCGTTGAATCGCTATTTGTAGGGGCGTATAACTATACGCCCCTACCTGTTTGTCGTGTCTCGATCGTAAGTCTTGTTGTTTCTGTCGTGATATAATCAGCAGCTAATATTGGTATTTAGGGATTTTGGAAAATAAGTAGGTAATTAACTAAGGCTTCAATGCTTTAAACTACAACCAAAGGATATTCATCAATGCCAGGTCTTTTAACCCTCAAGAACAACACTTTTTTCAAGCAAAATTATCAAAAGCAAGCGAAGGATCTTCCTCCAACAGACAAGTATGAAGCTAAAGCCGGTCAGGAATTTGAATATGCCTATATTGAACCTGATTTGACTCAGTTTAAGGGTCACTTGAAAGTGCATTTCGATCCACCCATTCAGCCTAAGCAGGGTAATGCGAAGCAAACCTGGTACATTTTTGCGGCTGATGTCAGTAAATTAGATGCTTCGGCAAGTTAAAAGCATCATGTTAGTTGTTTGTTGTTAGTTGTTGGTTGTTTGTTCAAGAATACAAACAACCAACAACTAATAACTAAGAACATGGGGATTTCCTACTCCCTACTCCCTACTCCCTACTCCCTCTTTAATAAATATCCGATGCTATCCGCTCAAGCTGCACTTGCAACCTTACTCATAGAGGGCTGTTCATGTTCCACTACAAACACATTCGCATAGAGGTTAGCAATGATTTGTTTACCATCCAGAGTTAGCTCTAAGTAGCGTAAAGCCTCAGTTATATAGGGATATACCCCATTCCAGTAAAACTTGGCATAGTTGTAGCGCAAGTCTCCTGGATGACGATAGCCCAAGGCTTGATTTACCCCTGTTTCTTCAAACTCATAGAACAAGGCGCTAATCTTCTTCAGGTATCGCGGATCACTTAACTGACCAATTAAATCAGCTGCTCTTACTAAACCAGGGCAATTAACTTTGTCTTGATGGTCTTCATCCTTTGGTACTGGGAAACGAGTTAGTTCAATATTGCGCTTAATTTCCTCAGCATCAATTAAAATGTTACCGCCAAAGCGCTCCTCAATAAATAGTTTGCCCCGGTCTACATGATAAGGAGTCAAGGACGCATCAGTAGCACCTTCAGGTAGTCTCACCATTTGACCATCTATACCCGTAGCATACAATCCTTCGCTAAGACGGTCTTGTCGGCAAACTCCTTTGACATAGCCGATGTCATGGCAAAGTAAGGAGATGATGCCATGCATCCAGTCTTCACAAGAAACACCACCTTCACGAATATGCTTGCCTCGTAGAATTTCTTGTCCAACTAGGGTCACTAAAATTGTATGCTCAACGTTGTGATAAAGGGCATCGCTATTAGCAATATTTTCTAAAGCCATCCCACCTGCCCAAGCTATAATCTCTGCGTAGTTGGACTTCCAACCCCCGTAGGTGCGGTGGTAGCCATCTCGAATCTGTTGAACAAAGTGGTCAATTAGTATTTTTGTGGTGTCAAACATAGAAAGTTCTCTCAACGCAAGTCATCAGAGAATTTAGGGTTATGAGAAAGCAGCTGACTGCATCATAAATAGAATAGAGTACTCCGAAACAGGCAGCGATGGGATGAGGGCTGTATGCCCTCATTCAGTACTCTCATCATTAAGTTCATCTTTACCCTAGTAAATTTTCAAGAGTCGCAGACGACGTTACGGTACGCCGATACTTCAGGCGACGCGATCGCTCATTAACGCTTACGCGTAGCAGCGTAGTAGTAGGGTGGGCACTGCCCACCCTACATGTAGAGGTTCTGCGTAAGTCCGGAGGATGTCTTGGCATCCAAGGACTCAGAGTTTAAGACTTTACCGAAAAGTTGGGTCTAAAGCCTCCCCCTTCTAGGGGGACTTTTGTGGTATTTTGGTTATAGGTGGGTAGGGTATTCAACCACCTTAAAAACCCAGTCGTCGAGAGACAACGCACCTTGAAAACTGAAGTTATGGGGTTCTGTACAGGAAAGCTTGTACAGGTAAAAACTTCAAGCAACAAGTACCAGAGAAACCAAAATTTTAGGGTTTTGAATTGTACCGT
>DALYIW010000141.1:4710-20478 GCA_031970155.1 Coleofasciculaceae cyanobacterium CTOTU46601 | reverse complement strand
TTCTTACGAACCAGAGGAGAGATGAGCAGGAATTCAGGAAGGGAAAAGCGATCGCTAAATCCAGGTGAGAGGGATTGGATACCTCCGGGATAAATCTCAATCAGCGTGCCAACCTCTTTCTCCATGCCGGGACGCAATTGCGTGGAGCAGAATCTACCTCTAACCCCAGTAACGAAGCTGGATGAATCTCCCTTCAGATAGACGTCTGTCATAGCATCTAGACCGGCTGCCACAAGGTTGTCAGAGTCTGAAGTCCCATAACCGACGAAACTAGCCACGACACCAACAGGTTCATCGACTGGAGGGAAGAACTGAGCTTGATAGTGAATCACATCGGCGGCGTAGTTGAGCCAATCTTTATAGCTTTGACTGTAATCGGCGTAGACTCGATCGCCATGCCAGTGAAGTTTCGGTCTACCTTTACCTACTCCACGACCGGGAACCCAAAATTTAGCAATAGGTTTGCAGCCAACAACAGAAGCTGCATCAAAAAGAGCAGACATAACTCGCCTACGAGTCTCCTTTGAATGAATGGTAATGAACGTGACCTGACAAATATCTGTTCAGGTCAAAGGAAATATTGATTTTTGGAAAAAGAGATTCAGTTAGGCGTTGCTAAAATCCAGCCGACTGGATTTTAGCAACGAGTGCAGGTCAATTTCTCTGACTTCAGTATAAACGCTTAATTTTATTAATTCTCATGGAACAACTCAACCTGCCATTATTTGAAGAAAATCCACTTTACTCGCTCGCTGCTTCGACAATCGATTGGGTCAGTTTGTGTCAGTCTAAAAAGCGATCGTATGAAATCCCCTCATGCGTAGATGCAATCATGAAAGACCCGGACTGCGTGAGTATTTTAAGCATATCGGGGGGGAAAGACTCCCAGGCGTCACAGGAATTTTTACTGCATTTGAGGAAGACAAACGGATGGGTAAATGAATTGTACGCGGTTCACTGCGACTTAGGAAGAGCCGACTGGAAATTTACATTACCGTTTGTAAAAGGGCAGTGCGAGAAAGCGGGATTGCCCCTTGTTGTTGTCAAAGCCGACTTAGATCTGCTAGCCATAATTTACAAGCGCTATCTCCGGCTCAAAGAGCAAAATAGACAGGTTCCCCACTTCCCCAGCGCCGCCGCCAGGTATTGCACGAAGATGTCAAAGACTGAACCAACAGACAAACATCTGAGAGCAGCAGGACACAGGCTGATCGTTAATGTCATGGGAATCAGGGCACAGGAGAGTACAAACAGAGCGAAAAAGCCAGTGATCTCTCTCCGACCTAGTTTATGTAGTGAAAGATTTGCAGTCAAGTTCTGTGACCTAGAAACGAAAAAGGTCAAAAAGTATTGGCTACCCGTAGAGGAAGCCTACCGTTTATGGTTAGAAACCGGGAAGAAACATAGACTAGCAATCGACTGGTTGATAATCCACAAATGGAAAATCGAGCAAGTATGGGAATGGTGCGGTACAAGTTTAGCCGAGTGGGAAAGAAGACGGAAGCTTCCTGATAGTGAAGCACTAGACGGATGGCCTGCTAGCCCGATCTATGTAATCGGCATAAATGGGAACGAACGCAAGTCGTGCGCTTATTGCATTTTAGCTAGTGAAAACGACTTGGTTAATGCGATCGCATACAACCCGGAAACGTTTGATTGGTTTGCAAAAAACGAACAAGAAAGTGGCTGGGACTTCCAAGAAAACAAGCCACTCCGCAGATTTGCTAAATACAGAGTAGATCTGATTAAAGGGCTAAGTCAAGAAGAAACAGAAATCTTAATACTCCTGTACCAAAAAGCCATGACAGAAATCGAAATCGAAGAGTTTATGCCAAGGTCAGAATGCTGCAACGCCATCAGATTATTGCGATCGAAGCAACTAATCGTGTGGGATGAGGGGAAGTACCGAATTAATTTTGAGTTCCTGGAAACTGAAGTAAATAGCACAGGACAGGTAGCCGTTTAAAATTATGAAATCGTCAAACAAACAACACGAAGCAATAGACTGTTCGTTGCCTGTAATCGGCTGGCAAGAGGCAGTACAGCTACCGGAACTATCAATTAAAGTTATAGCGAAGGTGGATACGGGTGCGCGTTCATCAGCCTTGCACGCTCGCGATATCGAGGTTTTCTCGAAAGGGAAAAAGAAAATGGTTCGCTTCAAAGTAGAACCGTATATGACCTCGAATGTCCAGACGGAGTACATAGAATCTCGTCTTTTAGAACAGAGAATTATCAAAAGTTCTAACGGACAAACAGAACTACGTCCCGTCATCAAGACAACTCTAAAATTGGGAAGTGAAACGTTTGAGATAGAATTGACTCTAACAAACAGAGAACTAATGGGTTATGCCATGTTATTGGGTCGAGCTGCAATTTCAAATCGATTTATAATCCATCCAGGAAAAGCCTTTCTTCTATCGAGTAGACCCAAAAAAAGAAAATCCCCTCAATCGTTGAATCAATAGCCAATAATTGCTGTTAAATCCTTCCCTTTAAATTGACCAACCTAAAGTTAGACAAAAAAAGGGTGGCACTGTTCTAACGTCCGTTGAAAACACAAGTTTTGGCAACCGCTAACGCTCTTTAAGCGATAGCAAAACAACTATGAGTTGTAAAACGCGATGAAAAGATTCCTGGATTTCGACGGGACAAAAGTAGCACAAGCCATGTCACCCGCTGCCAAACTGATACGGTTGTCTCCGACAATGGCGCAGATCTACTTGTACCCTTACGGACACATCGAAGTAAGCGATAATGGTGGAGAAGTAAACGTATCCTGGAACTACATCCAGGGATTAGAATTACCAATACCAGACAACATCAAGATAGAAAATTTCAGTTTAGCATTCAGCGTCCCCTACGACGTGCCTGAGAATTGTGCAAGTAAGATCGGCTTGGCAATTAAGAATGCAATAGATTCAGTAATTGCTGAAACGCTCACTTTTAAGCAGTACCTGTATCTGCCCTCAAGTCAAGTAGGGGAAATCAGAGTCATTGAATTTAAACCTCCCTCAATCAGTGCAACAGATGAAAAATACTTAACTCAGTGTAAAAGTATAGGTAGCGATCGCTGGAAAACCCATAGTCTTCACGAAGAACTGAGAACCGCCATAGAGTGCGCCTTAAAATTAGAGGAAGCCCAAACGTCGAAAAACACGAGTCATTGTTGTTTGCAGGCGCATTGACTAATTAGTCAATAGATTAAAAAATGGAAGAACAGAAAATAATCCTTACCTTGAAAATAGAGGAAGTAACAGTCTTTGACATTTTGCTAAGACTGAGCGAGCTGGAGTGACAAATTTTAATAGAAAAAACCTCAAAGATAGAGGTAGCCCTGAACGTCCATCGTGCAATTCTAGCAGGATGGAAAAGCAATAAAGCTAGTATCGCCACCGTACAATTTTACGGTGGGATGGGTGTTTGGCTGGATTGGGAAACAGCTAAACAAATCGTTGAAAAACAGGAAGGAGAGTTTTTAATCGAGCATTCGTACTGGAACAGATGGGGAACGGGAGCTTTCCTGGAAATTCCACCAAACAGAAAGTAACGGAACCATTACGAAGACAGAGCGCGTTGCTATTTGCCAAGGGTGCTCATAATCATAGCTAGCGCAAGGCAGTAGGGAAACCTACTGTCTTGTTTTTTTTAACAATGAATTTAACTGAATTGCCGTTATTTTCACTCAACTGCCAACAAGCAGACGTGCCGGAGCTTACAACAATTAAGAATTATCAAATCACTGAAGTTATTGGAACCGGGAGCGCAAAAGAAAAAGTCAAGCGAAATCTAAAAGCTATCGAATTGCTCGCGGCACTAGAAGAAACAGGCAAAATACCCAATCTTGAGGAAAAGGGGGTACTGGCTCAATACATGGGATTCGGACTAGCGCCAGAGCTATTCATGGAATCCCCGCCAACTGCCTGGGAAAATTTAAGCTGCTGCCTGAAGGAAATAGTAACAGCAGAGCAATGGTACGATCTGCGATCGAACGTCACCAATGCTTATTACACGAGTACAGATGTAATTAAAGCAGTCTGGAAGGGACTCATGCACCTGGGGTTCACCGGAGGCAAAATCTTAGAGCCAGGAATGGGAACGGGACTATGGATTGGGCTTACACCAGAACAGATCGGGGATAACTGCGCGTGGACAGGAGTAGAAATCGATCCCGTGTCCGGTCGTATTGCTCAACTGTTGTACCCAGAAGCCGAGATACACATCAGGGGGTTTCAAGAGGCGATGCTGCCGCGCGACTTCTTCGACCTAGTAGTGGGGAACGTTCCCTTCGGCGTGACCGCGCCCAACGACGCGACAATGCCGAAGATTGCGTCTACGCTGCACGATTACTTTATCATCAAGGCGTTGCACTTGATCCGACCGAGAGGATTGCTCGCGCTTCTCACCAGTGTAGGAACCCTACAATCAAGCCGGGGGAAAGAAGTCCGCAAGTGGATAGCAACAAATGCGGAGTTGGTGGGGGCGATGCGCCTACCCTGTACGGCGTTTCAAAAATTCACCGGAACCTCAGTGACAACAGATTTGCTAATCCTGAGAAAGCGCGACCGCCCCTTGGAGAAAAGCGAGGTTGCATCGAATGAGGACTGCCAATGGATCGAGCTATCTTCCAGCGACGTTGTTGGAGAAGATGAAAAACCGTTAATGATGCCTGGGTATTATAAAGCTCACCCAGAAATGATGTTGGGCAAGCCCTGCATTGACAAGCTATATGGAGGAGGAAAAAGCCGACTGGGATTAGCGTCGGATGGACGAGATTTACCTTGTGCCATCCAAGAAGCTTTTGCCAAGCTACCTAGTCAGATCTACACCAGTCGTTCTACGCGCCAGAGTAAGAATGGGCGAGCTAACCGGACTATGCCTGTTCCGGTAGAATTGCAAGACAAGGTGAAGCCCTACAGCTATGTCTGGCTGGAAAACAGACCTTGGCAAGTAATTCAGGGCAGACTAACTCCCTGTTCAATCGAAGGTACAGCGCAAACTCGACTGTATTGGTTAATTCAGCTCAGAGATGCTGCTCGTAAAGTATTCGAGGTTCAATCGTGTGGCTGTTCGGACGAGGAATTAGCCAAAGCGCACAAGCAACTTACCATTAACTACGATCGCTTTGTTAAGCGGCATGGCTGGATTCACGATGTCAGCAACAGGCGTGTATTTGCTGATGACCCCGAATATCCACTGCTACTGGCACTGGAGAATTACGATCCAGAGCAACCAGAGCGTACAACCAAAACGGAGATTTTCACCAAGAGGACAATTACAGAACACAAGCCGAAAACGAGCGCTGATAGTCCGACTGAGGCGCTGGTGTATAGCTTGTCCGAACGAGGATGCGTTGACATAGACTATATGGCTTGGTTGACAAAAAGTACCAAACAACAAGTCGTATCGGAGCTATCGTCGGTAGGGGTAATTTATCACGACCCAGAAACTCATACCTGGGTGACAGCGGATGAGTACCTAAGCGGAAACGTTCGGCTGAAGCTGGCGCAAGCTGAAAAAGCGGCAATTCTAGAACCGCGATACGGGATAAATATCGAAGCGCTCTCATATGTGCAGCCTGCCGAGTTAAGCCCCGGTGAGATTTACGCTCGTTTGGGTACAGGATGGATTCCGACAAGCGATGTTGAGAAATTCATCGCTGAGACTTTAAATGTCAAAGTCAGCAAAATTCACGTCCATTATCTGAAAAGCATTGCATCGTGGAGCGTCGATGTAGCGCTGGACGTAGCGAGGAATCAGAACAACTGCACAGTGCTGGGGACATCACGAGTTCCTGCCCACCGGCTAATTGAAATGGCTCTGAACCTGCGTAGCCCAGTGGTGAAGGACAAAGTAGGAGAAGACGAATATGTAATCAACAAGGAGGAAACCCGAATTGCACGCTCCAAGCAGGAAGCTCTAAAAGATAAATTTAAGCGATGGCTGTGGAGCGACTTAGAAAGAGCCGATAGACTCGCCAAAATTTACAACGAAAAGTACAACTGTTTTGCCCTACGAAAATTTAACGGATCTCATCTAGAATTGCCAGGGATGAATCCAACTTGGAAGGCGAGACTAAGACCTCACCAACTCAACGCGATTTGGAGAATTATCAGTACTGGTAATGCTTTAATTAGCCATCCAGTAGGAGCGGGGAAAACCATCGTAATGGTTGCCGCCGCAATGGAACTCAAGCGGTTGGGATTGTGTTCAAAACCTTGTTTGATCGTGAAAGATCACATGGTAGAACAGGTGGCATCTGAAGTCGTCCAATTGTACCCAAAAGCCAGAGTCCTAATTGCTGGTTCGGCGCAAATGTCGAAGGCAAAGCGTCAGGAAATGACAGCAAGAATGGCAACAGGGGATTGGGACATCGTTCTCACCAGTCACACTGGATTTGCCAAGCTCAAACTCAGCCCAGAAGTTATCCAAAAAGTTCTCAGGGAAGAGGCAAACCTGATTGAGAGCGAATACAGGGCAGCACAATTACAAACAGGAGAAGATTCAAAGCGAGCCGTTAAAATTCTAGAAAGGAAGCTAGATGCGCTCAAGGAAAGAATACTAGAAACCGCCAATAACCAGAGCAAGGACAACACGCTGTACTTTGACGAAACTGGGATCGATTGGCTTTTCTATGATGAAAGCCAGGACGTTAAACGCAAGGAATTAAACACCAAAATGGATCGGGTCTTAGGTGTTCCTCAAGGGCATTCCTATCGAGCCGAGGATTTCTATCAGAAAACCCGATACATAGCCTCTATTATGGGTCCAGGCAGAGGTATCGATCTGCTAACAGCAACCGCTATCTCCAACACGATGGCAGAAGCCTGGGTCAATCAAATTTACTTGCAATACCATACACTGCAAAACTTGGGTCTACTCAGGTTTGATGATTGGGTAAGCAACTACGCAGAAATTAAGACATCAGCAGAAATAACAGCACAACTGACAATTGAAATAAAAAGTCGGCTGGCATTATTCAATAATTTGCCGGAGTGGAGAACCCTATTTTGGCAAGTTGCTGATGTCGTAACCGAGGAAGAACTAAAGATTCCCAAGCCAACCCATAATTACGAAACAGTTGAAGTTCCAGCGTCTCCAGAACAACTAAAGTTCTTTGAGTCGATCGCCCAAAGAGCAGATGCCATCCAGCGCGGTGCAGTCGATCCAGAAAAGGATAATATGCCTTTGATCACGACTCACATTCGCCAAGGAGTAATTGATTTAAAATTGCTCCAGCACTCAGTACTGTCGGGTTTCCTGAGTGAAGAAGAAATTGAGAACTTAAAGAACTCAATCTCAAAAGTTGATGCTTGCATCGACAACGTGTACAAAATCTGGAAGGAAACCAAACATACAGGTGCAACTCAGCTAATCTTCTGCGATTTGGGGACACCCAAGAAGAAGTCCAATCGGTTTTGCGTCTACGATAAACTCAAATTTGGACTAATAGAAAAGGGCGTACCTGCCGAAGACATCGCCTTCATTCATGATGCCAAGACAGACGAACAGAAGACAGCACTGTTTCGGAAAGTTCGGTATGGCAAAGTGGGAATCTTCATCCTATCGACTGAAAAAGGAGGAGTAGGGACAAATTGCCAAGATAATGTGGTCGCACAGCATGACTTAGATTGCCCGTTACGACCCACCGACCACACCCAGCGGCGGGGGCGAAGTGCCAGACAAGGAAACAGGCACCATCACGTACCGATCTATCGGTATGTCACGCAAGGTAAGCCGTACAAAGAGGGGAACCGAACCGTTGCCGGACTCAGCCCCGACTCGTACCTGTACCAGATGAGCTTGACCAAAGCCTCGTTTATCGAACAGGGGCTATCGGGTCGGACATCGAGCCGCAGTATGGAGGATTGCTCGGAAGTCATCTTGTCCTTAGCAGAGACAATGGCCTGTGCAACGGGCGACCCGCGCCTGATCCGCAAAGTAGAACTTGATAACCGGATCAATCAGCTTCTAGTTGAAGAACGGGACTTCATCAACCAGCAGCTAAACGTAAGGCGGGAGCTGAGACAGTTATCTGGCATAATTGCAGCCCTGGAACAGAAACGCGATCGCATCAGTGAAGATTTAAGCCGGGTGCAGGACACGAAAGGGAACAAGTTCAAGATCTCTCTGGCTGACGGCAACAGACAAAGGTGGGTAACCAAGAGAGTCGAAGCAGGTCAGCTAATCAACCGATTTGCTATGGAGCTAGAAGTCCAGAATAAATATGGAATAGTTAAAGTCGGTGAGTTCTCCGGCTTTGATGTAATGGTGGAACGGCAGGAGCTACTCATCAAGACCAAAAAGAAGGATTCTGCCAAATGCACGATCCACTTGGTCGGACGTGAACGCTATGCGACCACAATAGCTACTACTGCGGCTGGCACTTGCTCCACGCTAGAGCATCTGCTGAACTCACGGATACTTGAAGCCCAAGAGGAAACAATCGCCTGCCTCGCGGTGCATCGAAAAGATTACGAAGACTTGAGTTCGCAAGAAGACAAAACGTTTAGCAAAAACGACGAACTAAATCGTGCAATAGCCGAACGGGAGCAATTAGAACGGGAACTCGGACTTTCAAGCAACGATGCAATAGATGTGATCGCCTCATAAAGACGTGAAATAGCGATTGCCCCAAAGGGGCAGCGATGAATGCGATCGCTACTTCTGGCAGCTTCTCCACTGATTTAAGTGGAGAAGCCTTTTTTTACGCTTCTCCAAGGCAATAAGCGAACGCAACGCTTTCATAAAAACGCGAGCGCAAGAACCTAGCTAACAACTAGCTAGCGCTCATCAACGGGAATGAACCATTACTACCCCGTCGCAAAGCGCACACGCATAGCAACCATTAAATCTAATGATCTATTCCAGTAAAAAAAATGATTGTCAACTCGCCCTCTTCTGTCCTCAAGAAAAACAGTTAGCGGAGTTGATCCGAGAATTAACCGAAAAATCGAGAAAAAGCGAGGAAGTCTTCAAAGTTAAGCAAGTAATTTGGAAAGACTTGGCTAACGGAGGAAAAAACCAATTTTATCCGTTTAAGAGAGGAACTGTCGTTAAACAATCGAGAGGCAAAAATTATGGTGTGGTTGAAAGCATTCAAGAAGAAAGTACCACGCCAATAACGATTGCCTGGTGGAAGCAAGGGCAAGAAAATATTCCGTGGTGGGATAAGCGGTTTAGAGGCAGAAAAAAAGAAGTTGTGGCTGAAAAGATAAGCTACCCACTAGATTACATGAAACCACTAGGAATAAGCCCCATAGAGGAGTTTATACCTCATCGAACGTTTCTAAAGATAAAAGCAGGAACATCCGTAATTCTAGAGAGCGGAGAAATAGTACAGCTCGGCAATAATGATGTGTTCTTCCTCTCAAAACTTGAAGAAGACTGCTATTACTTGGTTAGACCTGGAGAAGAATGGATTTTCCCATCTCAATTGCCACCAGGAGAACCCATAGGATACATCATCGAACCGCCAACTATCCGCCAGCTAGAGGCAGCAAGGTACACCTCAAGAATAGAGATAGGAATGCTTGCCAAACTATTCCTCAGTGAAATTAAGTTAGAACAGGTGCAATTACTAGAAAAAATAAAACTTGGGGAAAATCCAGGGAATGACCTAAAAGCTGCTTTCAGGGCGACCGCGTCGGCGCGGCGAGATATGAAGAGCGAGGATTTTGATGCGGCATGGGAGAAGGCGTATGAAGAGTTGCTCTTCATCGCCAAACGTAGCGTCGGAATCTGGAATTATCGAATCGGCGATCGCATGGTTTATTGGGAAGGATATCCGGCGTACATCAAGGGAAAGTATCAAATTCAATACAAGTATGTGCATGGCTTCATCAAAGACTTAGATATTACACCCAGTCAACCTACTTTAATAATTGAATGGGAGTCAGGAGAGGAGAATGCTTACAGGATAGAAAACCTTCATGAAAATAAAATCAGTAAGATTCAGTTAATTAAAGTGTCAAGTCATGTAAGTTACGAAGTGTCTGACGATGGAAAATATTACAAAGCATTTATTGGATTCAGAACGAAAAAACTTGCAAGAAGTTGGTGGAGGAAACTCAAGAAAGAACTGGGTTGGATCGGCGATCCAATTGAAGCATCTCCAAACTATAACCCAACAAATCTGAAGTACTACTGTATCGCGTCAAAGCCAAAACAAAAAACGCTAAAGGGACGGCTCAAACACCTGGGAGTTGTGAGTCAATGGAATTTAGATGAACTCGGTTCAAAACCCAATCATCTTTAAGTTAAATCAGAAAGCCAATGATGAAAAAAGAAGTAGAATGGGACATAGACTTAGGGCAAACCGTTAGAGTCTACAGAAATCTAATTAACGGATTAATTTCTGTACAGCACAATATCAAAGGAAGGGGGTGGATTTTATCGGGGCATTGCGATAATTGCGTGATCGTGAACGTGTCGTTTCAGGTTTCAGAACCTGGGAGACAAAGGGTTCTTCTCAAAAGAAAACGAAACGTCCATGCCTATGCAACAGGGAGGCTAATAAGCGCAGATCCAACCGACATATACGCTCCGGTAAAGGTGGGATACGACCCATACAAATATGGGTTTTTCTTCAATAAAGAAACAGGAGGGAAAATCAGTAAAGCCGATTGTTTGATCGTCAGAAATAACGAAGTTTATGCTCGGATAGCCAAAGAAGCACATCCTGTAACGGAGTTTAAACAAATTGCGCTCGACTTGTTCAATTTGAAAGGCTCCGAAAACTTTGCTTTACTATGCGGGGCAGCATAAAGCCCTCTTTAAGGCTTCCGTCGCTATACACGAATACTTGCCAGTCATCGGCTCTCAACTGTCTCCGAGCCTGTTCCCGACTCACTCGCCTCATAGGAGTGAGCTGTCCCTTGAATAGTACTATTGCACTCTCTCCCAAGAGCGAAGAAAACGTAAGAATTGGCGTGCGGCTCATAGCGGTTAACATCCGCTGTGTGTCGTCACCAATACAGTAGCACGAAATAACGTGTCTACCTTGAGAAAGATTGAAATTAGTTGCGAAAAGTGCTGTCAAGAGGTTATGGTTTTGATGTGTCGAGACGAGTGAAAAAAACCGATAGCAGGCGATTACTACACCAAGCCACTAGAGTTTAAGGGGTCATTGGCACTTATCGCACTCTTGCTTGAGGTGGAATTCACTTGTTTCTTACACTGCCCAGGTCGGACAAAAGTTCGGTCGAAAAGGAATACGCGGTTGCTGCTCTTTCATCCGTTCTAGTCCGGGACGTTCCGTTTAGTGATTGGAGGAGGTGTCAGCCAAAAGGTTATGTAGGAGGTCAAATGCTTTAAACCTCGCCTTAAAGTATTGCCTTGAAAATCATGAATCTTTGCATTATCCGAGATCTACTGCACCAGGAATAATCACGCATCGACGCTATACGTGTCAGTCAAGGCGAGATTGCTGTCCATCTCAACGTCGAACGAAAGGGAGGCTGTGACGGATAGAAGAAGTGAGGCGTGAGTGGTAGGGGTGTAGGTAATTTTTACAAGATCTACCGAATAGGGGAATAGGCGAGAGTTCGTACTGAGGTTAAATCGAGGAACCCCCCTCCAGGTAAATGCACTCTGAACAAGAAAAAGATATTGGTATTATAGACTGTATTACAAGTCACACGGGTTAGGTAGGCGGGTTCGACAGAACATACTTTAAAGGGAGGAAATCGCCGCAACGAGTAGCTCACCAGACCCAAACTTCCCATTAGTGGGAAACCCATCGCTCAATTATTGAGTTCTTCATGAAACTCATACATTATAAGCAAGCAGTTAGGGAAGCAAGAAAAACCAATGAAACAGCAAATAGTGGCGATTAAAAAATTTGAAGAAAACAAAAATAAATTAACAGTCCACGAGGCAGAAAATTTAGCGGGTCAGATTAAAAGGCTAACCAAAGAAGCCGAAGAACACTTTAAGACTGGAGAAAGCAAATTAAAAACTTGCGCCCCTCTAATCGAGAGGATGATCGAATGCAAGGGAGAAGGGGGGAAAAATGGATGGCAGCTTATAGGATACAAAAACTTTAAAGAGTGGAGTTTGGATAATCTAGATTACAAACGTTCGTATACACGGATTTTTTACAAAGCTGCGTTAGCTTACATTGAATTAAGAAAATCTCAAGAACAAGAGATAGTAGAGTTCTTAAAAGACGCTCCCGTAGCTCATTTGGCGGCAATAGGAGGCGCTCCAGAAGGGGAGCGAGTAAAAGCCGTGAAGATAGCAAAAGAGATGGTCGAAGAGACAGGAGAAGACAATCTATCAGAACGGCTAATCGGCAATGTTGTAGAAAAGTTGAAACCAGTTGGAGTAGAAGAGGAAAAGTTGAAAACTTTAACCTCGCACACCTTAACCGCAACAAATAAAGAATGGATAAAGGTCAAGCACTCCGCTAACACGGAAACCCTCTCCTCAGCACTATCCTACTGGAAAAAACAACCCCAAAGCAACGATCCAGATAGGCAAAGGCAAGTTGAGTGTAGGATAAAAGTCCTATCAGATCGAATAGAATATTTAAGCCGAAAACCCCAACCCCGTTCTTCACCCACAGTAAAGAAGGTTGGCAATAGGAGCGGTGAACGAGCAGAACGACAAGACGAGAAAAAGAACTTAGCTCTTGAATTCTCTGTTGGAGGATTGCTGTCTATCGAAGATCCCGAAACACTATCCAACTACATAAAGGTAGTTCCGTGTGAAAGAATCTTTCAGGAATTAGAGAATGCCAGAGAAGAGCGCGATCGACTCATGGACAATTTGGATACAGCCGCGTTGGAGATTGTCAGTTTAAATCAGGAAATTAATAATCTCAAGCAAGAAAATCAAATCCTAAGAAGGAATCAAAAGGTAATAAGAAGCGAGTGGGAGCTAGAAATAGTAAATGTCGTAGGCGGTCTCAATGGTAGAAAAACTTTAGTTCTTAACTAGGTACGGAAAAACCGGATATCCTTAAATTGAAGATTGGACCCATACGGAGGCGAGGTAAAAAGACAGCAGATGAGACTACTAATCGAGGGAGAAGAATGGGAACAAGCCAGAATGGTGAGCGCTATCCTAGCCCTATTCCAGACGGAAACGATTCGTATGGGAGAAGTAGAGTACCATCCCAGAATAGTAGTGGAAAAAGTTAAAGAGGATGACTCGTTAAAAAACGATGAATCGTTAAAAGACGAGACAAAAAAAGCTGAAGGAAAAGACATAGCAGAAGACATCGTTGCAGTAACCTTCAATTTTATAATCTTCGAGCAAATAGATGGTGAGTCCAACCCGTACCTAGAAAAACTAAGAGATCAAGGCGAGAAGATAGTCAGACACCTTATGATGAATGGTCGTCAAAAGAAAAAAGTAATTGTAAGACCTGCCGATAATGGACAGTTAGAACTGCCTATTTAAAAGGAACTGTCACGCTCGTTGAGCGTGAAGCGAAGCTATCGCTTCCATCGAATCGCTATTCCAAGTCGCTTCCCGGAGAAGCCTTAGCCCTTCAATCCCATACTGAGGAGCATCGGACAAGGAACTCAGGCGAACGGGCAAGTCTCTCGACTGCCATCTCTTAAAAAGTCTGGGCAACCCTCCGAGGACGGCTGTGCGATCGTCATGAGCCTGCGTGCCAGCCACGGCATCCCACTATGAACGGTTCAAGATTCGATTCGGGAGGTGTTGACCCTTGTTGGTCGTCATGATTTGTATCTATCATGATTCGAGCCTTGTCATCAAAATTCGTGTGTGAGTGTTGCTAAAATCCAGCCGACTGGATTTTAGCAACAATAGCTAGCGCTAGCGACGTATAAATAACAAAACATATTATCGCTCTTGAATAATGATCGAGAAGGCTATATTGGTCAGGATACTGCCTTTAAGAGTCATTTCGTACCTGGATTACAAGCCTTACGCCCCGAACAAAGATACAATATGAAATCATTGACAGTAGATATCCATCTTGGTTGAACGCAACAATGAGCGATCAACCCATGTATCGAAATTGAACTTGACGCTTTGTGAATGCAACGAAGACAACGTCTTCGTTCAATATCTATGCCATGTAGGAGATGGCTTAAATGCCGTACCCAGTTGGATAAGGATAATTGCAATTCACGGACGTTCGTGCTCGACGCTCAAGGCGAGTATTGTGCAACCGCACTTATAAACACTCTTATCGATCTTAAACGGAACGTACCAAGAACTGTCTTTTAAGTTGCTGCACTCACCATCTGTATAGAATATGAAAAACCTCGAACGACCGATTGCCGTAGAGCTGTTTGCGGGAGCCGGAGGACTATCCTTGGGGATGGAACAAGCTGGCTTTGATATAGCGGTGGCAGTAGAAGACGATCCGGTTTGTGCCGCAGTCTACAAATATAACAAGCCTAATACAAATGTACTCAGAGCAAACGTTATCGAAACGTCGGGCGAGGATATCCTAAAAGCCGTAGCCGACTGGAATAACAGAAAAGATAATAAGATTTCAGTAATCTGCGGTGGGCCACCATGCCAAGGATTCTCCAATATAGGCAAGAGAAACGTTGATGACACGCGAAATAATCTTGTGTTTGAGTTTTGCCGATTGGTAAAACAACTGAAACCGGATTACTTCGTGATGGAGAATGTACCAGGACTGCTATCACACAAATATAAGGGCATTCTACTTAAGCTGATATCCGACTTCAAAGAAGCTGGGTATCAAATTACAGAACCCGTACAAATTCTGGATGCCTCTTTTTTCGGAGTCCCTCAGAAGCGACGGCGAGTATTTATTCTAGGCGCTCGTCATGGAAACCAGTTACCTACTTATCCGGTGCCACCGCTGTTCATCGAAAAGCCCAACCATCTCATAACCGTAAGAGAGGCGATCGCCGACTTGCCAAATTTAGATGACTTTGAGGAACTGCTGGAGAGAGACTGGGTTGAGCTATCGGTTAGCCAGTTGTACCGAATGCAAAAAAATGCCTCAGACTATGCCCGTATTTTAAGAAACCTGGTTGAGGACGAACGAGATTTCAGTTACCCCAGATGGTGGAATCCCAAGCTCCTTACCAACTCTTGGCGGACTGAGCATGATTATGAATCACGAATTAGGTTTGCTGGCACGGCACCAGGAAAGATGGAGCAGACCAGCCGGTTAAAGCGGTTGCACTGGGAAAAACAGTGTTGCACGCTCAGGGCGGGAACCGATGCTAAAAGAGGTGCTCACACCTCGCCACGTCCCCTGCATCCAGAGTATGCGAGAGTCATCTCGGTCAGAGAGGCAGCAAGATTACACTCGTTCCCAGATTGGTTCCGCTTCCACGCAACAAAGTGGCATGGGTTCCGTGAAGTGGGAAATTCAGTGCCGCCACTACTGGCACGGGCAATAGGCTCAAAAGTGATAAAGGCTATGGGGCATACTCCAGAGCGTCCTACTTCTACCCTATCGCTGGGAGACAGCAGCCTACTGAATTTTGAAACAAGGGAAGCCGCACTGCATTGGACAAACTTGAAATACGCGGTTCGATAAACCCGCGTACATTCAAGAGTTTTAGCGTAGCAGACTTATGCGTAAACGGCGTTGAACGCCAAAAAGATAGGTAGCGTACAAAATGTCTGCTACACCCATTTTTTAAACAATTGAATCATTAAAAAATTGAACTATGCACGTTCGATGGATCAAGCGAAAAAACCGAAGAATTGGTGAGTTTGAAGTCTGTTGTCTTTGCGAAACCAAGAGAGTAAGAGGCAAGAAAAATCCCCAAAATAAGACAATAAAATCGCTAGGAC
>DALYIW010000141.1:0-4700 GCA_031970155.1 Coleofasciculaceae cyanobacterium CTOTU46601 | reverse complement strand
AATTGCTGTAAAACCTACGCGATCGCAAAGAGAAGTATTTTGGGAAGACGTAGCTAGAAGTATCGAGCAATGCAATATACCAACAGAAATCAAAGCGGCAATTGAAGCAACGATTGCCCAAAAAGTACCGCGAGGAAGAAACCCGCACGGAGATAGCGACGCCTGCGTAGAGTGGTACACGCCGGAATTCTACATTAGGTTGGTCAAACAAGTTTTAGGGAAAATAAGCCTCGATCCGGCAACGAATGCATTAGCCCAAACGTGGATCGAAGCTGAATTTTACTACACAGCTATTATTGACGGCTTCAATCAAAAATGGTTTGGAAAGGTATTCCTCAACCCACCCTACGGGAAAAATCAGCCGCTCAAAAGAAAAGCCCCAGACTGGCTAGAGAGAGCGATCGCAGCTTACGAGCATGGAGAGATAGAGGAAGCGATAATCCTGCTCAATAGAACGGGGGCAGCGTGGTACAAGAAGTTACTCAAGCGAGCCAGTGCATTGTGTGAGGTCGAAAAACGAATCCCCTTTATCGATGCAACAGGTAAGCAACAAGATTCCCCGCGTTACTATAACGATTTCATCTATTTAGGCAAAAATACCGCTCTGTTTGAAGAAGTCTTCTCAGAAATTGGGGATGTAAGGATTATCTCGGTAGACAGTAAAGCCGATAGTAAAAATGGGTACAGCCAAAAATTCAATAGTAATGGAAATCTTGCGACTTCCATTAGTAGCATGACAAATGGGAAAGTGAATTCTCATAAAGCTGTAGTCAACTAAAATACAAGACTCAATCGAAAAATATCTTGAACTAAGTCAAAAAGTATCGGATAATTAGAAAAGCGTGAAGGAAGAGTTGGCAGAATTATCACGCAAGAAGCGAGAAAATCCAATCTTCTCTTCTAAGCGAACAACCCAAGAATTCGCCTATGAGTGAGAATAATTACTTCCTCAAGTATCACGAACTGGTGGTGCACCGAATCTTCAATAAGGAAACGGGCTTGTACCCACACCAGCGGGAAGCTCTATTAGCAATGTACAGGAAAGCGCAAAGGGGAGAGCTTTCTCCAACAGGACTTACGCAACTGTCACATGCGATCGCTTTGCAAGGAAACAGCGATCAGGAGCCTTGACTGCCGCACTAGCAAAGAGCGTGAGAGTGTAGAAGGTTCACCCTGACAAGCTTTCTGTTGTTGAAAGGTAGTGTTGCGATCGCACACCACCTTGTTGGAAAATTACGCAAGCCAGTAGAACCAAACAACAAGCAAGCATGTACCCTGTGGCTTGCCGCCATAGCACAGTGAGCATCTATAGCACAGTGAGCATCTAGGCAATGAAATTTACCAAACTAGATTACTGCCAATATTTATTAAGTAGCCAAATCACTTACACTCTTACTAACTTAGCAGATCATCTAGAACCCTTGAGCCACGATCGAGTTAATCGTTATTTGAGGCGCGAAAAACTGACACCAAGTTTGCTTTGGGATAATGTCAAAGCCTTAATTCAAATCGCTGAGAATGCCTATGTAATTTTTGATGATACGGTTTTGGACAAAAGATATGCTCAAGAGATTGAACTGACTAGGCGGCAATATAGTGGGAATGAACACGGGATTGTGCGGGGCATTGGTGTAGTTAGCTGTATTTATGTCAATACGGAAACAGGACAGTTTTGGGTAATTGATTATCGCATCTATAACCCAGATGGGGATGGAAAGAGCAAGTTAGACCATGTGGCAGAAATGCTGCAAAGCTTGATTTACCATAAGAGCCTGCCTTTCCGCACAGTCTTGATGGATAGCTGGTATGCCACAAAAGACTTGATGCAGTATATTGATAGTTTAGGGAAATACTATTATTGTCCTCTTAAGAAAAATCGCCTAGTTGATGATACAGGAGGAGTGGATCAGTATAAGAAAGTTGAGTCCTTGACCTGGAGTAAAGAGGAACTTGAACAAGGGAAAATTATTAAGATAAAGACGTTTACTAAAAATAGAAAGGTGAAACTTTTCCGAGTAGTTGTCTCTACCGACAAGACGGAATTTGTTGTGACCAACGACATAGCTCAAAATTCTACAGATGCTGTACAAGAGGTGTGTGGTCTCCGCTGGAAAATTGAGGAGTTTCATCGAGAATTGAAGCAATTAACTGGTGTGGAATCTTGCCAATGTCGCAAAGCAAGGATTCAGAGGAATCACATTAGCTGCGCCATGTTGGTTTGGTTGCGACTCAAAGACTTAGCCTATAAAACTGGGAAAACTGTCTACCAACTCAAGCAGGGATTGCTCTCAAACTACCTAATTGAGCAGCTCAAGTACCCATCAATTCCTATGACACTTGTCTAAGTTAAGCTGGCCCTCACTGTGACAGTTGCGTAAGTCCTGTCCAAAAAAGCCAGGAGGGAGAGAAGCAGCTTTCATGCTGTGCGGCGTGGGAACTGGCAAAACGCTACTACAAGCCGTGTCAGCCTACCTGCTAGCACCCTGGATGGGGGGAAGGCAGATCTTGAACCTGTCAGATAACTGCACGCTCAGAAGCAGATTTATCAAAGACTTCCCAACAACAGAAGATCACAAACCAGTCTACGAACAATGGCTGCTATACAGCCTGAACATCCTGCCACCTGGAGTCCCACCACCCAAAATTGTCGAGCTAGACGCTCTTAACTTCAATAGTTGGGCGTTTGTCCTGGATCGAGCCGATATGCTAGTGGGGAATCGACAATTCGTACTCAACTTAGTGCACAGAGGAGACATTGCGCCGCATCAAGTTGGACTGATCTCAATCGACGAAGCACACTTCTCAGCCGCTTCTAGCTACAGAACGATCTGCCAGTACTTTGACCAGTCGATTGTGGCGTTCTTCACGGGGTCAAAGTTCAGGTCTGACGGGCAACCACTACCCTACGTGAAGTATCGGGAGATAGAAGACAGGGACGAACTAGGAAGGACGATCGTCAAATATGCCCCGATCGCAGGCTATGAATTCACGATTCAAAATGCCTGGAGCTTGAACCCGCCACCCATCAAGAGGATTTGCTTATATGAGGCAACCTCTTCAGGGTTTCTAATTTTGGAGAATGGAACGGAGACCGAGTATAAACTGGATGAGTTTATAGAAAAAGCAACAACCGACAAACTGTGGTTTCGGCGAATTGTTTTAGCCGATTCATTTTGTATGCCAGTGCTAGAAATGGCTTGCCGTATCTTAAAAGAAAAAAGGGAAGCAACCTCGCAGCCTCACGTAATGTTAGTGCGCTGCCTGAACATAACTCATACCCATCGCGTAGCAACGTTATTGGAGGAAAACTTCCCTCACCTAGTTGGGCGAGTAGGCATCATTCACAGATGGATACGATTTAAGTGGAAAACCCAGTGAAATCCTGGAGCGATTCTACAGCGGAGAGCTGGATGTACTGTGTCACTGCGGCAGCGTTGGTTGTGGTTTTGACCATAAATGGATATCGGTTTCAGTGACTTTAACCGTGCTAAAGAGTTTGTCCCCTGCCGAACAAGAGTGGGGACGAGCCATCAGAAGAGTACCGGGAGAAGCACCTCCGTTGATACATGATATCAAGCATCCCAACTGGGCGGTTGTGGTAACGCATTCAGCCTTGGAATTAAGAGACTTATTCAACAAATTCTACATCGGAGTAGAAGCCCAATCGCTCAAAGAAGAAGTTGTTCCCGCCCCCAAGCACATCCCCAAGATAGAAACAGATTATGAAGCAGGGGAGACAGTAATCACTGTAAACAATACAGGGAACTTAAAGCCTGGAGACGTAATAAAAATTTCCTACTTAAAGCCCCAGCTCAATACAGGTTACAAGCGAAAAAACGAGAAGTTTAACCTGGAACAAGAGCTGCTCGATGCCAGTGAATCGTCACCTTCAGTTCTGCCCTTGCCGAGCAGTCCGAGTGGAGAATCAAGTTCAGAAAATTGTCTGCCTTCCGTTCCACCGTCAGTTCTACCATCAGGAGAAGAATACAAAGAAACTTTAAATTCACGCGATAGTATGCCTCTATTTTCTCGTTCCGACAACCCCGGTGAATCAAACCATGAGTTTCCTTGGGCAAAAGAAGTCGAGGCAATAAGTTCTAAATTGCGAGAAATTCGGTCGATGGTGAGCGTAAGTGTTGCTGTAGAAGAGATTCTCTCGCACAAACAATTTTCAATTCAGCCGATCTGGGAAGATGTTCCTGCCGGAGCACAGATTAAAATCGAAAGGAAATTTGAGTACTCGTTCCCAGAGTTCAAAGAACATATAGGGCTAGATTGGACGATATCAGTTGAAGGAAAACAGATTAGTTTCAAGGAGTATCAGAAACAAAGCCTTCTGCGAGAACGAGGGATGGAAGTAGACGAGTTAGGAGACGTAGTAATAAACGGAGTTAAACTGAAACATACGCTGCCCCCTCAAGCCTATGAAATTTTTATAAAGGGGCTGGAGACAGAACTCACTACACACTCCTGTTTAGTTCCGCACTGCAACGAAGTAGCACGACCAGACTTAGATATTACGAGCCGCGCTTCTGAATATGGAAGTAAGATCAAGAAGTTAGTTCAAGGGGTGCTAGACAATCGATTCTTAATTCCAGATGGAAAAAACGGAGATTCGCTCGTAATAGAACCAGTTCCCTGCTTAAACCCGGATTTCTCACAAAACCCGGAAAAACGGGGTCAAAAACTGCCAAAATATA
>DALYIW010000140.1:17811-20542 GCA_031970155.1 Coleofasciculaceae cyanobacterium CTOTU46601 | reverse complement strand
TGACCGTCAACCCACTTCCTTTGAGGAGGTCTGAGATCATCTGACGTTGTGCAAGGCTGTCTTCTACAACCAGAACTGTGCTCATAACTCCCTACCTGACTTCCTGGTGACCGGGGTGAACTCCAAATGGAACTCTTGGCTTCATGCTTAAACTTGGTAATGATTAAAGTATCTCTCATCATCCTTTAATCATTAAGTGACATTTGCAAATTTTGTACCAGATTGCTTGAGACAGCCACGGATGAGAACGGATGAGAGTCGTGGAGTCATTCTTCGACTCCCGACTCCCGACTTTTAAGATAGGTCTACTATTAAGACCAAGAAATTTTATCCTGACGCTACGCACCGTCGCTACCGCAACGCTCATCATCCTTCATCCTTCATCCTTTTTTGGTCACTCTGGAGTCGGCTCACACAGAAGCTGATTTAGTAATATCCTGCCCTTCTATCTCATCGGATCGATCAGTAAGGGAACTGTGTTCGTGGTGCTTCTCTACATCGGCTGGACTCACATATCTTTCCAATAGCATCAACAGTTCACTCGGTCCAAACGGCTTGGTCAGGTAATCGGTTGCTCCTACCATCCTTGCCCTAACTCGGTCAATAAAGCCATCTTTACCCGTTAACATAATAATTGGAGTTTGTCGAAAAGCTGTAGAATTTCGCAGCATTCCACAAATTTCGTATCCATCGAGTTCAGGCATCGCTAGGTCACACAGGATAAGATCGGGTTTGATTTGGAAGACTCGAGTCAGAGCATCTAAGGGATTCCGAATTGCTGTAACTTCATATCCTTTAGCTTGCAGAGTATACTCCACAGTCTTTCCAATAGCCAAATCATCATCAATACAGACAACGCGAGGTACTTCTGTCGCTTTCGTGAGTTCCCATTCTCGTCGAATAATCGGGAGTTCTTGGCTAGGACAAGCCAGTAATTGCACCCAACCCTTTTGAACATAAGGATAAATCGCTTTTGCTACCGTGAGAACGTCGCGATTGAGATAGCGCGCCAGCTGGCGAAGAGAGGTTTCTCCATCTGACCATTGCTTCATCGTTTTGAACGCTTTTTCGGGTAAGGCAGCTGCTAAATGAGCCTCACTAGTAATGATTGGACACTGATTCGGAGACTGAATATGAGGATGAAATTGCTTCCACTCCTGCACCTGTTTCATAATCTTGGTGACCAGGGGCGCAATCTCTAAAGTCGTTAGTTGTGGTGCCAGCGCCGGACTAACCTCAAAGACAAAATAGCCATTATGCAGGCTTAGAAGGTCAAACAGCGTTTCGTGAACCATGCTCTGGATAATGCTGCGTCCTTGGGCTGGTGTCAGTACATGCTTTTCAAGCAGCGCCCATAGATAGCCGTATTCTGGTGCGTTTAGCGAAGAAATAGACGGGAGTTCCAGATTATCAAGAGCTGTGTTGGCTTTGTAACGACGCAAATAGTCACGCAGACGCGATAAATTCCCCTCGCTGTCGGAAGCATAAGCAATTTGCCCGTTCAGAAAGAAGACGAACCAAAAAGGTCCGGGTTTTCTTCTTGGTTTGGCGTCCTGGAAAGGGCGCGTTAAGGCAAAGCTTTTGTTGCTGACATCGCCACCCGCGCTAGTCGTCTGGGAGCTGTAAGCTTCAACCAACAGTTCTCCTGTTCGCTGACCTAGCTCAATCAGTTGCAGGATGCTGCGGATATCAATTTCATTTAACGTTCCCTGCATTTAACGAAAATTTGCTCCTAAAAACCTTTAGATGAATCTGATAATTGTCCTGCCTGTCTTTTCTTTAGAATGCCAGTATATGGGTGCCGATGCGTAAATCAAATATAGATTCTGAGAGTAGGTTTGAGTTTACCCAAGTTCAAGAGGGAAATGTCTCTCCACAACTTGAGGAACTTTATGATAAAAGTATTTGTCTTGTAAATAGCACCTGTTAAACACAATCCCTGTGGTCGTTACAACTGACTTAAGTTAAGTGTCGATGCTCCTAGAAGAAGCCTCAGGGAGAAAACTGTTTTAGGGAAAGACCTCGTTTGTTGATGCCTTAGAATCAAGGATGAGCAACTTAATAGCAGTAAATCTAATTGGCTACGGCTACTTTATTAACAGAGGAATGCTAGACTTGAGAGTCAACTTGACCTATGAGCATAGCTCAAATGACCAAGTGCTTGAGCTTAGACCCTAAATACAAAAATTCCAATACATTTAGTCTAATTGTAAGATTTGACGTTGCACAGAACACTCTCTTTTCTTTCCATTTTCAACCCATTGGCTGCCTGTGACCGTCAAGGAATGATGCTTAGGAGGTATACTTCCTGGCAATTAAAGGTGTGAAGTTTTGCCGATCTGGAGTAAAACAGGTGAGACTCAACGCTATAGAGCCTAGACTAATAATAGAGTATGGCTTAGATTCAGCCAGGGTAGCCGTTATGGTCGTATCTGCCTTCAAGAGCTACCATCTGTAATCAGGAGAGCTTGAGAAAAGGAAATGCTGAGATAATTTTATAAAAATGTAAATAAATGTAACGATTTTTAAGAAAATGTAATAGCTTCAAAGTCGTGTCGAGAGAGTTGCTGAGTTAAAAATGAAGATACTTTCTTGTGTTGACTATGTAGGCTTCCTAAACTGGACTTAATTAGACCGACTAAACTTTAGCTCATGTAAGTTTAGTCAAGGGTTGGAAGACACTTAAAGAGGACCATCGGTGTGCTGTATCTAGCAGAAGTACAAAAGCAGA
>DALYIW010000140.1:3944-17700 GCA_031970155.1 Coleofasciculaceae cyanobacterium CTOTU46601 | reverse complement strand
ATGAAGCCAATGGCTTTAGTCCTGGTGCCTTAGTAATCGTCAACCTGGGTAATAATCGACAAGTACAGGGAGAGATTGAGCCAGCAGGAGGGCGGTTATCACGGGATTTACAAAATTTCTCTCGTTTGCTGGAAAAGGCGAAAAGCCAGGAAGAAGAGATCGAGCAGTGGAAGCAGTCTCTGACTTATCAAAGTCAAGAACTCAACCGCCGCGAGATGGAGATAGAATCGCGCCTGGAACAGATGCAGGCGATGGATGAGGACTTCCAACGTCTAGAACAGCAACGTCAGGAGCTGGAGAGCGTTAGCGAGGAAACAGCAAGGCTTAAAGAAGATATTGCTCGCGAACAAGCAGATTTGTCAGGGGCTTGGGAACACCTACGGGGTGAGCAGCGACGTTTGGAGGAGCTAAAAGCTGAGGTTCAGTATTCAGCTGGCTTAGATGAGAACCAAGCTGGTGTGATTCAGGACTTGCTAGAGCGTATATCAGGAGCTGTGGCACCTACAGATTCGGTTCGAGAACAACTGAATCGGGCGTTTGAAGTGGTCAATACTCAGCAGTCGGGACTGGACTATTACTGGCAGCAACTAGAGCAACAGCGATCGCAAGTTCAACAACTACAAGCCGATATTGACCGACAAACACCGGAACTCCAAAACCGCAAGCAAGAGTTACAACAAACACAGGCATCCCTCGAGCAGGCAAAAGCTGAATTGAAAGTGCAGCGCAATGCTCTAGACATGAAGCAGGAATCAGCACAGATGCTGAATCTCCAATTGCGAAACCAGGCAGAGTTACAGCAGGAACTTTCTCGCATAGCAACCAGTTCAGCAGGAGTTAAAATCAGCCAAAAGGTAGATATCGAAGCGCTGGAAAAAATGCCTCTGGGTCAGCTACAGGAAGTTGTCCAGAATTTGCAGCAGGACTTGGAAAAAGTCATGTGCTTTGTTAATGACCAAGAGGAAGAGCTCACATTTCAACGGCAAGCGGTTGAAGAATTGCAAGCGAAGATTAATGCCGCTAGTGAGTATGACCGCATGAGTCTAGAGACAGAGCTAGTAGAAGAACAAGACCGCTACCAGATGCTTGATGAAACCCTAGTGGGTCAACGTCGCAATCTACGGGAGCGAGAAGAAATTCTCAATCAGCACCAGCGCGTGTTGCGGCGTCGGCAAGGTGTGGTTGAAAGCAAGACACAAGACAACCAGACTATTGATTTAGGGCCGATTTTGAGTCAGTTGGAGGCACAACGACCACAACAGGAAGAGGAACTACAAAAACTAGAAAGCCAGATTGAGCAGATGCGCCTGAGCATCAACCAAGCTGAAGATCTGGTTCGTCATCAAACTGGCGAACAGGAAATAAAGCAGCGAGAGTTACAAAACTTGGAGCAGAACTGGCAGTCTATGAAGGAATCGCTGGTTGAACTGTCGGCTAAGGTGACTCTTTATGAGGAGATGTTACAGCCAAGGCAGGATGGTATTAACGAAATCCGGCAGAAGTTAGAGGAAATTGCCCAAACCCTCAATCAAATTCAGGAAACGGGTGACTATCAATTACAAGCGATCGCTGAAATGAAGCAGATGATCAGTAACCTCATACAGTCGCCAGAGCTAGCAGCATCTTAAGTTGGCAGATCATAATTTCAGAACCTTCAACTGTTAACCTGAAGAACAATCGAGTTACCTTCGACAACAGCTGTCAGTCCTCCAGGAAAGGACGATGTTTGAGAGCGGTTGGGGGCGGTAATTAAGGCTATAATTTCTTCGATTTGCTCAAAACTGGGAGCCGCTGTTTGAGTCTCCTTGAGAAACTGTCGGATAACACGGCGTTGCAGGGCTAAGGGTGCTGGCTTCAATACCAGGCGATTGAGTCGTAGGGGCAGACAATTGGTGTGTTGTTCCTCGCCATTAACTGATGCGATCGCTTCGTGTAACAGCTCTCTGGCGGCATTTTCGAGATATTCTACATCTGCCCGGAGGAGTTCAGCCGTTTGGGCTAAAGCGGTTTCAACTTGTGGGTTGAAATGGGTTTTGATGTAGGGCAGTAACTCTTGTCTGATGCGGTTACGAGCGTAGTTGAGGTCTCGATTATAGCTGTCTTCCCAAATTGGCAGGTGTAGCTGCTGGCAGAATTGAAACGTCTCGTTTCGGGTGACTTCTAAGAGTGGACGCACCAACTGAAGTCCGGGAGCAAGTGGACGTTTCCAGGTAAGGGATTGCAAACCATCGGCACCTGTACCTCGAATTAGATTGTAGAGAACCGTTTCAGCGCGATCGCTTTTTGTGTGACCTGTAACCACGTCCTGGTAGCCCTGTGCTTGGGCAATCTCAATTAGGGCTTCATAGCGCCATTGCCGCGCTGCTGCCTCGCTCACAGCCACCTTAGAGGCTGTTTTTAGATAAAAAGGAATCTTCCAGCTTTGTGCCAGTTGTTGGACATGCTCGACAATGCCCACGTCATGAGGCCAACGGTGATCGCAGTGAGCGATCGCGATTTGCCATCCCCACTTCGGTTGCAAATCTAGTAGCAGCTGCGTTAAGCACAGAGAATCTTGCCCACCCGATACCGCTACTAACACAGGGCGTTGCTGCGTCAACAGTTGCCTTTGCCGAAGCGTTCGATGTAGGCGTGCGTGCAGAGGCGTCCAGCGAGGCCGGTTAGACATTCTTGAGAGGAGTGGGGAATCGGAAATCGGGAGTAAGGAACTCCCTCGACGAAAGTGCTTCATTTCGGCAATAAAGCCAACCGCTTTAAAGGGAGCGCATTATATTACAACACAGCTCTTTTGAGGGTCAATCTTCATCAATGATTGTTCTGCCAACTCCCCTCATTGATGTCCTGCCAGACATCATCAAGCAGAGAATTAGACTCATTTTCTCCAAACTCATCGCTTAATGAAATGTCTTCAAACTGAAAGTCGTCCTGACCGCCAGCACCCAGGTCTCCAAATTCTAGGTCATCTTTGCTGCCCGCAGAGGTCTCGCCAAATTCACCAAATCCAAAGTCATCGTCGCTACCTGTAGAGGTTTCTCCAAAATCCATCAACTCGTCGTCACTGTCCGCTGGTGCCTCTACAAGCTCTAACTCTTGCTCAATACTGTCAGACATTTCTCCTAGATCGAAGTCGTCATCTAGACCACTGGGCATCTGTACCATATCGAGTTCATCATCAGCGATGAACGTTGTGACTTCTTGCTCCATCTCGGCATAAATTAGGGCAGGAGGTTCTTCCTCCAGTTCCAAATCACTTGCTGCTGATGGCTCTAGGTCAAGTTCATCGAAGCTGCTGACGGGTGACTCTGATTCTCCTAGGTCTAGTTCATCTTCAGTGTCTGCCAGTGCTGATGCTGCTACTACGGTGCCCACGCCTGCGGCTGAGCTAATAGGAGATTCTTCTAAGTCTAGGTCTAGCTCATCCTCAGTACTGGTTGCAGGTCCTAAATGGAACTTTTCATCTAACTTGGCTGATGTCTGTTGATGTCCTTCCTCAATGTCTTGGGGGCAAAATTCCAAGTGAATTCTCACTTTACCTTTTTGCCAACCCATAGAACTAAATCTCAAGACCTCACAAGGGATACCTTCATCACTAAACCAGGCATCCGTTTGTTTGCTCCATCCACTGACTTGGCCTTCTAACTGCTCTCTGAGCGCTTCTGCAAATTCGCCAACTCTAAATGTGCGGTGCCCAATCAAAACTAGAGCTGATTCATCAACTGATAGAACTTCGCCATTAGAAAGCGGCTCAAACTGGTTATCCACGCCGATTTTCCCCGATTCACTTGATAGTTTTCTTGTCAATTCGTAGTCAGTTTGGGTCAATAGCTAGCATCTGTAGGCGCGATTGAAGAGCAATTTGCTCCGCCAACACTGTTAAACGCTTAGAAAAACCAGCCGTAGGAATGTAATCCTTTGCCCAATAGATTCACCCCAAGATAGCAAATCCAAACGACCATAAATCCTGTCGCTGCCAAAATTGCTGGTCGGCGTCCTTGCCATCCACGAGTAATGCGGGCATGAAGATAGGCGGCAAAAACCAGCCAAGTAATTAATGCCCAAGTTTCTTTTGGATCCCAACTCCAGTAGGAACCCCAGGCCTCATTTGCCCACACAGCCCCAGCAATAATCCCAATGGTGAGCAGAGGGAATCCCAGTCCAATAATGCGATAGCTAATATTATCGAGGGTGTCGGCCAGACTCAAGCGCTGGGGGGAAAGGGTTGGTATGGGAGATACTTCTGTCCCCGAAGAGGCCTCCGTGGTCAGATCGAGAACCGCCGTATTACTAGCGCCATTGTTTTGAGCAAAACGAGCCACGGTTGAGGAGTTCCCAGCAGTTGGTGGCTGGGGCATTGGGTTGTCGCCGTTTCGTTGCAGCCGATAGAGAGGACGAGCATCCTCACCTTCTTTACTACGATATCCACCTGTGCCGACTGAACTACCCCGAAGTTCGACGTTTTGACCACGGGTGACGACTAAAAAAGCGATCGCCAACAGAGAACCCACCATCAACGCCGAGTAACTGAGCATCATCACACTAACGTGCATCATTAACCAGTTGGATTTCAGCGCTGGTACCAAAGGTTCTGACAGCCGCATTTCTGAGGGGAGTGACAGCGCCGCAAAGGCAGTGATGGCCATAGCTACTGGTGCTGTAGCTACCCCTACCAACCGACTACGGCTCATGTTTTCGGCAATTAAATGAATAGCAGTAATCCCCCAAACTAAGAAAAAGAGAGATTCGTATAGATTACTCAAAGGGAAGTAGCCTGCCTCTAGCCACCGAGCACCGAGTAAAGCGGCAATGCAGAGATTAGCAATCATCATGCCCGCTCCTCCCAAACCTGACAGATAGGGAATAGCCGGAAAAGCTGCTCCTACCCAGTAAATCAACATTGTCA
Organism: Coleofasciculaceae cyanobacterium CTOTU46601; assembly: GCA_031970155.1. Classification (GTDB taxonomy): domain Bacteria; phylum Cyanobacteriota; class Cyanobacteriia; order Cyanobacteriales; family Coleofasciculaceae; genus DALYIW01. The sequence goes on along the minus strand of DALYIW010000140.1, from coordinate 12,800 downwards.
CGAAAAGGACAGCAAATGAAATATTATCCAATCCGTTCTGGAGTGCAACCAGATCCATATGGGGTTCTCTCTTTACTAAGTTTTCTAAGGCTTACTTCTTAATGGCGTTAATTTTATCCTACCGATTCTGTATGCCCTCAAGCTTACTAAAACCAGTAACATAAAATAATTAAGTATTTTTACTGATTGACTATGGTTAGATATTGTGTGTCTAGAAAAAGGGATGATAGCGAAGCGGGACATTAGTCCGGGATGATAGCGAAGCGAGACTAAATTAAGCCACAGAGGAAGTATTCAGGGTGATGGGCTTCCAGGCGGCGTTTGAGACACTGAGGGACTACTAGCAGGTATCTGAGGGGTTGGAGATACTAAGGGACTACTAGCAGGTGTCTGAGGGGTTTGAGACAGTGATGGGCTACTAGCAGGGGTTTTGGAGGTTTCAGGCAGTGATGGGCTGATTGAGGGACTTACAGAGGGTTCACTACTAGGAGAGGCGTTGGGTGCAGGAGTTGTTTTCACCTGAACGAAGAGATCGAAGCGGTTACTCTGTTTGTCGCTAACTGCGCTAGTGACCCCAATAGCATTAATCGCTTTCGCTAACATTTTCTGCTCAGGAGGAAACAGTTGTTGTAAGTTCATCGTACCGCTGTTGATGGTGCGCTCAACATCCAAGAAAAAGTGACCATTATTGGGATTAGGTTGGGTGGGCACAGTTTGTTGGAAGAGTTGAGATTGAGGGAGTGTCGCTTGTGGTTGAGGAACGATCGCACTAGCAATAGGTGCCCCCAGTGTTAGGAAGACGACATTACCCTCTAACCAGCCGTGAGTACCGCTAACTCCTGCCAGGGGAGATGTCCAGCTGACGACGGGTTGTCCCCCCACTTGGGTTTGTTGTACTTGGAAGCGATAGCGAGTTGCCATCACTTCATCAAGCTGTTTGAGAGATTGCTCTGCACGGGCGCGATCGCTTGCCTGCACCATCAACACCACACCCGCCCCCAAGGGTGGAGACTGCTGATTGCCAGGAAGCGTGAGAGCTTCCGGAGGCGCTGGTAATAGAGCCAAGGTAAATTCGCTGCCCATCCAGGGCAGAAAATTTTCCTCTAAACTCATACCTAAAGCCCCCTTCAAACCTTCAGTGATATTGACTGGTGGAATCAGTGCCAGTGGATTTGACTCGGCTGTTTGAGCATAATCCTGCCACAACCGCGATAAGTTGCTGCCAGAAATCATCAACAGTGTATTCGCTGGTAAGCGTCTGGGCAAAGGACTAGTGGGGTTTTCTATCTCGTTTTTTTGAGTGCTATTGGGCTTGAGCCAGGAAATTCCCTGAAAACGCATTCCTTGGGGTTCTAAGGAGACTGTTGCTGCAACTCCCTGCCTTTGTTGTCCCGTCATAATTTGATCGGGAGAAAGCGATCGCTTCGAGTTGGCGGCTAAGTCTGCTGCAAAAACTGGCATGTTCAAATACACCTGAGCAAAAGGCGTTTGAGCTTTAATTTTCTTTAGTTGTTCTATGTACCCAGGTGTCGCGGCAACTGAATCTGCCCCTTTGTAAGTGTCAATTACGCGATCGGTTGTCTTGGGATTGTTAGTTACGACAACAAAACGCCCCAGCACAGTAGCTGAATAATTCTGGGCTTTACTCCTTTGAGTTTCTCGAATCTGAATACCTTTGTAAGTTCGTTCAACCAACGGCGTCGCTTGCTGAGACTTTGGTTTATCTAACAGCCGTCGTACCTGAGTTGGATTGTCAATCGGCAGCACTAGGATATCAGGTTGTCTCAAAAAAGGTATCCCTAGGGGTGAAGCCTGCCCTTGAGTAGTTCCTGCTGTCGGTACCCTAGATGCTAGATAGGCTGTCATTACCGTTTTCCCCAACCACGGCTTAATATCTTGCTCGTAGTTGTAGCCATTAGCTGTCAGGAACTCGTCTCGCATCTGAGTCAACTGTTTGTCAAAAGCGGCTTGAGTTTCAGGCGTTCCGTATTGGCGTAACTGCTGCCATTGCGCTGAATCTGTGGAGATTGATGCTGTTACCAAGGCATCTTGAGGAACCAACTGGGAACCTACTGGGGCATCTCCCAGAAAAACAGTCCGTTGCCTCAGGAGGAAGTAGGCGGTGAGTGTGCCGCCAATTAGTAAGACAGCTGCCCCCAACGTTATCAGTAGCAACGGTTTTTTGTTCTTAAGCATGGGTGTCACTTCTCGCTCCAATGCAACCCTCGCGATTGAGTTTGGCGTTGCCAGATAATAGCTTACACAGGGGACATGGCAATTGAGCGAGCTACATGAAACAAATTTCAGTAATCAGGTAATAGCTAACTTCTTCCCTACTACCCATTTACGGGAGTCGGGAGTCGGGAGTCGGGAGTCGGGAGTCGGGGAAAGCCAACAATTCTCTTACCCATGACCCATGACCCATGACCCATGACCCATGACCCATGACCCATTACCCATGACCCATGACCCATGACCCATTACCCATGACTAAATTGCCATAAAGTGTATCTCGTTGCTGGTATGGACGGCCTATAGAATTGATTGCGCCCTGCAACGCTTCTGGTGACATGCAAGTGCCGCCCTTAGCACCTGCCATTGAGGTGATATGCTCCTCCATCAAGGTGCCACCAATGTCATTACAGCCCCATCTGAGTGCTTCTGTGGCACCATCAAGACCAAGTTTTACCCAGCTGGGTTGATGATTGGAAATCCAGTTACCGAGAAAAATACGAGCTACGGCGGTGAGCAAGAGGGCATCTTCCAGAACAGGTTGATCGCGTCCAACGCGGCGGCGTAAGGGTTTCGGGGCTTCTTGACCGACAAAGGGCAAAAGGATAAATTCAGAGATGAAGGCTGAGTAGCCGCGATCGCGAGCTGTTTGTTGAAGCGATCGCAACAAGCTCAAATGCTGCATTTGCTGCTGAGGCGTCTCAATATGACCAGAAAGCATTGTACTAGTAGTTGGCATCCCTAAGCGATGTGCTGTTCCCACAATCTCCAGCCAAGTCGCCGTGTTTGTCTTTTCAGGACACAGGATACGCCGAACCTCATCATCTAATACCTCAGCGGCTGTTCCAGGCATAGAACCAACACCAGCATCCTGTAGTGCCGCAATCACTTCAGCGTAGCTAAGTCCGTCTTGAAGAGCAATAAATTGCACTTCTTGAGGGGAGAAAGCGTGCAGATGCAGCTGAGGAAATTCATCTTTAATGGTTGTCACCAACCTCAAGTAATAAGGCAAAGAGGCACCGTTAATTTTTGCTTCTGGATTGAGTCCCCCCTGCATACAAATTTCTGTAGCCCCTAGTTGCACAGCCTCCCTTGCCTTTTCCTGAATTTGCGCCCAATCCAGCCAGTAGGCACCATCTGTACCAGAATCGCGACGAAAGGCACAGAAACTACAGTGCTGTTCGCAAATATTTGAAAAGTTTATATTGCGATTAATTACATAGGTAACAATATCTCCCACTTGTTGGTAGCGCAACTGGTCAGCCGTTTCCTGAATTGCCGCCAGCACAGCAGGTTCAGTTTGAAGAAGAAGCACAACGCCTTCATCCGGAGATATGTCTCCACCAGCCAGAGCACGATTAAGAATTACATCAACAGTTTGAGTCATCACAGAGATTCATGAAAAACCAGGTCACTTCAATAGTCTCATCTTAAGTTTTTTGGTAACCTCTAATTTGTTTGATATTTTTTCTATAAATAAAAACATGTGCCAACCCTAGTAAAAACTCCTACTTTATTGACTTATTTTTTTTGCTTTCACTGTTCTATTTTCCTAAATAAAGACGTGACACAAGCCTATTATTTCTGAATTTATACTATAACTTTTGCTAGAGTCCTATTCAGGAAGTCTATAGTTTGCTAAACTTTCTACTTATAGATAGATGCCAAAGTGTTCCTTCTTTGTTAATGAGCAAAACTTAGCAGCAGTCTAGGCTTTCACAAGTTCCCAAATCTTCAAATCATTGTTGTGCTATGTTGCTAGGAGAGGTTAGAGGTAGACCCAAACCAAGCGGCTCAATCAACTTGTTGCATAAATGACAAAGCTAAGAGCGATAAGTATTACAGCTAGGTAGCAAAAATCAATTTTTGCAAAATCTGCGTATGAACGTAAATAAACAGGACTTACGCAAATTTCTTATTACAAACCACCATTTGCAGAGGCTTATAGCTATACGCTCGTATCCTATGTTGTGTTTGTGCGTCAGTCCTCCTGATAAACAACCAAACCATAAACGTCTCTTTCTCCTACTCCCTACTCCCTACTCCCGACGTCTTATTTTTTTAATCTCGACTTGTATGTATTGCGTAAATACTTGACGTTCTTCTCTTATGAACAATGATTCTTTGATGCAAAATTGTAGAAAGTCATCTTGTCAAGCCGTAAATTAAAGATGGCTTTAAACTAATTGCTGATAACTGAATTGACAGTTACTGTCTAAAGGATATCCAGTCCACTCCCTGTAAATCTTGAGAGTTGCTTCATGAGTATCAATCCAACTCCCTCCCTGCTCTCGATTCCTACTGGCTCATTACAGATTCCTGCATCTCCGTATGCCCCTGAGGAGGCAGATGATTCTCTGGAGTCACCGATAAGCGTGAAGCGAAGTTATCCGGCTAGCCTTAGCGGTGCAGTTCCTCCAGGGCTAGGGAATAGCCCAATTCTTTTGTCGATGGTAATTCCGACTTACAACGAGGGGAAAAATATTCAGAAAATTGTTCGCCTACTCAGTCAACTGCTAGATGAGGCAATTCCAGGCGCTTACGAACTGATTGTGGTGGACGATAACAGCCCCGATCGCACTTGGGAAATCGCTGCGGAACTGACTCCAGATTATCCTCAACTGCGGGTAATGCGGCGAGTGGAGGAGCGAGGCCTCTCTACAGCTGTAATTCGAGGTTGGCAGGCAGCACAAGGAGAAGTTTTGGGTGTGATTGATGCCGATCTCCAACATCCCCCAGAGTTGTTATTGAAGCTCTGGGGAGAAATCGCGCGAGGCGGCGATTTGGCTGTTGCCAGTCGCCATGTAGAGGGCGGAGGTGTCAGCGACTGGAGTCCGATCAGGCGGTTTTTATCCCGTGGTGCTCAGACACTAGGATTAATTATCCTGCCTGAAGTCATCGGTCGTGTCTCAGACCCGATGAGTGGTTACTTTATGGTACGTCGCAGTTGCCTTGCTGGTCGAACCCTAAGTCCAGTCGGTTACAAAATTCTAATTGAGGTCGTCGCTAGAGGGAGAGTGCCCTGGATTGGAGAAGTGGGCTATATTTTCCAAGAGCGCCAAGAGGGTGAGAGTAAGGTTACAGCGAAACAGTATGTGGACTATTTGCGGCACTTAGTGCGCTTGCGTTTTTCCTTGGGTCCGATCGCGCGTTTTTTCCGCTTTGGTTTAGTTGGTTTCAGCGGAGTGTTTGTAGATCTGGGAGTGTTGTTTCTACTGCGTAGTCAGAATGTAGGGCTAACTAGCAGTGCGACAATTTCTGGAGAATTGGCAATTATCAATAATTTCTTATGGAATGATTATTGGACGTTTGGTGATATTGCCAGTCGGCTAATAAAATTCAATATTATCTGTCTAGCTGGATTAGCGTTAAAAGTTTTGATAGTGAATTTTTTCTTCAATATCCTAGGTATCAACGAATATGTAGCCAATTTGATGGCGATCGCTGCTGTTACCATTTGGAACTTTTGGCTAAATCTTAAGCTCAGTTGGCGAGTTACTGACGTCGAGTCGAGATAGTCCTTGTTGAAAACTGCCTTAGTGCCGCTGGCGTAGAAAGGGGAAACAATCTAGTTAAATGTGGCAAAAATAACTCTTCAATTAAGAAGAAGACTAAGGCAGGAACCATTTTATCCAAGTACTAAAAGGCTTTATCGCCAGGACTTACATAAACTTCCGTTTGAACCGCTATTTGTAGGGGCGAACAGCTGTTCGCCCTTAACATATGTGGATGTGGTGTCCATGGGTTAAGTCCTGACCACAATACCCTATTGCTAAGGTTCTTAGCGAAAACTTAAAAGTTATTAACCCGCCAAACTTTCCTCTTCGTGCTAATCTACTTTTTTACTAAAAAGTCTATCTTATGAGTAGTCACTTAACTCAACAAAGAAAGTATTTTTTTTATGGATGGAGAATTTTAATCGTTATCTTGTTAGTAAGTGGTGTATTTTTTCGCTTTTACAACTTAGATAAAAGAATCTATTGGAGAGATGAGGCTGTTACTTCATTAAGGATTTCTGGATATACATGGTCAGAAGTAATTCAGCAACTATACGATGGTCGTGAAATTGGTGTCGAAGATATTCAAAAATACCTACATCCTAATTCTGAAAAAAGTTTATCTGATACAATCCAGTCTCTAATAGTAGAGGATTCTCAGCACACACCACTATATTATGCGATGACCCGTTTTTGGGCACAGTGGTTTGGTAGTTCAGTGGTAGTAATAAGAAGTTTATCTGCCTTAACTAGCCTGCTAACATTTCCCTGTCTATATTGGTTATGCCTAGAGCTATTTAACTCATCGCTAGTAGGATGGGTAACAATTGTATTGACATCAGGTTCATTCTTCCATGTTATATATTCACAGGAAGCACGAGAATATGTTTTTTGGATAGTAATAATTTTACTATTGAATGTCGTCTTTTTGCGGTCAATACGAAATTATAAAAATACCTTTAATTGGCTACTTTATACAGCTACTATAACAGTAGGACTTTACACATTTCCCTTGACAGAACTAGTTGTAATTAGCCATGGATTATATGTTTTTTTAATCGCAGGGTTTCGATTAAGCCAGAGGGTTGTCTGCTATATAATTTCTTCGATTTCAGGGTTGATGTTTTTTATGCCTTGGATTTTTTTTGAGGTTAAAAACAAAACCAACCTAGCAGCAACAACAAGTTGGCTTAATGAAAAAGGTTCTCTATCTTTATTAGTTAACATGTGGGCAGCTAATGTCGCAACTGTTTTTTTTGGTTCAATCAAATTTTCAACAACTGTATTGATATTAATTTTAGTGGGCTACTCAATATATTATGTTGTTCATAAGGCTCCACAGCGAGTTTGGTTATTTGTCTTAGTATTAATTCTAGTTCCATCCCTAGGAATAATACTGCCTGATTTAATCTTTGGTGGCATTCGATCTACTGTTAATCGATATTTAATCCCCTGTTACTTAGGTATTCAGTTAGCTGTAGCTTACATGTTGACTAAGCAAATAACTTCAAATTCGGTTGGATCGTGGCAGCGTAAGATCGGACAATTTATTCTAGTTGCATTAGTTGTTAGTGAATTTACTAGATGTATCCAGTTCTCTCAATCAGAAATTGCATCGTATAAAGATGATAACTACAATATTCCAATTGCTCGTATTATTAATCAAGCAAAAAAGCCGCTTTTGATAAGTGATGAAAGTTCCTACGATCATATAGGTAGCGTTCTTTCTTTAAGCTATCTACTTGATTCAAAAGTAAAATTTCAGTTGGTTAAGGAAACAAATATACCCAAAAGACCTAATAATTTTAGTCATGTTTTCTTATATAGTCATTCCCAAAGATTGAAAGAGGACAGTGAGAAAAAGCAAAACAGAAAATCCGAACTTGTTTATCAGGACAATAAAAGTCTCTGGAAAATAGTTTTTTAGTCAACCAAAGTATTTAAAGGTATTAATGAATTGAAAAATATGAGAACCAAAATTCCCAATGGATTCCGATTTTTAATTATTACTGTATTGGTAATAGGTCTAATTTTTAGATTTTTAAATCTTGACCAAAAAGTATATTGGTATGATGAAACTTTTACCTCATTACGCACTTCTGGTTACACAGAAATAGAAGTAGTTAATAATTTTTATCAACCTCAAGTACATCGCATTGAAGAACTACAGAAATACCAACGTCTTAATGCTGAAAAAAGCTTGAGCGATACCATTAAAAGCTTAGCAGTAGAAGACCCTCAACATCCACCCCTCTATTACCTGATGGCCAGATTCTGGGCACAGCTGTTTGGTAATTCTGTGGCAGCAATGAGAAGCTTGCCTGCGCTCCTGAGTTTGCTAGTTTTTCCTTGTATCTTTTGGCTGTGCCTGGAACTTTTTGAATCACCCTTGACAGGATGGATTGCAGTAGCACTAATAGCTATCTCGCCCTTACACGTTTTGTATGCTCAGGAAGCGAGGGAATATAGTTTGTGGACAGTAACAACCTTACTTTCAAGCATTGCACTCCTACGAGCTATGCGACTCAAAACCAAGACAAGTTGGGGTATTTATGCCGTTAGTTTGGCTGTTAGCCTCTACACCTTTTTGTTCTCTGGCTTAGTTGCTTTTGGATATACAGTTTATGTAGTTGTAATGGAGAGATTTCGATTAACTAAGACGCTTATTGCTTATCTAGTTGCATCAATTTTAAGTTTACTCGTGTTCTTACCTTGGTTATGGGTAGTTATTGCTTACTCTGCCAAAATTCGTAAAACAACAGCTTGGACAAACTTTAAAAAGCCTGTGTTGCAGTTATTTCAAGATTGGATTAATAACGCAAGCTATCTTTTTTTAGATTTAGGAAATAATCCCCCTAGTTCTTTAATTTACTGGATTTTAAAAAATGTTGCTATTTTAGCTTTATTAATTTTATTTGGGTACTCTCTTTATGTTATTTATGTCCACACTCCCAAACGAGTGGGGCTATTCATATTGACATTGGTTGGAGTACCAATGTTAATCCTAATGTTACCCAATTTAATTTTGCGTGGGCAGCTGTCAACTATTCCTCGGTATCTATTACCTTCTTATACAGGAATTCAGATTGCTGTAGCTTACCTGCTCACCGCTAAATTTACAGGTATT
>DALYIW010000140.1:0-3934 GCA_031970155.1 Coleofasciculaceae cyanobacterium CTOTU46601 | reverse complement strand
CGATCTCGTGGTCACCCTATCGCCGGAAGCGTTTCAGGCAGCAAAAGCTATGGCAGTTTGTAATGATTGCCTTGATATCAAGTGGAATTGTGTCTTGTATATTCAGTTCTCAAGCAGAGCTATGGTGGCACAAAGGTAAAAAGGCAACCGGGCCAGTAGTAGCTAGTACGATCAACCAAGCCCCAAGTCCTTTTTTGATTGGTAGCGCTAAGGTGGGTGATTTATTGGCTTTGAGTCATCTACTAAACCCGAAAGTGGAATTTTTAGTAGCGCCTCAATGCGATGCTTGCGATCTAAAACCTCAACCAATCGATAAAGCTTACATACCTAAAATACCGAAGAGTTCGAGTAATGTTTTTTTATTAACAACTGAGTCTTTCGAGGACTGGTTAAATGAACTTAAAAAAGATAAAACCTATAAAATGGAGCCTAGTGTTCGTATCAAGCCAGATGAAATATTACTCTGGAAATTACAAAAACAGTAATTGTATGGAGTGTTTTATTGAACTTCAAAAGTGGCATTTTCCTTCTTACCGTGTTCTGTGTTGTAGTAACGGGGATAGCAGTTTATCTGCTAGGGGGCATTAATCCTGCACAACTCCAGACATGGCTAAAGCAGGCGGGAATTTGGGCACCAATTATTTACATAAGTATCTATACAGTGGCAACAGTGTTGGTGTTGCCTTCAACAGCTCTCAACTTAACAGGCGGCGCGATTTTTGGCCTGTGGTGGGGCTTACTCTGGACGAGTATTGCAGCAGTAATTGCAGCTGTAGTGGCGTTTACTTTTACGCGCACGGTGGGAAGAGAAACCATCGCCCGAAAGTTGGCTGGGCATTGGCAAGCCATGGATGCACAGATGCGTCAGGGTGGCTTATTTTATATGTTTGCTATTCGATTGCTGCCGATTATTCCCTATGGCTTAGTGAATTTCGCTGCAGGCTTGACATCGATTCGCTTTCGTGATTACTTACTTGGAACAATTCTCGGTACGGTTCCAGGATTGCTACCTTTTGTAATGCTTGGCAGTTCTGGCTTACAAGCCATCAGAACAGGAGATGTGCTGCCCTTAGTAGGAGCCTTATGTTTGACTAGTGTACTGGTTGGTGGTGCCACCTGGTATCGACGCCGCCGCCAGTCCGCTCAAAAAGCCCTGGAGGAAAAGGCGCAACTAAAGAAGAGGGGGTGAGAGGGTGCGGCTTTACTCGGAACTTTGGTCGCTTTTACGGTTTTAGCATGGCGCGATCGCACAGCTTTAATGGGGAGTGAGGTGAGGGGGTGAGGGGGTGAGAGGGTGAGGGGGTAAAGAATTGTACATTTTCTCATATCAGTCTGGGACAGGAATATTGGTTTTTGTTGTTTAATGTCTTTGAGATTAACGTATGTTCAGTCAGGCTTTGGAACTTTTGGCTCTATCTTAAGCTCATACCGAGTTGTGTTAATACATAGTACTTTCTATCCCCCTTATCTCCCTTGTCTTCCTTGTCCCCCTTGTCTCCAAGAGTTTCTCCTATCTACTCAGAACTTACGCAGGGACGCCACATATAGTAGGAGTGAACGGCCGTTCACCCCTACAACTGGCGGTTCAAAAGGAAATTTGCATAAGTCCTATACTATCTTTGACTGCAACTTGATTCAGGCAAGCGAGTAACTGATGTCGATTGAGGTTGTCCTTGTTGAAAACTTTCGTTTCTAATCGCTGGTTCCACCCGATGCTACTGTTGGTGTGGATTACCATTGGCACAGTCTTGCGCTTCACTCAACTGAGTGGGAAACCACCCTGGACAGATGAATTTGCCACGATGGTGTTTAGCTTAGGCAATAGTTATAATACTATGCCTCTAGACCAGGCGATTTCCCTGGAGACTCTCCTGAGTCCGCTACGACTCAACCCATCTGTGGGAGTAGGAGCAGTATTGCATCACCTATTGTCCGAAGATCATCATCCTCCTCTGTATTTTGTGCTGGCTCATTGGTGGATGCAGCTGTTTCCAGCATCAGGTGAGTATATTTCACTATGGGTAGCGCGATCGCTTCCTGCTCTATTTGGTGTAGCATCGATTCTTGCTATCTATGGACTGAGCTTTTTAGCGTTTCGTTCTTGGTTGGTAGCTCAACTGGCAGCCGCAATCATGGCGGTTTCTCCTTTTGGCATCTTTCTGGCACAGGAAGCCCGTCATTACACTCTCGGAATTCTCTGGGTGATTGCCTCTTTGTGTTTTCTAGTGATTGCTGTGGATCACCTCAAAAACAGGATACCTCTGTCCATCGGGATGGCACTATGCTGGGTAGTGTTTAACAGTCTAGGTATAGCGACTCACTACTTTTTTTGCCTGACTCTGTGTGCCGAAGCAATAGTTCTGGTTGGATTTAGGCTTTGGGATGCTGGATTTTGGATTGATTGGAAAGCTCGAAAAGTCACCAGGGGAGGAATAAACTCTGGAAATGACCTTTCTGTGTCTACTACTCAGGTTTATTGGAGGCGGATTTATGCGATCGCAGCAGGTACTTTTATCGGATGTTTAGTTTGGGTACCCGTGTGGCACAGTAGTGCCCAAGGAGAGATGACTCAATGGATTAGGATGAGCAATCCTACCCTTTTAACTTGGCTCAATCCATTTTTTCAGTCTTTTGCCGCTTGGATTACCATGCTCTTTCTGCTGCCAGTGGAAGCCCCATCCCTACCAGTCGTAATTAGCTCTGGTTTGGTGATGCTCCTGTTTTTCATCTGGGCAGCGCCGATTCTCTATCGCGGCATTAAATTTCAGCTGAGACAGCCTGAGACTTGTTTAGCGACAAGAGTTTTAGGAGGCTTTGTTTTAGGTGCGATCGCCATATTTTTCAGTATGGCCTACTTCCTGGGCATTGACCTCACACGGGGAGCGCGGTATAGCTTTGTTTACTTCCCCGCAGTCATCGTGTTAATAGCTGCTGCACTTTCAGTCAGTTGGAACGCTTCTAAAGCTCCAAATTCACAACTTTCTCAAGGCTTTACTCCTCAATCCTCACGTTTTAGAACCAGAGGAAAAACAGCGGTAGTAATCATCTGCGTTATGGGTTTGTTGAGCGGTATCACAGTAGTCAACAATCTGGGCTATCAGAAATATTACCGCCCCGACCTTTTGGTTCCAGTGATTCAACACAAGTCAACAGTGCCCGTGCTCATTGCCACTACCCATAATACCCTTGTCCAGACTGGTGAAATGATGGGAATAGCTTGGGAGTTTAAACGTAGTGCCAACACACACAAGTCATCAATCGGGCCCCAGTTTCTTCTGGCACATCAAAAAGAAAATCAATGTGACGCGACAGCTTGCCGTGCCTCTCTCACTCTACAACGTACATTAGCTCAACTACCGCGACCACTAGATGTATGGCTAGTGAATTTCAAAGCTCCCATAGAGTCATACTCTCCAAACTGTTTTGCTGAGGATACCACTCAATATCAGACCTCAGTCAATGGCTACTCGTCCCGTTTGTATCACTGTCTTGCCGCCGATTCTCAAGCTTTGCGATCGCCTTAACTTCAAATGTTCTTATGTCAGAATCTTCAATCACTATTACTGTCAAACTATTCGCCGCCTACCAAGAAGCCTACGGCGTGCCTCAGCTAGTGCTGGAATTTCCCCCACACACCCCCGTCTGGGCTGTACTAGACACTCTAATTGCCCAACACCCAAAACTCGAGCAATGGCGTAACTTCACCCGCTTTGGTATTAATCTCCAGTTCGTCGAACCCGATACAATCCTCCAAAATAGTGATGAGGTAGTACTCATTCCACCCGTCAGCGGTGGGTGATAAATAGCCTGACAAATAAATATCGGTGCTTTACCCAAAGATTGTTCCATCCCGACGCTACGCACCGTCGCTACCGCAACGCTCATCCCTCATCCCTCATCCCTCATCCCTCATCCCTCATCCCTCATCCCTCAT
>DALYIW010000139.1:13014-20562 GCA_031970155.1 Coleofasciculaceae cyanobacterium CTOTU46601 | reverse complement strand
GTGAACGGCCGTTCACCCCTACAAATAGCCCTTCAAAAAGAAATTTGCGTAAGTCCTGCATAAGCTGATTTGCAGGCAATAGGCTTAAATTAACGGCTGGTTTCTTGTTTGATGTAAGCATTGTGAGTAAACAAGGGAACACAGCTGCTGCTGTTGATAGCTGCGGCAAGTTCGATATCTGTTGCAAATCCTCGTGCGATTAACTCTTTCCCTGAACTACATTCTCTCAAGGCTGTCAAAAGATTATTGTTCAAACTCTCAAATGCTGCTACAGCGGATTTTGCCTCCGGTGACAGTCTTCCTTTCAGGTAGCTGAGAATTGCACCTGCTCCTATTAAATCTTCAAATGCAGGTCGTAAACTCCCCTCTTCCCACCTTTCACCCGCTGGGATAACAGCTATCCTAGTTCCGTAGTTTTGGGCAAAATGTGCGATCGCCTCACAGTTGCGAAGACAGCCCGCTAGTGTTGGTGTTTGCCCTGTGCGTAGAGTGAGAGAAGCACCATTGGGTGAGGGTAAGACTAGTTTCGTTCCAGCCGGAATATCGAGTAGCGAGGCAGGAGAAAGAGAAAAGCGATCGCCTTCTTCACGCTTACTTGCTAGTTGGGCATTCAAAGACTTGGCATAATCAGCAGCTGATTCATCCTTCCATCGGTAAGGAAATATGATCGCACCGTTATTCGTGGCAATTTCAACAGAAGTAGAGAAAGAAAGAACATCAACAATAATCACTACATCACTAATTGCAGTTAGTTTATCAACGCCTTGCTTACCCCATTCACAGCGCAAATCAAATTCTGACTGGTCAAAAATCATACTTTTTCGCTTCAGCTTATCATCTACTTACCGAATGATTTTTCTTGAACACGAAAGCCACTAACTCTGAGCAAGTTTTATCCTGATTTATCCCTTTGAAGTCGGAATTAGGCTGTGAGGCTTGAGGTGTAGTATGAGTGGTAAAAAACCAAACAGCCCACTTGGTAAAACTGGGCTATGTTTGCTATTTAATGGAGTTATTCTCTGGCTTGGTGCTGGATTTGTATTTTTAAATATTAGTAACTATTACGACCCACGTTTATCACAAGTTGCTGGAGATGTTCAAGAGTTCCGACGTTTGAGTTCAGAACAAGAGCGGCTACTGAAACCAGTATCTTTACTAGGGTCTATTGGTTCAGTTGCCAACCTTGTCGGTATTGCTTTGCTATTGGCAAGCAAAAAAACATCTGAAAGTTAAGAGTTTAAAATATTCCACCTTTTTTTGCTTTTATTTTTCTCTCGTGAAAAATTATTTTCTAGCAATAGTCAATTAATTTCAAGAGTCTTGAATCAGCAGTTTTCATATTGAAAACTCTTCATGCTTGTAGATAGCTTTTTAAAACTTATCAGACTATAATTAAGTTTTTTGACACTATTCATTACCAAAATCTAGGAACTTATGAATGATACTGATTTACAGGAAGATTCGTACCCAGTGTGTTTTGTATCTAGTCGGATAACTGAGTTATTTACTGAAGTAATTCGGTCTCGTCAGATAACTTTTGCACAATGGTATGAGTTGATGACAGCTCCCTTGGACAGTTCCTTTAGCGAATACGAAGGTGATTTAATTACTCGCCTAATCTATGCTGTGCGACATGGACTAGTGAAGGTAGTCGATGAAGTTTAGGTCGAGAAAAATATCATCCCGACCTAATAAAACCCGCTCCTAGTGTAATAACTGGAGTCCAGGAATTGTGGTAACTGGTTTTCATGGTCAAAGGTACAAGAATTGACACTCGCCGAATGAATGGCGGCGAACTCTCAGTGAGCGCGATCGCGCTTACCCTAACGAGATTTCTTTTGAGCGCACGTTATCTACAACAGTAGCTCTGAGTTCCTTCTCATGTTGTAAACATGATGATTTCCACTCTAATCGCTTCGCCTCTGCCTCACAAGCCGCAGACCAAGCACGTTGAGCTTTGGCTGTATCCGGTTCTCTGAGACAGCGCTTAAATAGCTCCTGTGAACGCTGTCGCCATTGTTCATCCATTTCTACCCAGTTACTCATTAGCTATGCACACTTGATCGTTATAAATTTATGTCTTTAACTTGACTTATATCGTTACTGTTTTGTGTTTAGCAGTGATGAAGGTATTTTAAAGATTTTGCGAGCCGACCTGAGTAATGGGTAATGGGTAATGAGTAATGGGTAATGGGTAGCTTCTTCCTGGCTTCTCTTCTTGAAAGAGATTCTCGGTTGGATAGCTAGGCTCATACACTATTACAAACTGATAGCTTGTCACGATAGGGCGAAATAGGATACACAGATCTAGATATGAAGAGTTTTCCAACCAATCGCGATCGCATTCCCAAGCCAAAACAATTCAGCGTCTTCCAGGTTGGGCAACAATTTTTTGGAGAAGCCCGTACCCGCATTCTGTTGTCATACTTGCTCATCCTAGGGGTTACGTTTGTTGTGGCAATTCCGGCATTTCGGTATATTGTCTACCAGCAGGTTGATGCGCGAGTTCGCCGAGATATGAACGAAGACATAGAGAGCTTCAAAGCATTAATGGAGGGTAAAGTGACCTTCGCGCCCATCCAGCTAGAGGATAACGACTCACAAACCGCTGAAAACTTCAAGAAACAACTCATCGAAGCACCTGGGTTCAAGTCTCCATCCTCGAAAGACGACCCAAGCGACTCACTCAAACTCTATTTATCTCATCGCCTTCCAGAAGATGACTCATTTTTCCTCACGTTCGTAGATGGTGAATTTTACAAATCCAGTCCCACAGCCAGACCCAAACCCCTCCAGAACGATGCGGAACTGATGCGGCGCTGGGCTAAACAAACCCAACCCGAGCAGGGTGAAAGGGAATTCCCAGATGACACGATTGGGAAACTCCTCTACCAAGTTGAGCCGATCAAAATTAACGGTCAAATGCGGGGCGTGTTTGTGGTAGCTCACACCACAGCAGGAGAACGGACGGAAGCGCTGGAAGCCATCACCGCCATCATTGAGGTGATAGGCATGGTCTTTATCGTGTCGCTGATAATTGCCTGGATTACAACGGGGCGGGTGCTGCTTCCACTGCGTACCCTAACCGCAACCGCCCATACCATTAGCGAGACTGACTTGACTCAGCGATTGCCCGTGCGGGGGAAGGGAGAACTGGCTAACCTAGCACAAACCTTCAATGAAATGATGGGGCGCTTGCAAACGGCATTTGCCAGCCAGAAGGACTTTTTCAATGACGCAGGACATGAACTGCGAACTCCCATCACCATCATTCAGGGACACTTGGAACTGATGGGCGATGACCCAGACGAACAGCAGGAAACGCTGGCGGTGGTGATGAGTGAGCTAGACCGCATGAGCCGTCTGGTTGATGACATGATCTTACTGGCAAAGGCAGAGCGTTCTGACTTCTTGCAACTAGAAACGGTGGATGTGGCTTCCCTGACCGAGGAACTCTATGCAAAAGCTAAGATGTTGGCAGACCGAGACTGGCAACTGGATGCCATTGCTCAAGGGCAAATTGTGGTTGATCACCAACGCCTGACAGAGGCTTTGATGAATCTGGCACAAAACGCCACTAAACATACGGGACAAGAAGACACAATTGCGATTGGCTCAGCAGTAGCCAAAGGCAAGGCTCGATTCTGGGTTCGAGACACGGGCGAAGGAATTCCCCTAACCGATCAAAAGCGGATTTTTGAGCGCTTTGTCCGTGCTTCCAACAGCCGCTACCGTTCGGAGGGTGCAGGTCTGGGACTATCAATTGTACAGGCGATCGCAGAAGCTCATGGTGGACGGGTTCTTCTCCGCAGCCAGTTGGGAACTGGGTCTATGTTCACTATCATTTTTCCTGTAGAACCCCATCAAAAACTGAGCAACGATGTCCAACTTGATGCCCAGAGCTAGAAATTAGTGCAGATGATTACCTGAGAAACTAATTAGATGGGCTATCGATTGTCAACATGAGAAAACTTTCACAAAAGTTTCATCTCGACTTCATCCAGAGCTACTATTTTGGGTTTATAGGCTCAAATTTTGCGCCAGTTCCAACCGTCATTCGTGTATCTGCCTTGTCGTAAATTCAGGTTCGCAGCGCAAGCTACAGCGTTTTCTACTCTGGTGAGGTACAGTTACAGCAATGAGTGAACCAGCCTTATCCCATTACTCGTACCTCTTAGCCTGAAAAATGCTGTAGCTCAAGTAAAACTGAAGAAAACTCATTTTAAACCTGATTAATTTAACGGCATACCAGCTCCCTCACGAGGGGAACATTCGCTAGGCGTAGAGTGAAAGCAAGCCATTAGTAGAATTACGATGATGTCACAAATCTATTACTTAGTTCGTGAAACGTTGAAATCTGGTTACATGTCATTGGAAACCGAAAATCAGCTGAAAGAACTTGTGAAGACTGCTTTTAAAAAGAACGAGTTTATAAGTTTTGAAGCACTAATCAAGTTGCAGCAGGCTGTAGAGGATGGCTGGGTGAAGCGTGAAGCAATTGAAAGTATACGAACTTCTCAAGCGACATGCATCAATTCGTAAGCGGTTGAGGCAGCGTACCGCTCACAACCAACGATGAAAATTACCCTCTCCTGACCGAAGAGAGAGGGGGTGAGGGGGTGAAGCCTCATCTTCATTGACTCGGAGACTCGATACTCCCTATTTTCAAGCTAGGTCTATGGTTTCATGCTGGGTTGCTATCCTAGAAAGGATTCACAACCTTACCTCAACTGAAACTCGATAAACTACTGCTCGACGCAACACTATCAGGTGGGCGACGGCAAAATCTAGGTCAGTTCAAGCTGAGGAATTGGGTTGCCGATTCAGCTTAATATCCCTGGTTACTGTTTCACTGTATGAGTCAAATTTTGATTGCAGAAGACGAAACACGCCTTGCTGCCTTTATCGAGAAGGGGCTGCGAAAGCAAGGGTTTCTAACAGCGATCGCCGAGGATGGTCAGCAAGCGATCAACATAGCACAAGATGGGGACTTTGATTTGATACTGCTCGACCTAGGACTCCCAATAGTAGATGGTTGGACTGTTCTCAAACAACTTCGCTCTCAGGGAGAAACGCGACCCATCATCATTGTGACTGCTATTAAAGACAACAGGGACAAAGCAACTGCCCTCAGCCTGGGGGCAAACGACTATGTTACCAAACCGTTTCGTTTCAGTGATCTGCTAGAACGAATCCAAACTCAACTGGAGGCAGTTCGCACTTAAACAACAAATTAACCCGATCGCTCCAACTCCTAAAATGGCAAAAGTTCACGCATCCAACAACCGGGATTATCGGAATTGGCCAGAGAATCCATCAAGTGACTCACCAATTTCTGCAAGTGGGTTAGGAAGTTGGGTAAATCACCTGAAGGTTGGTCAAAAGATTGCTTTGGGGTATGGACTGGCTCTAAGCCTGGCTGTGTCAGGAACGACCCTGGGATTTATGATCGCCGATCGCTACCAACAAAAAGCTTACACACAGCAAGAAGAGGCGCTCACACACCTGTACCTGGCGTATCGGTTGCAGGTCGGCGTGTTCCGGGTACGCACCAAACAGCACAAGCTCATTCTCTTTACAAACCAGCGACAGCGCAGGGAGGAAACCTATTCCCAGTTGCTCACTCATGTGACTAACGCTCGGCAAATTTGGTCTGAATTTCAATCGACTTATGCTAGCCTCCCCCCCAAAGTTAATCAGTCAGCTAGTGAGATTAAGGCAATCAATCGCCTTTTGCAGACTGATGACGGCTTCGATGCCTACTTGCAACGGACAGAAGTGCTGTTTCAAAAAAGCAATCCGCGCAATCTGAAGTCAGAAGAAATGGAGGCAGCTAAGACAGAGCTATTCCAGTTCATGCATGGCTCATCCGTCTTTAAGCTGGATGACTTCTTAAATGACCTTACGCATTTAGTTGAGGTTACCGCCCAGGAGTACGAACAATCCAAAAGAAACCTGAGAGGGGCTGAAAGACTGCGCGTTCAGATTATTGCGTCAAGTCTAATGCTATCCGTTGCGGTGGCGACGCTATTAGTGATCTATATGTATCAAGCGATCGCTCGTCCTATTCAAAGCGTCACCTATGTCGCCCAGCAAGTTACCCAAGAGTCTAACTTTGACCTGCAAGCCTCTGTCACAAACCATGATGAAGTGGGGATATTAGCTGATTCCCTGAATCGACTGATCCGAGAAGTTCAGCAACTGCTCAAAACACAAACAGAGACAAACGAACAGCTAGAGATATATAACCATATTCTAGAGCAGAAGGTGCAAGAAAGAACCAAGGAGTTAAGAGAAAAAAATCAATTTCTTCAAAAAACCATAAACGAACTCCATCAAACCCAAGCCCAACTGGTTCAAACCGAAAAAATGTCCAGTTTGGGACAGATTGTAGCCGGCGTGGCTCACGAAATTAACAATCCTGTCAACTTTATCGGTGCCAATCTTACTTATATTCATCAATACACTCAACAATTACTGAAATTATTGGAACTTTACCAGCAGCAATATCCCAGTTCCACAGAAACCATTCAAGAGAAAATCTCAGAAATCGAGCTGGATTTTCTTACAGAAGACATCCCCCAGATTCTCACTTCCATGAAGACGGGATATGAGCGAATCACCGAAATCGTCGTGTCTCTGCGAACCTTCTCTCGCTTCGATGCCGCCAAAACCAAGGCAGTGGATATCCACGAAGGAATTGATAGCACCTTGATGATTTTGCAGCACCGCTTAAAGGATAAACCAGAACATCCAGGAATTGAGGTTGTTCGAGACTATGGACAATTACCTCTAATTGAGTGCTACTCCGGTCAACTCAGCCAGGTGTTCATGAATATCCTCAGTAATGCGATTGATGCTTTAGATGCATACAATACCCAACGCACTAAGGAGGAAGTTGCTATTAATCCCAGCCAAATTCAGATTCATACTGAGGTGCTTGAGAACCAGTGGGCAGTGATTCATATTGCTGACAACGGACCGGGTATTAGTGAACAGGTGCAAAGGAAAATATTTGACCCTTTCTTCACTACTAAACCGTTGGGTAAGGGCACGGGGTTGGGCTTGTCTATCAGCTACCAAATTGTAGTAGAAAAGCACAGTGGAGAACTTCAGTGTTACTCAGCGCCAGGGCAAGGAACCGAGTTTGTAATCCGGATTCCGGTGGTGAAAGAGCGTAGCCGCAGGCAATAAGTGAACTGTAATCCTTTCGATATCAGAGAGTGGGATTGCCCTATGTGTGGTACTCACCATGACCGTGATGGTAACGCAGCCTTGAACATCAGAACAGAAGGCGTTCGGATATTACTCCATAAATATAGGGGCTTGTATGCGGACGTCGTAATTGTTCAATGCCTAAACGGCACCTCCCAATTACATGTTTATTTTTTTTCGGCATCAAAGACGTACGGCTTGTATCCTGTGTTTAGGGGTGAATAGAGACTCTCCCCTGGACCCTCTCACCCCCTCACCCCCTCACTTTTTCGGTCAATGAAGTTGGAAGCCTGCACTCACAAGGGAAGAGGAGTGCAGGTAGTTCACCCGATT
>DALYIW010000139.1:0-13004 GCA_031970155.1 Coleofasciculaceae cyanobacterium CTOTU46601 | reverse complement strand
GTGGTGTCCATGCGTAAGTCCTGCGATTGTCTTAAATCGAACTCAAGTTTACTAAAGCTAATGGGACAATTAAGAAATTCTGTTCCTACTCTTGATGACTTCTGTACTAAAACTAAAGGAATAATAAAGAAAGTCTGGGTAGAGGATAGGCGACCACTATTTGCCGCTTCCTCCAAGCTATCGGAGTTAATCGACGAGTGAGGGTCTTGATTGCTGAGTTATTCACATTTTGTTACAAGTTATAAAGAACTCTCGTGGACGCAGATAAGTATGCTTGGTGGCTTCGCCGGTACAAAAAATACTTCTGGTACCGACTGGGGAGAGCAGATGCTCAATACAGTCGCCAGCAAGACGATTCGCCACCTCTTCACTCAGAGCGAGTCAGTTGACGTGTCGGTTCGCTGCTTTCCCTCTAGCAAGTTGTTGCAGGGCAGTATCGACAGCTTTAAGATGAGTGGTCGAGGTTTGGTGATTCGTAGACAATTCCGGGCCCAGGAGCTGTCGTTTGAAACCGATGCAGTTTTGCTGGATTTCAGTTCGGTTCTAAAGGGTCAGATTAACCTCAAACAACCCACTCAGGCGATCGCTCAGGTTGTACTCACAGAAAGTGACATCAATGACTCGTTCCAGGCAGATCTCGTCAGAAAGCGCCTGGAAAATCTTTCAATCCCCGCCTTGAGTGAGTTGTCGGGTGGTGAGCCAATTTCTTTTACAGACGTGCAAGTGCAGCTGCAACCCAATAACGGTATACGGCTTTTTGCTAAAGCTAATCTACCGGGTCACGGTCTAATCCCGATTAGTATGACATCTACCATAGCGGTGGAGCGGCGGCGGCGTCTTCTGTTTGAAAATTCCAAATTTGAACCCGATGCCGTACCAGAGTCTTTGCGGGAAACTTCTCAAAAATTGACATCTGCAATGGCTGAGATCTTGAATAATATGGTGGATCTGGATCGCTTCAATCTGGATGGGGTCACTCTGCGTATTAATCGCCTGGAAACCCAGGGAAAACGGCTGATTTTTAGTGGCTACGCCCAAATTGAGCGCGTTCCGAATAATCCATAGCACAAAAGAACATAAATGTCAATCAGCGCTATCTTTTCTGCGGGTGGGGTGGTCATGTACCCCCTATTGGCATTTTCTCTATTGGCGATCGCTCTAATTTTAGAGCGCATTGTATTTTGGCAGAAAATCACGAAGCGCGAGAAGCGTATAGCGCGAGAAGTTCTCCATCTCTACCCTCGCGATTCTCAGGCGGCATTTCACAAGCTAGAACAAAATAAGGATTTGCCGATGGTGCGAGTTTTTTTGGCGGCTTTAGAACTCGAACAACCCACTCCAGAGGAATTCCAGCTAGCACTAGAGAGTGCTGCCCAAGCTGAGTTGCCCATACTAAACCGCTTCACCTCAGTATTTGAAACAATTATCGGTGGTTCCCCACTGTTGGGTCGTTTAGGAACAATTCTCGGCTTGATACAAACCTTTGCTTCCCTCAGAATAGGCGATATTGGCAGTACCAGAACCGCTGGTGTTACAGGAGGTATCAGCGAGGCTTTAATCTCGACAGCATATGGGTTGTGCGTGGCACTCTTTACACTACTATTTGCCAACACATTTCGCGGACTGTATCGCCGTCAGCTGGCAGTGATGCAAGAGTATGGTGGTAAGCTGGAACTGCTCTACCGTAGATACTATGCACATGGGAGACTTCCCTATCTTGGATTGCCCAAGTCAGAATAAACTTCCTGTGGAAATGGGGAGTCGGGAGTCGGGAGCCCTTGAGTTGGGGGGAAGAGAAATTTTCATCCCTTCTTTGTGCGCTCCCCTGTTCTAGAACATCTGCCTTGTAATCACTTGGGTGTTTGAAGCAAATTGTTTTATCCGGGTGCAAGTTTGCTGCTGCGTAAACCTAAAAAATGACCTGGAAGGGAAATAGTTTTGCAACGTTGAGTATTGCTGCTTTCGTAAGTGGTGCGTCAAGAAAGCAGACACAAGACTTACGCAAATTACTGATTAAAACACTACGGCTAGTAGTAGGGCGGGCAGTACCCACTTTACATCTAGACGTTCGGCGTGAGTCCTGAAACAGATTTAAGAGTGTAAACAAGGTTTGAAATTACGTGAGAGTTTTACTTCTATATCCCCTTTTTCCTAAAAGCTTTTGGTCTTTTGAGAAAACATTGGCTTTACTCAATCGTAAAGCGATGCTACCACCCTTGGGTTTAGTGACTGTCGCGGCAATTCTGCCACAAGAGTGGGAGTTTAAGTTAGTAGATCGAAATGTCCGCCATGTCACTGAAGCAGAATGGGCTTGGGCAGATTTAGTCATCCTCTCAGCAATGATTGTCCAAAAAGAGGATTTCCTGAATCAAATTAAGGAAGCCAAGCGACGAGGAAAAGCCGTTGCAGTGGGTGGGCCTTACCCCACAGCTTTACCGGAGGAAGCGAAAGCCTCTGGCGCTGACTATTTAATTCTGGATGAAGGGGAAATTACGTTACCTCTATTTGTGGAAGCGATTGAACGGGGCGACGCGGGAGGGATTTTTAGATCTCAGGGAGAGAAACCAGATGTTACCTACACCCCTGTTCCTCGCTTTGATCTTCTGGAGTTTGATGCTTATTCCGAGATGTCAGTCCAGTTTTCGCGAGGGTGTCCCTTTCAGTGTGAATTTTGCGACATTATTGTTCTTTACGGGCGCAAACCTCGAACTAAAACCCCAGCACAACTTTTGGCTGAACTAGAACGCCTCTATGAGTTGGGTTGGCGGCGTAGCATTTTTATGGTGGATGACAACTTCATTGGTAATAAGCGCAATGTCAAGCTATTTCTGAAGGAATTGAAGCCCTGGATGGTTGAACAGGGGTATCCGTTCTCGTTTGCCACGGAAGCCTCAGTTGATTTGGCAAAAGACCAAGAATTGATGGATATGATGGTTCAGTGCAACTTTGGGGCTGTCTTTTTAGGGATTGAGACACCGGATGAGGAGAGCTTGGCTTTAACTCAGAAGTACCAGAATACGCGAGATTCTCTGAGTGATGCTGTTCATGCGATCGCTCGCTCAGGATTGCGGGTGATGGCAGGGTTTATTATTGGTTTTGATGGAGAAAAGCCGGGAGCTGGCGATCGCATTGTTCAGTTTGTCGAGAAAACAGCTATTCCCACAGCCTTGTTTAGCATGTTGCAAGCGCTACCAGATACAGCCCTCTGGCATCGCTTAAAGCGAGAAGGACGCCTGCGGAGTGAATCAGCTGATATCAATCAGGTAACATTGATGAACTTTGTCCCAACACGTCCCTTAGAAGAAATTGCTCGTGAATATATCGACGCATTTTGGAAACTATATGAGCCAGAGTGTTTCCTAGACCGCACCTACCGTCATTTTCGTATCTTAGGAGAGGCAACCTATCCGAAGAAAGGAAAAAGATCTGGCAAGAAACTGGATTGGGTGACTATCCGGGCGTTACTGATCATCTGTTGGCGCAATGGTTTACTCCGCAGGACTCGTTGGCAGTTCTGGCGCAATTTATTTAATATGTATCGGCACAATCCAGGCGGCTTGAGCAGTTATTTATCGGTTTGCGCCCAACTCGAGCATTTCCTGGAGTATCGCCAAATTGTTAAGGAGCAGATGGAAGCTCAGTTAGCACAGTTGCCAAAACAAGTTCTTTATTCTGGGTCATCAGACCTCAGTCCTCCGCTATTAGCTAAGTGAGGGATGAAGGATGAAGGATGATAGCGCAGCGGTAGCGACGGTGCGTAGCGTCAGGATGAATGTGGGAATAGATCCATAAATAAATAATGGTGCTTGAAATATTGAAGATTTCTTTTTTCTTCATCAATAAATTCATGTGCTTGTACTCTCATCCCTCATCCCTCATCCTTTCTTAGTCAAAGTCCTTGATTTACCTGACAATAGTATTAGATTGGTATTGCTCTCAATGCAGACAGAAAATGTCACTTCTTACTAAGACTAGCGTAAACTTTCATCAAGAATTTTTGTTGAGGTGAACTTTGATTAATATTTTTCTCAACAAATCTTATAGCTTGGTTAAATGAGAGCAATTGCTGCAAGCAGTGGTGCGCTAGCTCCTATAAAGAGGCTTTGAAGAGAGTGCCATCAGTTGGTGATTAGCTATCTCAAGATGCTTGAGATTACAGCTAGTTTTTCAATCACTAACAGGGTATAAATCTGTTGAACTGAAGAACAGGGAGATCTTCTATGGTTTTAACCAACTTCCCAGAAGAAAAAACAAATGAATTTGGCTGGTGGGTAGAAGTTGTTACAGCCGTACCTAGCTGTACCTACTACTTTGGTCCTTTTGCCAGTGTTCAAGAAGCTGATTTGGCTCAAGTTGGCTTCTTTGAGGATTTAAAACAGGAGGGAGCCAAAGGCGTCACCATCCAGATTAAGCAGTGTCAACCTAGAAAATTAACGGTTTTTGAGATGAACTAGAAGACAATTGTCAGTGGTCAGTGGTCAGTAGTTATGAGTCAATAGAAACCACTGATCGCTGACTTTTGAAAGGATGAAGGATGAGGGTACAAGCCCCTTTATTAATTTATGAAGAAAAAAGAAATCTTCAATATTTAAAGTACCCTCATTGATTGATCAGGATATTGGCGTATTCATCCAACATCGGTCATTCTTTATCCTTCCCAGTGACTCCTGACAAAAAAACCAGCTCTTTAAAATAGCTAGTAGTAGGGTGGGCACTGCCCACCCTACATGTAGAGGTTCTGCGTAAGTCCTGTTTTGGACGATTTCTAAGATACTCCACTATCGAACTGAGAAGCGGCTGACGTAGAAGGATTCTCTGCTATAGCTTCAATTTTGAAATCAATGCCTTCGCGAAAAATCAGGTCAACAACTTCTAGCGACTTTTTACATAATTTAGCGAACTCTCCAGAGCTGAAATTTCTGCTCAGGGGGCGACGCTCCTGTTGAGGATACACTCGATAAATGTACTCACAAATTACATGATCGAAGTTTGTGATTCTATTAATATGCCAATCAGTCAAACAGGCTCCTGTGAATACTGCTTTGCTGAAGTTGGCATCTAAGGCTTGGCTTCTTTCTAAGTTAGCTCTGGTAAAGTCGGCTCCATTGAGGTTAGCTCCGGTGAGGTTTGCCTCAATCAGGAATGCCCCACGAAAATTTGCCTCAATGACGTTGGCCATCGTGAGTTTAGCCATTGTGAGATTAGCACTAGAGAAATTAGCCCCGCCGAGATTGGCATCAGTCAGATTAGCCAACGTGAGATTAGCCCCGTTGAGATTAGCGCTTGCTAGGATGGTCTCACAGAGATTAGCTCCACTGAGATTGGCTCCACTGAGGTTTGCTTCACTAAGATTAGCTCCACTGAGATTGGCTCCACTGAGATCTGCTTTACAAAAAAATGCCTTGTTGAGGTCTGCTCCACTCAGGTCTGTCTCTCTGAGGTTGGCTTCACTGAGGTCTGTCCATTTGAGATTGGCTCCACTCAGGTCTGTCCCTCTGAGGTCTGCTTTATTAAGGTTTACCCCAGTGAGTTTTGTTCTATTGAGTTTTGCTCCATTTAGTTTTGCACCAGTTAGGTTGGCTCCTTCAAGGTTAGCTTCACTGAGGTCTACAAAGCTCAGATTTGCTTCACTGAGATTAGCCCCACTTAGGTCTGTGCCTTTGAGATTTTGTGCGCCTTCAAGGTTGGCTTTGCTGAGGTTTGCTCCATGGAGTTTTGTACCTGAAAAGTAGGTTCCCGTAAAGTTGGTTTCACTAAGGTTAGCCCCAGCAAGATCTAGCCCTCCAACGATTTTTTTACTAAAATTAGCTTTACTAAGGTCTGGTTTTGTTTCAGAATTGTTAGTCTTTGAAATCCAAACAAATTTTCCAAGCACAGTCAAATATTTCATTTGATGTCAACCTCAAGCGTTTCAGCTTCATCATTTGTCACAGCATAGCCTAGTGTTACAATTTATAACGCTTCTCAGTTGCCTACATTACACAGGTTGCAGCTCGATATATCGTGCCTCGATGAATGACCTGCAAGAGTAATGAAGTGAGAAGCGCTATATAACAATCTCACTATAGAAAATAAGCTATGTATATATTTACTTTTACAGTGCGTAAAGCTGCAATCCGTTAGTTTTTAAATGAAATTATTTTCTCTGATTAAAGTCTATAAATCAGGAAATTATCCAACTTTTTCATATTAATAAATAAAAATTAAACCTCAGGGGGGATAGGCTTGCTATCTTCCCTAGTAGGACTAAAGTACTAAAAAAACTTAAGTCTTGAGACTTTAGTCACAGGTAAATTTGGGATATTCGATTCATGTGGTTAGTGTTGGTAAATTTCTACGATTGAGTTGTGGAACACAAATCGGTTCGTACCTCGAAATTTACAGAAGTTCTCATGAATCTCAAATTTAACCCAATTTTTGTTGGAGTACTCAGCTTGATAACTTGCTTAACTGGCGCGATAGGCTTGGCTAATGCGCGGAATGCGATCGCACTCAGTAAAAATCCCAATTCAGTTGTAGCGCAAGAGTCTACCTCACGACCCACACTACCACCTCCTGGACTAAGAGGGATTGATTTGACCCAGCAACAGCAAGAGCAAATCCAGCAAATTTGGAGTGAGTTGCAGCCTCAATTTCAAGTCGCACGACCTACCCCTCCTCAGCTTACCGAAGAACAGAAAGCCAGAATTCAGCAAGTTATGCAACCGTTTCGCCAGAAGCTAGAGGCGGTTTTATCACCACAGCAACGACAGCAACTTCAAGAAAAGATGAAAACTCCAACTGACAGGCCTACTCCCCCCTTCGGTGCCCCCCTACCACCCCCTCCTGTAATGGCTTCGCTCAACTTAACAGCACAACAGCAAGAGCAAATCAAGCAAATCAGCCAGGAGTTGCGTTCTCAAATGCAAGCTATCCTACCCCCTCCTCCTGAGCTTACCGCTCAACAGAAGGCAAATCTACAGCGACTTGAGCAATCCTATCGCCAGAAGGTAGAGGCGATTTTACAGCCACAGCAACAGCAGCCATTTCGCCAAAATCTGGAGCAATTTCACCAAAGAAAGCTTGGTAATTCACCACAAGGCCGGTAACAAGTGGTGTGGAGATTTTCCTTCTGTGCGATCGCTCCCAAGTAAAAGGGTAAGCAAGGGGAATTTCCTCATATCCAAGAAGACCCCATGCGCGAGGCCTCCAAACAAAGAATAATATCAAGTTGCACTCAAACATAGTAGATAGGAGAAGACTTGCAAAGACAAGGGAGACTCCCTCTGCTTTCCCTGCTCTCCCTGCTTTTTTTGGTCAGCCAGGAAGCTCTACCCATGACGAGAAAGCGTC
This sequence comes from Coleofasciculaceae cyanobacterium CTOTU46601, assembly GCA_031970155.1. Lineage (GTDB taxonomy): Bacteria > Cyanobacteriota > Cyanobacteriia > Cyanobacteriales > Coleofasciculaceae > DALYIW01. Next base: position 5,672 of record DALYIW010000139.1, on the reverse strand, counting down.
TAGAAGATTTACTTTCCTCTAACCCATCAATTATTTATAGCTGTAAGACTGACGAACCTTACGGTATTACCTTTATCAGTGAGAATGTCACTGCAATTTTTGGCTACGAACCACAGGAATTGATCGAGGATGAGAGTTTCTGGATAAGCCATATTCACCCGGATGATAAGATTCGCATCTGTGCTGAACTACCACAGCTATTTGAGGTAGGACATTACTCTTGCGAATACCGCTTTCTAGACAAAGACGGTGCTTATCGCTGGGTTTTGGATGCTGTGAACTTAGTGCGTGATGAAGAGGGAAACCCCATCGAGTGTGTTGGCTCAAGACTCGACATCACCCAACGCAAGCAGGCAGAAGCGACATGCCAAGAAAGCCAGCGTTTGTTGCAAGCAATCACTGAGGAAAATCCCAATCTTTTGTATGTTTATGACTTGATAGAACAGCGTAATATCTATTCTCACCGCGAACTGTTTGCGATTCTGGGCTACACGCTAGAAGAAATAGAGCAGATGGGAAAGGCGGTTCTGTCTAACTTAATGCACCCGGATGATTTAGCGGTACTGCCACAACATTTCAAAAGACTTGAGAACGCTAAAGATGGTGAGATTTTTGAGTTTGAGTACCGGATGAGGCATAAAAACGGTGAATGGCGTTGGATGTTCAGTCGGGATAGTGTGTTTACCAGGAACACGGAGGGGAAACCTCGGCAGATTGTGGGCGCGGCAGCTGATATTAGCGATCGCAAACTGGCATCAGAAGCGCTACGCCAGCAGAAAGAACTTCTGCAAACTATCTTCGATCACATTCCCGTTATGGTGGCGTTTTATGATGCAAACGGTCAGATTCAATTGCTCAACCGGGAGGCGGAACGCGTCTTGGGTTGGTCTTTAGCAGAAATAGGAGAGGTTGACGTGTTTGCTGAATGTTATCCAGACCCCAAGTATCGACAGACGGTTTTGGATTTCATGCAAGCAGCAACTGGGAAATGGCAAGACTTCAAAATCAGAACGCGCGAGGGTCAGCTACTCGATACGTCCTGGGCAGATATTCGGCTGTCTGATGGTACAAGTATCGGTATTGGACAGGATATCACCGAACGCAAGCAGGCAGAAGAAGCATTGCGAGCACTTACCCAGCGAGAACGGGAAAAAGCTACTCAGCTCAAGCTAGCCTTAACTGAACTTCAACGCACCCAAGCTCAATTAGTGCTGACCGAAAAAATCGCTAGCTTGGGACAGCTAGTGGCAGGGGTTGCTCACGAAATCAACAATCCTGTCAGCTTTATTTACGCCAATATCAACCCAGCGATGGGGTATACCCAAGATTTGCTAAACCTGATTGAGTTATATCAGCGACACTACCCCGATCCAGTTGCCGAGATTACTGAACAACTCGAAGCGATCGATCCAAATTTCATTGCCGAAGATTTCCCTAAACTGCTGATGTCGATGAAAGAAGGTGCTGAGCGGATTAGCCAGATTGTACTGTCTTTACGGAACTTCTCCCGTCTTGATGAAGCAGAGCGCAAGTGGGTAGATATTCATGAAGGCATCGATAATGCTCTACTCCTGATGCAGCATCGCCTAAAGCAACAGCCCAATCGTTCGAGGATTCAAGTCATCAAAGAGTATGGTCAACTGCCTTTAATTGAGTGTTATCCAGGTCAGCTCAATCAGGTATTTATGAGTCTATTGTGTAATGCGATCAATGCCATAGATGAGGCAACAAGCATAGGGCAAGAGGTAAGACAAGAAGAAGAATCTAACCTCTCGCCTGGAACTACATCTCGCACCATTAATACCTCTTGCTTCGCGCCTATGATTCGGATTTGCACTGAAGTTAATGATAGTAACAGCGTGCTGATTCGGATTACTGACAACGGGCTAGGTATGACAAAAGAAGTACAGCAAAAAATTTTTAATTTATTTTTTACAACAAAATCTGTCGGTCAAGGTACAGGTCTAGGGCTATCCATTAGCTACCAAATTGTAGTTGAAAAACACTCAGGGGAATTGCAGTGTATTTCAGCACCGGGTCAGGGTTCAGAATTTTTAATCTCTCTCCCGATTGAGCAACAAAAGAGGAAGGAATCAATAGCTAAAATTGCTGTAAATAAGACTCACAAGAAGGTGGTGCGATCGCTACCGAGTGTCTTGCAAGACCAGGGAGGATAGCCGTCGCTGTTTAATAGACCTAACTTGAAAATAGGGAGTCGGGAGTCGGGAGTCGGGAGTCGGGGAAGAGGAATTTTCATTCCTGCGTTGTGAGTAAGTGCTCATGGTGTCTAGCTTGAAAATAGAAATCAGGAGTCTCCGAGTCAGGATAGGGTAATTTTTATCTTTCGTTGTGTACGTTAGCGAAAGCGTTGCGATAGCGACGAAGGAGCGTCAGCAAGGCGTCAGCCTAGTTTATGGAAGTCTCTTGCAAAAATAGCAACGGACGGGCAAGATGCCCATCCCACGAAAGTCAATCGATTTTGGATGCAAGGATTTTCCTCTACTTTAGTTTAGGGATGAGCTTGTACCATTTCTCGCGTGAAGATGCACTTAATAGCTTGTGCTCCCCAGGTGACTTTTGTATAGCCCCAGTCTTCTAGACTGAGGGCAAATCAAGTGTACTCGTCACGCGAGAATTGGTATTAACAACTTGCTTTCTGTGCTTCCCTTGCCCTCCATTTGTATCACAGACAACTGAAAATCCAATTAGTTGCTGTATCACAGCCAACGGAAAAGTAGGTGAGTCTTCCGTTAGGCTGACGCTTGAGCCTAATATCTTATGCGACAATCTCTTTGTACTGTAAAAAATTGTAAATTTTAAAAATTAAGTATCAATCACAAGAGCCAATCTTACTTTGAGTCAAGTGCCATTTGATTGAACTGACAATATTAAAGACAGGTGTATCTTTGAAACTTTGGAGACGACCATATGTCACGCAAGCCAAGCGATTTTAAGGCCGATTTCCTTACATTTCTATCTAATATTACTCGGTTTTTCCAGTACAAACGATACCGCAGCCAAAGGTTTAAAAGCAGGATAACCAATTCATTTATAGGAAAATATCACCTTTACAAAGGTGAAAAGTTGAATTGGTTTCAATTAATATTACAACTGGAAAAGTCAATTTTTCCAACTATTATTCCCTGGGTAATTTTTTGTGGCATCTATGGTTTTTTAGTAGAATTACTTTACTTCTTGGGAGTTCCCTTAGCCTTTCCCCAATCAAGTGGTGTTGTTACTCAGGCTGTATTGAGTTTTAATATCGGCTTAACGTTGTTATTAGTTTTCCGAACTAATACAGCTCATGAGCGATTTTGGGAAGGTCGTAAACTTTGGGGCGCTTTAGTTAATACATCTCGTAATTTGGCTCGTGGGATTTGGATAGTAGTGAAAGAGTCGGAACTAAAGGATCGAGCAAAAAAAGAGGCTACACTTCAGCTAGTCGTTGCTTTTGCCGTTGCTATAAAGTTACATCTGCGACGGGATACTTTGGATGAGCATTTAGCGTCCTTAATGTCATCAAGACAATATTCTATGCTTAAAGATGCCGAGCATCCACCACTACAAATTGCTGTATGGATTGGAAACTATTTGCAACATCAGTATGAACGTAATTGTCTACCTATCTATCAGCTGACAGCATTACATAAGTTGGTAGATGATTTAGTAGATATTTTGGGTGGCTGTGAACGTATTTTGAAAACACCACTACCACTGATCTATACAATTAGACTCAAACAATTAGTGTTAGTTTATTGCCTAGTACTACCTTTTGAACTGGTCAGAGACTTGAACTGGTGGACAGGAATAGTCATGGCTTTGGTGAGTTTCACTTTATTAAGTATTGAACAAATTGGAGCTGAAATCGAAGAGCCTTTCGGTCACGATCCAAACGACTTACCCTTAGATACAATCTGCTACACGATACAACGCAATGTGGAAGAGTTAATCGCGCTTTCTCCTAGAGCATTGGTTAAGTAAATTGTTGAGTGGGTAAACTTCTTAACTCGGTTTAAACCCAATTAATAGAGCTAACTCTAGCCATTTCCAATAACAGTCTACGTCTATGAAACCAATTTCTCTGAGCCAAGTCAGTTGGGTTTCGACATCGAGTAGTTTGTTAGAAGGGTCTTCGGTTTCAACCGTTTTACCTACAGCATGGAGGAAGCGTTCATGAAGTGCTTGAGTAGGTGAAGATACGTGTTCTAGGTTGCAGAAGACTCCACCGGGTTCAAGCAAGTCAAAGATTTCTGCGTAGAGCGATCGCTTTCTCTCATCAGTACAGTGGTGAATAGCAAAACTCGATACCACCGCGTCAAATTGACCCAGGTTGGGTAGAGGGTAATCAAAATTATGTTCTACGACTTCCACCATCTCGTCTCCAGCAAATCGCTTGCTAACCGCTTCCAGCATGGCTGGCGAGAAATCGAGAGCTACTCCTTGGAAATGCGATCGCTCAACTTTGAGTAACCCCAGCAGTCTACCATCACCCGTCCCCAAGTCGAGGATACGCTTTACAGTGTGGGGCACATGATCGAGGAGGACTGACTCACCCTCTGTACGATGGGGAATCTGCTCAGCGCGAGCTAGATATTCTAGAGCATACTCGGCTTTATTCCATTCGTTGATATTTACCACGTTACAGTTACCTTGAGTTCTAAACTGCTACAAGTAAACTTTCCTATTAATGAGTATTTTAAACTGATTGGGAATTTGCGGTTGCTTGATAAGTGGTTGATAATTCAGAAGCAGCTATCTATGAGACAGTGAGGAGAAAGGTGCGATCGCTTATTCAGTTGTATAGTTGAAGCTTTTAAACTTGTCCTAGAAAGCATGGAAGTACAACCAAAACAGCTGAGAAATTACGTCACAGCAGATGGAAGAATTCCTTTCTCCGAGTGGCGCGATTCTCTCCGAGATAGAAGAGCTAGAGCTAAAATTAGAGCAAGGCTTGACCGAGTTGAAGAGGGAAATTTAGGGGATTATAAGTCAGTTGGAGAAGGGGTTTTTGAGCTGAGAATAGATTACGGTACTGGCTACCGCCTCTACTTTGGGCAAGAAGAGTCAACAATTATTATTCTTTTGTGTGGCGGTGATACAAGTACTCAAGCACAAGATATCCGCAAAGCTCAGAAATATTGGGAAGATTATAGGAGTAGAGACGATGCCTAGAAGTATCAGTTATCACGAAGAACTGATAGAAATTCTTAAAGACCCATTGGAAGCAGCACCTTACATTGAAGTCGTTTTAGAAGAGGGAGACCCTAAAATGCTAAAGAAAGCGCTCAGAACTGTTGTTGAGGCGCAAGGTGGAATTGATAAGCTTTCAGCACAAGTCAAGCAAGATTACAAAAAACTTGACCAGATGTTAGAGGAAAAAGGAGAAGTTGAATTTTATTGTCTGAGTACCTTGCTAGATGCGTTAGGGTTGCAGCTGGCAGTAACAGTTAAGTCGATGTGAGGCGATCGCTGTGGTTGAACTTCACAAACAAGGGTAGCGTGGAAGCCCCCGTAGGAGAAAGCGGGGGAGGAAGCACCCACCACCCTAGGGCGAAGAGTGGTCAGTACTCAGTAGAACTGCCAGAGAGTAAATGAAAATAGCCCTTCTTCCCCTACTCCCCACTCCCTACTCCCTACTCCCCACTCCCTACTCCCTACTCCCTACTCCCTAC
>DALYIW010000138.1:14102-20867 GCA_031970155.1 Coleofasciculaceae cyanobacterium CTOTU46601 | reverse complement strand
TGTTTGTTGTTTGTTGTTTGTTGTTTGTTGTTTGTTGTTTGTTGTTTGTTGTTTATTATTAAACAGGGTTCATGAGAGAATTTCCGTCACCATAAATGAAAATATAATTCTTCCACTACTGCTGACCTTAACTCTTTACTCCTGACTCTTCACTCCCGACTCACGCTTAACTCCAATCCTATTTTCCTATGAGATTTGGGCAAGCGGGTTGAAATCATCTAGAAGCTTTTAGTGTTTACCGATTAGACAACCAACAACCAAAAAATAACAACTAACAACCAACAACTAACAACTAACAACTAACAACCAACAACTAATCCTCAGACCAACTTAACCGCCATGCGGCTTCAGCTTCTGCAACAGACCTTTCTCGCTGTTTTTTGTGATACTCTCGATGCAGCTTGTTGCCCTTGGCTAGAAGATTGCGAATTTGATTGCGAGACGCACTTAACGCGGGGTCAGCAAACTCAATCTCTGACAAGCGCAGGTTAATGGCAACGATACGCATGATTGTTGAATCTTCTTCTTCATCCTCATTTTGCGTTTCCATCAACAAGTTTAAGAGATTGGGGGAACCAGCGGTTGTTTCACCTGATGCATCGGCTTTGGCGGCAGCTTCTAAGACGGCCGCTGGCAATTTACCTGGTATAATTCCGTTTTGTTGTAAGAGAAGATTGGTTTCCATGGAGATCGTCTGAAGAGTTTTTGCGATCGCTTCTTCAATCTCCTCTTGCCACTGCTCTAGTTCCTCTGCTTTGCTTGATGCTGTTTTGGTGATTTCAGCGGTTTGTGAGGATTGCGCTGGAGTCTCTGACTCTCCTGCCATCTCCAACGTTTCAGGCAACTCTTCTTGATGGCTTTGGTCAGGTTCACTAGTAACTGGTAAGGGTTCAGCAGTTGGCTTAGTTTCGTCTGTAGCTTCTGTCTCCGTAAGCTTTTCCGGGGGATTCAAGTGTGAGAGCAACTGTTCTTGAGCCTGTTCTCCTAGTTGCCGAAGTGTTTGCTGCAACTTTTGTCGCTGATTGAAAGATAATCTCAAAAAAGACTCAGGATACCCATGAGTACAAATCTGATAGCTGGTCAAAATCAGCTGCTGTCGCACGGCTTGTCCCAGTAACTTCAGGTATTGTGAGTATATAATGTGAAACTCTGTCCCTAAAAGGGCGATCGCTTTCTCTAGCGTTTCCAAATCCTGCTCAATTTGCTCAACGGCTCTCGCCATAATCTCTCAGTAACTAACCAGTTTAAAATTACACAGATAAGTCCCTACTACAGGATAGCGACTCCTAAAGAAAGATAGGTCACCCAGCCGGATGACCTATCTTCCTCTTAGTCAGGCAGCGAATTGAAGTCTATTACTAGTTGCCGCCCATCTGCGCTGCAACTTCCTCAGCAAAGTTGCTTTCTTCCTTCTCAATGCCTTCACCCAGAACAAAGCGAGTAAAGCGACGCACTTGGATATTTTCACCTAACAGCGCAACGTTTTGCTTCACCAACTCCTCTACTGAGATACTTTGATCGCGGATGTAAGGTTGATCCATCAAAGATAATTCTTTCAGGCGTTTGTCAATCCGACCCTGAACGATTTTCTCTTTAATGTTATCGGGCTTGCCTGCCAGGTCATCCTTGCCCATTTCGATGTCCTTTTCTTTTTGGGCAATGTCAGAGGGGATGTCCTCTACCTTAACGTACTCAACGTTAGGACAAGCTGCCACTTGCATGGCGATGTTCCGCACCAAGACTTGAAACTCCTCACGGCGCGCCACGAAATCTGTTTCGCAGTTCACTTCAACCAGCACACCGACTCTACCGCCCGTGTGGATGTAGCTGCCTACCAAACCTTCAGCTGCCACGCGCCCAGATTTTTTCTCTGCGGAAGTGATACCTTTTTGCCGCAGCCATTCTGTCGCTTTGCTAACGTCTCCATCGCTCTCTTTGAGAGCTTTTTTGCAATCCATCATGCCAGCGCCAGTTTTGTCGCGCAGTTCTTTGACGAGTTTTGCCGAAATTTCTGCCATCTTGCCCTTCTACTTTGTGAACAGATTTACACGCTAATTATTCCTCAGTGTCCTCGTCACTCTCTATCTCTGCCGAGTCAATTTCCTCGAACTCCTCGTCTTCGATATCGTAGTCTGCTGCGCCCTCATAGTCTTCATAGTCCTCTTCGGATTCAAGCTGACCATGATGCCCTTCGTAGATTGCATCAGCTAATTTCCCTACTATTAGCTTAATCGACCGGATAGCATCATCATTGGCTGGAATCGGAATATCTACTACATCAGGGTCGCAGTTGGTATCCAGCATCGACACAATCGGAATCGAGAGTTTTTCGCATTCAAGAACCGCGTTATACTCCCGCCGTTGGTCTACAATCACGACAACATCCGGTACTTTCCGCATCATTTTAATGCCGCCCAGGTACTTCTGGAGCTTGCCTAGTTCGCGACGTAGAACCGAGGCTTCTTTTTTCGGCAGTAAGTCCAGTGCCCCGCTTGCGTCTCGGCGCTCCAAGTCCTTTAAGCGCTCTACGCGAGTCTTAATGGTCTCCCAGTTGGTGAGCATTCCGCCCAACCAACGTTGGTTGACGTAGTAGGAACCACAACGAGCGGCTTCTTGAGCAATAATTCCCGCAGCTTGGCGCTTCGTGCCCACAAAGAGAAACTTTTTGCCCTGCTCTGATGCTGTTCGCATGTAGCTGTAGGCTTCTTCCATCAACTCGGCAGTTTGCACCAAGTCAATGATATGGACACCATTGCGAGCGGTGTAAATAAATGGCTCCATTCTGGGGTTCCACCGACGGGTCTGATGACCAAAGTGAACCCCTGACTCTAGCATTTCAGCCAAAGAGATAACTGGCATTATTTTTGAACTCCTGATTCGGGTTTATCTTCCATCCAGGCGGATTTCCAGGTTTTTGATAGTCCTAGAAACACCCGAAAATCTGGATGTGCAGAATTTAGACAACTTTTCTAGATTAACACATTTAAATAGGTCTATATATCTTATTGTTGGTAAGTTATTGACTCCAGAAATTTTTTTAAACTCAGTAGATAACTTAAGCACCTCATATTTCGTTCATGCTCAAGAAAATTCTGACAAAAGTAGTGAGGTTGCTCCAACGTTGGATGCAATCGTTTAACGTTGGTTTTCTCAAAAAAAGGTGCAGTTCATTAAGGAGGCAGGGGGAGCACAGGGAGCAAGGGGAGCACAGGGAGCAGGGGGAGCAAGGAGCCAAAGCTGCACCGTTGCCTGATAATGAAGAAGCAAGGCTGAAGGCACTCGATCGCTATAAAGTTCTCGATACATTCCCGGAAGTCGGATTTGATGATCTGACAGCTTTAGCCGCTTATATTTGCGGCACTCCCATTGCTTTAGTCAGCTTAGTTGACGATCATCGGCAGTGGTTCAAGTCAAAGGTTGGCTTGGCGGCAACTCACACCCCCAGAGAAATGGCCTTCTGTGCTCATGCCATTCTGCAACCGAATGACTTGCTGATTGTGCCAAATGCGTTAGAAGATGAGCGGTTTGCCACTAACCCTCTGGTCACTTCTGACCCCAATATCCGATTTTATGCTGGCTCTCCCTTGGTGACACCCGATGGCTTTGCACTGGGCACTCTATGCGTCATTGACCGAATTCCACATACTCTTAACCCAGAACAGATGGAAGCCTTGCGGGCGTTGAGTCGCCAAGTTATGTCTCAGTTGGAGCTACGGATTCATTTAACTAAGTTAGAGCGCACTGTTATAAAGCGCAAGAAAGTAGAGGAGGTACTGCGTCGTAAGAATGAGCAACTTCGTCAAACCCTAAAGCAGTTACAGCATACTCAAGCCCAACTGATTCACACTGAAAAGATGTCTAGTTTGGGACAATTGGTTGCTGGTGTCGCTCATGAAATTAACAATCCTGTCAACTTTATCCACGGCAACCTTCCCTATATCAGCGACCATACAGAAGACTTACTTGAACTCCTATCCCTTTACCAACAGCATTACCCAAATCCAGTGCCTGAAATCCAACAACAAGCAGCAGTAATTGATGTAGATTTTATCGCTGAAGATTTGCCCAAAATTCTATCTTCTATGAAGTTGGGTACTGAGCGGATTAAACAAATTGTTCTGTCATTGCGAAATTTTTCTCGGTTGGATGAAGCCAAGAAGAAACCTGTAGATATTCACGAAGGTATCAATAGTACGTTATTAATCTTGCAGCATCGACTGAAAGCCACAGCTGTTAAACCAGGTATTGCAGTGATTCAAGAGTACGGTAACATCCCGCTAGTGAATTGCTTTGCTGGACAATTAAACCAAGTTTTTATGAACATCATTAGCAATGCAATTGATGCTTTTGAGAGTAGTGAGGAGTCTACAAGAGATAACCAACAACCAATAACCCCTGCTATCACTATTCGCACCGAGGTAGTTAGTAATGAGGATGAAGAAACTCCATCGATAGCTCAAAAGACAAAGGATAAGGTCAGAATTTACATTGCTGATAATGGTTCAGGCATTCCCGAAGAGATTAAAAAGCGAATATTCGATCCATTTTTTACTACGAAGGCAGTAGGTAATGGCACAGGTTTGGGACTATCAATCTGTCATACAATTGTGGTAGAGCAGCATGGAGGTTCTATTGAGTGTATTTCAAAACCAGGTCAGGGTACAGAGTTCTGGATTGAGATACCAATTACTGAGTGAAGTACTCCGATGATGTTGAAAAACAAGTTATAGCAAGGGAATAATGAAGATTTCTGAAAGGTTCATGGGTTGATGTCTCCTAGAAATATGGCGTGGATGCGATCGCCGAAGATGATGTCAACGGGAATTTGATAGGGAATAATCAGACTTTGCTATGGGTGACTGTTGGGGTTTTCAACCACTAATCCTTCTCTGACCACAGCTGCATTCAACTCATTGTCTGCGGACACAAAAGTCATGGCAGGTAAACCACTGGCGATGCAGACTGTGTTGACTGCGCGACCGACGGCAAGTTGGATTGCATCATAACCTCGCAAACCGTAAGCCTCTGCTAATGCCATTCCAGAATTGATGATACTTTCTGTAATTTCAACGATTTGGTAGTCTTTACGTAAATCGCTTTTCAACTGACTGCACGTTGCTGTTATATCCACAACGCTGATACTTCCACTTCGCGATCGCCGTGTGATTGCCGCAATAATTTCTACACCTGTAATGGCGGCAACAAATACTTCATTGTTTAACGCTGGATCAAATAGCCCCACGACCCAAGCTGATCCAGTTTCGCTGATGTAACGCTTGACTAATGCGCTACTGTCTATGAAGTAAATAGCCATCTAACGCCTTTCCTCTATGATCGTTTCAGAAACAGGCTTCCCCTCGACTTGAATGAGTCGTCGCTCAGTGATTGAATCGTAGGAGGGGGGCTTAATCTGCTTCACTAAACCAGCATTGATTAGAGCTTGGTGAAAGACTGCTTGTCTGTCAATTTCTTCTTGATCCGCAAGATACTTTTGAATCGTCTGATGAAGCTGCTGAAGTTCTTGTAGTTCAAGTGTCTCAAGCTGATTCAGTATTTGGTTAAGGGTTTCTTGTGCCATAATTTTCTCCTTTTCAGTAAGGCTGTGATTAACTACTCTGCAAATTATTAGTTTCTGGTTTGCGACCCAGTACATACCAAGTAGTGAGATCGTCCCAGATTCCCTGTTCAGTTTGGAGTGCTTCTAATTCTGCTTCAAATTCAGCTTTGGTTTGTACCAACTGCGCTTCATTAAGCTGTGACAAAACTCAAGTTGGTTATTCATCTAATCAAGCTTCCGCATCTTGCAGGAATAGTTAATGGGTAATGGGTAATGGGTGATGAGGTGCTTTTAGGTTTTTTGCTCTTGTGGTTTTTTATCTCATTTGTTGGAACTCGGCGTAAGCAGCATAGACACCTTGGACGTTGTACCAATTAAGGAAAATTCGAGCAATTTCTAGAGCGAGTTGGGGCTTACCTTGGTTAATCAGCCATTGCAAGAAAGGAGCCATGGTACGTTCGTTGAGGCGTCCACCCAGGGAAAGGATGCCCCAGAGTAGACGATGCAACCAGGTCATTTGTATCATCATTCGCACGTCCCAGGTGGGGTGCTTTTGGTAGAACAAAACACCCATTCGCCCCCGTTGAATTTCGCGATCGATCATTCGAGGAATTTGCTCTAATGCAAAGGGCGGATGCCAGTGATAACCTACGGCGTCGGGGCATTTGACGAGTTTCAAGCCTAAGTGTTTGAGTCGGACACCGAGTTCTAAGTCTTCCCAGCCGTAGAGTTGAAAGCGAGTATCGAAAAGTCCAGCTTTTTCTAGCCATTTGCGGGCGATCGCCACATTCCCCGTAGCAAAGTAAGCGGCTGAAAAATCCGTGAGTTTGTAGGGTTCTGAGGTAGGGTTATTGAAGTTGCAGGTATTGATTACCCAACCGTAGGTGAAAAGGCGATCGCTTCCAAGTTGCTGCTGTCCCTGCACTAAAGCATCAGCATGAGACTCAAGGAAATGCTCGGTGACAACTAGATCGCTATCAATAAAGATAATTGTGTCACCCTTAGCCTGTTCGACACCCAGATTTCGAGCTGCTGCCGGTCCCTGGTGGTTTTGAGAAAGCGATCGCACATGAGGAAACTCACTGCTGTGTGACTCTAGCCAATCCAAAGTACCATCTGTTGAGCCGTCATCTACTAGGACAACTTCATAGCCCGTGACAATGCTATTACTCCTGAGTTGCTGATTTTCTATAGCTATCAGGCATTTT
>DALYIW010000138.1:0-14051 GCA_031970155.1 Coleofasciculaceae cyanobacterium CTOTU46601 | reverse complement strand
GAAAAACACTAGTGTTGAAAGTGGGGAGTAGGGAGTAGGGAGTAGGGAGTAGAAATTATGAATTCATATTATACCCACATTAATTCTCTAATTTTAATACTATTAATTATTCATGAAAAATTAGCAATTATGATACTGTTTATTTAACGTATTATCATAAATGTTTCTCACAGGCAAGGATTAAGAATGAATAACTCCCTAAATAAATAAAGGTGTTTCAACTAATAAAAATTTCTTTTTATTCATCAACAAATTCATTTGCTTGTACTTATCCCTCATCCCTCATCCCTCATCCCTCATCCCTCATCCTTTCTTGGTCAATTATCTGGACAATTTTTTCATATTCAAACTCGGCAGCAAGCTCTTGTATCCGGGTCACAAAAGCCGTGTAGTCGGGGTTGAGCTGCTGGAGTCGCATGACTTCTTCCTCAACAATTTGAACATCACCGCCACTTGCCGCTTGATGCAGAGCCAGCAGTTCTTCTTGTGGTGGTATGTTCATCACTGTTAGAGTAACGCGATCATTTCTGCTAGTGTACTCAGTGCGATCGCGATTCAATTCATCCCTTAATTTTTCAGCCCCATCTTCACTCTCTTGCTCATAAATCCATGACAAGTTTAAGTAACTCTTGATTTTGTCGAACAAGTCTTGAGCTTGAATAGGTTTGGGGAGAAAATCGTTGCAGCCAGAGTCTAAGCTTTGTTGTCTGTCAACGGCATACGCATTAGCAGAACTAGCAATGATAATCGTATTCTGATCTGGTATTTGGCGGAGTCGTCGTGTCATCTGGTAGCCATCCATCACTGGCATCACCAAGTCAACGAGAATCAAATCCGGTTGACACTCAAGGGCTTTTTCTAACCCCTCTTCTCCATCCGCTGCCTCTTCTAGTTCAAAGCCGATGGGTTCTAGCATATTGATCAGAACTGTGCGATTTTCCCAACGGTCATCGACAATGAGAATTTTTCGTTTTTCTCCAGAGTAGCCAATGATGTTGTTGGTTGATTTTACAGTTGTTGAATTCATCGAGGTTGAGATTTCTGGTAATTCTAAGTCGAACCCAAATTTGCTGCCAACTCCGGGGGTACTCTCAACAAAAACTTTGCCCCCCATTAGTTCAAGAATTTTTTGTGTAATTGCTAATCCTAAACCCGTCCCTTCAGCACGACGAGAAATATCTCCTACTTGCTCAAACGGTAAAAATATTTTTTCCAATTGTTCTGAGGATATGCCGATGCCTGTATCTTCAACTTGGAAGCGGATTTGGTTGTTGGTTGTTGGTTGTTGGTTGTTGGTTGTTTGTGGATTTGAACTTTGAATCACTTCCACTTTGAATGTAACGCTGCCTTTATCGGTGAATTTGATGGCATTAGAAAGTAGGTTCATTAAGACTTGGCGTAGTCGCTTTTCGTCGGCATGAATCACTTTGGGGAGTTGGTTGAAGGGAAGGTAGGTAAAGGTAATGGATTTTTGCGCGGCTTTGAGTTGGAAGATTGCAGATAAGCTGGTGAGGAGGGACGACAAACAAAAATCTTCTGGGTAGAGTTCAAGTTTTCCGGCTTCAATTTTAGAGAGGTCTAAAATATCGTTAATTAAGGTTAGGAGGTGTGTACCGCATTGGTGAATAACGCCAACACCTTTTTTTTGCTGGGGGGTGCAGTTTTTGTCGGATTGAAGAATTTGCGCGTAGCCTAAAATGCCGTTGAGAGGAGTGCGGAGTTCGTGGCTCATAGTTGCCAGAAATTGACTTTTGGCACGGTTAGCGGCTTGGGCTGCATAGGCGGCGTGTTCGAGTTGTACTGCCTGTTGTTGAGTTTCTTGAAGTAATTGAGCTTGCTGTAAAGCAATTCCCAACTGAATGCCAATCTGAACTACTGTACTAATTTCTGCTTCGTTCCAAATACGGGAGTTGGAATTTTGATAACTGGCTAGTAAGCCCCACAATTGACTGCCGCAATAGATGGGAACAATGATGTAAGCTCTGATTTGAAATTGTTCTAAGAGATTGATGTAACACTCTGTAAATCCCGCTTGGTAGATGTCTTGGATGACTCTGTAATTGATACCTTCGCTGTAGGCACCCCCTTTTGTTTCTTGCAGATAACTATCTACAATGGGTTCGGGAGTGCCTCTGGACATTGTTGTTTTTACAGTGCAGTGAGGGTCGTTCAAAAGTTGCCCGTCTGCATGAGGATTAGTCTGTTGTTGCATCAGAGAAATCCAGCCTTCTTTCACTGATTCGGACACAAATTGTCCACTCCAGTCGGAATTAAACTGATAGATGACGACGCGATCGCATTTCATCACTTGCCGCAATTCTTCAGTTGTGGCGCTGAATATGGTGTCAATATCCAGGGTTTGGCGCATCCGTTGAATAACCGTTGCGATCGCTGTCTCTCGTTGTGCTATTTCTCGTAAGGATTGTTCGGCTTGTTTCTTGTCGGTAATATCAACATCAAAGACTGTCACTATCCAGCCAGAAGTCGGATGCGGGCGGGATGAGGCTTCAAAAGACGACCAGCGCACACTACCATCTTTATGGAAAAAGCGGTACTCTCCTTTAGTTACTGTCGGGTAGTCACGCATAAAATTTTCATCGCTGACGATCCGCCCCTGTTCCACATCCTCTGGCAACACATTGGAAAACCAGAGTGTTGGATTTGCCATATATTCCTCGGCAGTATAACCAAACATCCTCTCACACCCTTGGGACCAGTATTCATATTTCCAGGTTCTGTCTGGAAATAGCCGAAAATTGGCAATAGAGGCGTTGGTGCTATTGAGTACATTATTTAACTTTTCTTGAGAGCTTTGCAGTGCCAATTCAATCTGTTTCTTATCGGTAATATCGCGCCCCACTGCTTGCAGTTTAATTAGCTCACCCTGCTCGTCAAATATCCCCCGGTTAATCCATTGCGTCCAGCGCACTTCGCTAGCAACAATTACCCGATTTTCAATTGTAATTACAGGATTTTCAAAACTAATTGAGTTAACAAGTCGATTGACGTGTTCGCGGTCTTCTTCAACAATGAGGGGTTCAAAGCAGTATCCAATAATCTCCTCTCGTGTGATGCCAAAATAGCGACAGTAAGCTTCGTTTACGAAGGTAGCGATGCCGTTTGGCAAGAACCGAATAATGAGTTCTGTCTGGTCTTCAATGATGGCCAGGTAGAGCTGTTCGCTCTCGCGCAATGCTTCTTCTACTTGTTTGCGTTCAGTAATATCTTGACAGACACAAATTAGTCCTTTCCCCTCAATTAAGGTCAAAGAAATTTCCTCTGCAAACGTCGTACCATCTTTCTTTTTACCAGCGGCTTCGCATTGCCAATGCCCCTGCTGCAATAAAATAGGAAAAACCTCGCGCTCAAATCGACTAATTTCTTCAGGGTAGTAGAGTTCTTTCCACGTTTTGCCAATTAGCTCGTTGGCATCACTGTAGCCAAATAGAGTGACATGAGCTTTATTCAGATAGCTGTATTCACCATTCTCATTGAGAATTGCAATACCATCATTAGCTGCTTCAATCACCGCTAACTGATGCTGTAGGATTTCTTCGGCTTGTTTCTTGTCGCTGATGTCCTTCATAAAGCAGTAGTGCCCAATGAAGTTGTGTTGCTCGTCGTAGGCTGTAATCATGACGAGTTGCTTGTAAAAAATCGAGCCGTCTTTGCGGATGCCTCTAGCTTCAGCTTCTACCTTGCCAGTGCTCAGCATTTCTTGATAAGCGGCGATCATTTTTTCGACATCATCAGGATGTACCGTTGGCTGCCATTCCCTGCCGATTAATTCTTCGGGTTGATAACCAACCATGCTGGCATAGGCTTTGTTTACAGTAACGTAACGTCCTTGCGTATCCAGCCGTGAAATTCCTTCTACAGCATTTTCTAGCGCTGCACTCAATTGGCGTATTTCTTGCTCTACAAGTTTGCGATCGCTAATATCGGTAATCGTGCCAATATAGCCAATAACCTCTCCGTCGGGCCCCTTTTCTGGCAACCCCTGACCGATGACCCAAGTAACTTTACCATCGGGACGCAAAAAACGATATTCTGACTTAAACGGCTCTTTCGCGGCAACAGTTTCAGACCATTGGGTAAAAATGCGATCGCGATCGTCTGGATGTAAGCTACTCGCCCAACCTGAATTGAGTGATTCTTCTACAGAAATTCCAAGAAGTTCACTCATGCGCTGATTGGCATAGACGCAATTCCCCGATGCATCGGCGTGGAAAATAAAAACAGGCGAGGCTTCTATTAAGGTTTGATAACGACGCTGACTTGCTTGTAGAGCTTGTTCTGCTTGTTTTCGCCCGATGAGCGCACTTAACTGAGCAGCAATTGCACTAACTAGCTCAACCACACGCCACTGTCGTACACTTGGGCTGCACTTAAAGAACACCATTACTGCTAACACTTGGTTATTGTCAACAATCGGAACGCCAAAACCTGCTCTCAATCCAGCGTTTATCGCGAGTTGTGTTCTATAAAAAATGGGGTCTGTGGTGTCGGCAATATCCCCCATCCATTCCGGCTGCTTAGATGACCAAATTCGCCCAGGTAGCCCCACACCAGGCGCAAATGCGAACGTTTCGCTCGCCTGCCGGAATGCTTCAAAGGTGTTAAAGTACTGCCTTGAAAGTCGGGAGTCGGCTTCGACGTGAGGCAACGACTCTGAGTTCAGCCGAACCGCGCCGAAGTCCGAACGGAGTCTGGAGTCACAGATGAAACTTTTATCCTTGGTTGTGAATGAAGGTTCATGGGGCGTCTTGCACCAATGAGTAGTGTATTTTAACGTACCATCAGCAGCAGGAATCCAAGCTTCTGCAAAATCCCAGCCGATATATTGACAAATTAAACCCAAAATGCTCCCTAACGCACTCTTAATATCTCCTGCATGAGTGATGGCTTGAGTCGTGGAGAGCAACAGATGGGTTTCTTGTTCTGCAAGTTGACGTTGTGTAGCCGCCGCCACGGCATCGCTAATATCTCGTACAATTGCCCACATTCTTTCGGGTTGCCCTGCCTGATTTTTCTGGCAATAAGCGCTTATCTCAATCGGAAATACCGTTCCGTCCTTGCGAATGTATTCCTTTTTGTAAGTATCTGTGTATCCCTTGGCAATGATTTGTTTCTCAACAATTTCGGCTTCCATAGAGTGCCACTTAGAAGGCGTTATCTCTGAAAAAGTTTTTTGCTGAAGTTCTAAGAGAGAATACCCCAGCATTCTTTGGTAGCTGGCGTTGCAATTAAGAAATCTCCCCTCAATATCCGTGAATACAATGCCATCCGCGCTCTTCTCAAATAGTTCTCGATAACGCTCTTCACTCTCTCGTAAAGCTTCCTCTGCCTGTTGGCGAGCAGTAATATCACGAGCCACCCAAACCACAGAACTCTCTGTGAATGGCGAAATTTTAGCCGAGAACCAAATCTCTTGCTCATTAATCCGTAAACTATAGTCAAAATTAGTGGTTTCTTGGGTTTCTAATACTTGTCGAGCTAGAGCAAACCAAGTTTCTTCTGTGTCCTCATGAAAAAATTCTTGAATCATCAAGTCGAGCAGATTTGTATCATCAACATTCCAACTGATTGCTTTAGTTGGTGCAATTTGTATGTTTTTTTCTTCATTAATAATGAGAACAATATCCGGTAGCGACTCGAAGATAGTATCAACTTGCTGAGTGAAGCTGTTGAGCTTCGTTGCGATCAATTTGCGCTCACTAATTTCCTGTTGCAGTCGTTGATTGGCGACGCTCAATTCCTGGGTCTTTTGGGTGATAGTTTGCTGCAACAGTTCTACAGTGGCATACAGTTCTACAGGGTCTAAGGCAGAAAGAAGGGTACTTTGGGTGACAATTCCTGCTAAGTATCCAGCATCATCGAGTACCACCAAGCGGCGGATGCGATGGTGTTGCATCATCTGATAGGCTTGCCAGAGAGTATCGCTTGCCTGCACGGGGAGTAGCGGACAACTCATCACTGCTTCAACTGGAGTTTGCACCAAATCGAGTCCAGTTTTTTTGAACCTAACGATATCTCGTTGTGTAAGGATGCCAACAGGCGTTAGGAGGCTTCCGGCTGGAGTAATGGCTGACGGTTGACAAATAACAACACAGCTAATTTGCGATCGCGCCATCTGCTGCGCTACCTCAAACACGGAGGTAGTGGTTGAGGCAGTAACAACCTCAGTTACCATGATTGACTGCACGCGCCGCCTATGCAGCATATCGGTGGGTTGGAGGTCAAAAGG
Source organism: Coleofasciculaceae cyanobacterium CTOTU46601 (assembly GCA_031970155.1). GTDB lineage: Bacteria > Cyanobacteriota > Cyanobacteriia > Cyanobacteriales > Coleofasciculaceae > DALYIW01. Next base: position 7,804 of record DALYIW010000138.1, on the reverse strand, counting down.
CGTTTGTCGCATGAATCTGTAATGCTAAAGACGTAAAATTCTCAAATTAGTCTGAGTAATTATTGTTCGCTCGAAGTACCTGAAATCTATGCAAATTGACTGGCAAACCGCTAAAACCTATGAAGACATTCTGTATCATAAATCTGACGGTATTGCCAAAATCACCATCAATCGTCCTCACAAACGTAACGCTTTTCGGCCAAAAACGGTATTTGAACTCTATGACGCCTTCTGTGATGCCCGTGAAGACACGAGTATCGGTGTTGTACTATTCACTGGTGCAGGTCCCCACACGGATGGTAAATATGCTTTCTGTTCTGGTGGTGACCAAAGCGTTAGAGGGACAGCGGGGTATGTTGGAGATGATGGTGTTCCTCGCTTAAATGTCCTTGACTTGCAACGTCTGATTCGTTCCATGCCCAAGGTGGTAATAGCCCTAGTTGCTGGATATGCAATCGGTGGCGGCCATGTTTTGCACCTGATTTGCGATCTGACTATTGCGGCAGACAATGCCATCTTTGGTCAAACTGGGCCGAAAGTCGGTAGCTTTGATGGCGGATTTGGGGCTAGCTACCTTGCCAGAATCGTTGGTCAAAAAAAAGCGCGAGAAATTTGGTTCCTCTGCCGCCAGTACACGGCACAACAGGCGCAGGAAATGGGATTAGTTAACTGTGTCGTGCCAGTGGAACAGCTTGAACAAGAGGGTATTCAGTGGGCTACTGAAGTTTTGGAAAAGAGTCCGATCGCCATTCGTTGCTTGAAGGCCGCTTTTAATGCTGATTGCGATGGTCAAGCGGGTTTACAGGAACTTGCCGGAAATGCCACCTTGCTGTACTACATGACCGAAGAAGGAGCAGAAGGGAAACAGGCTTTTTTGGAAAAGCGATCGCCTGATTTTCGTCAATATCCCTGGCTACCCTAGTGCCGCTAACCTTCATTAGATCTAACTTAAAAATAGGGAGTCGGGAGTCGGGAGTCGGGAGTCGGGGAATAAAGTTTTTCAATTAAAAACCTAAAAATCGCACCTTAACTTAAAAAAAGGTGCGAATAAAAATTATGTTGAATTTAGTTCAATGTTTGGATTAAATCTTTGTTTTTTCACAAGAGAAGGCTTCGCGGAGCCAAAACCTCGACAAACTGTGATACATTACTACAAAATTTGTTCATGAATTATGCTCAATCGTCTAAATTATTCAGAAAGTAATCAACGAATGACTATCGCCTAACCGAGCTGTAATCAAGAGAGGTTTATATAAGCACTATGTCAGGTGCCAACGTTTCAGAGGTCGAAGATTCCTTTTCTCCAACAGGATTTTGCTTAGAGCCACTGAGCGAACAATGATGAGAAAATGCTTCTTTAAGCGTCACCTTTTCATTCGACCAAACCCCATCGAGATTTTCCCAAGAAGGTGCAAAGGGTGGGAGAGCTAAAGAACAGGCTTTCCAGTGACCTCTAACCGGTACACCGAGCTGCTGACACTCCCCTCCACGACGTCCCTCTAACCTGTAATGCCGACAATACCGACAAGCAGAAGTAGGAAAATTTAATATCTTCATTGGTGTTGTTTTCGGGAATAAGTTTTATTTCCTCTTCTTATTTTGCTACTTTCCTCCTAGACCTTATTCAGCTTGTTAACGCTATCAATCATTGAGTCTCTCTAGATTAGAGCGATCCCGCAAAAATTAATCTCTTTATTTTTTCTTTATATTCCTGTTATACATAGATACATTCTGCTTTAAAAAAAGATACAAATTTAGAGAGATTTCAAAAAAATGCACTTGTTTGTCCTTAAACAGTACGGGGATCAAGCTAAACCTTAAGGGAAGATGTAACGCCAGATACTAAGGTTGATAGGAGGAATGACCGAAAAAGCCGGGATTCAGTTGACAAAACTAGCAACAATTAGCCCTGCCTAGACTCAGAACTAGAGACAGTCTGGTAAATTAGATGATTGGATTAACTAACGCTCATTAAAACTGCCTCTACCTATGCCTTACGGTCAATAGAGGTAAGGCGTCCCCATGACCTCTGTCTTAGTGGGTAAAATAAGCTATTTTTCTCTTTCCAAAGTAATAAAAGATGGATAAATCCAAAATCATCAATCTCAACGAGCAAAAATCTGTCTCCTTATGGGCAAAGTCAACTTAAAATCCACAGTCCAAAATCATTGCATGAGTTGACCTCTGGGTGACCCGTGAGCTACCTCACCGCCTAATAGTATGATGAGAAATTTAAGCACAGGCTCTGCCCTTCTCAACAAAGGGACATTTTTCCAGCGATTAGTCCTGAGGGTAGCCAGGCCCTTACACTGAATCGTTAGCCAACGGTAGGAAGGTGTAGATTTTATTCTCTTGCCTCAAAACCTGAAGGTCTGTAATACACTGACAGCGAGAGTCTAATTAAGATCAGCCTTCTTACAGGATTAGAAACCCAAAAACTCACCATAAAGCCCAGCTATGAGTCAAAACACCTCGGTTGAGTCGTCTACTCACACCTTACCCAACCCATCAATCAACCCAGTTATGCAGGCAGCTCTGGGTAGCCTTGATGTAGAGCTAGAAGAAGAATTAGCCCGATACCGACGCCAACGAGTGGGGCGTCCAGTGATGTCGCCTCGTGGTCTTGGTCGTCACCAAATCCGTAAACCGATTGAGTTGATTTCCGTCAACAAGGGAAGAGGTCGAACTCAGCTGCCAGCTTTAGGAATGAGCACAGCTCCCGTAATGTCATTTCCCTTAACATTGGGGAACCAGACACCAGCAGAGGCAGCACCGTCTGAGGAAACGAAGCAACAGCCAAGGGAACGAACCAGTCAGCTAGAGGCTCCATCATTGGCTGATTCTGAAGCCGTATCGCCGCTGATTGTCTCTTCCACAAGTAAAGGGGGGGCTGACAAGTCAGCTAGCGAACATAACTTTAATCATCAACTAAACTCTCCTGATCAATCGACAGATATGGCAGGAGAGTTGGTGCGATTAGAGGCAGACCAAGGGCAGCCAGAGGATTATTTAGAATCATCGGAACAACTGCTGCGGAGTCTGGAAGAACCAGAAGATAGCTCACACTCCCAAAAGCGCTTCGCTGATAGGCTGCTGACTCCCCTGGGTGTTGGTTCGATATTACTGTTGCTACTGTCGATCCCAACTGTGGCCTACATCCTCTCGAATCCATCTACTTTCAACGCTCTAAATTTTGGTCGATTCTTTGGCTCAAAGACACAGAATACAGCCCAAAAACCTACACAGACTACACCGACCAAGCGCGATCCAGCAAAAGATTCACCCATAGCTAATGGTCCCAATCTGGCTTCAGAGGAATTTGTAGATTTAAATTTAAATACCCTTAGTCACTTGGAAGCCAATCCACAGCCGTCGCCGCCAACGTCAGCCGTCTCCCCACCCTCAGAGGTACCTAATACTGGAACAACATCGACAACAGCTCCAACCGTAGTTCCGAATTCAGCTCTTCCGAAACGTTCTACAGATTTAGCTTCAGTACTGTTATCGCCGTCTCCACAGCAGAGAACAGTTCAGCCAATACCGCAGGTAGCACCCTTACCTCTGGCTCCACCAGCATCAGTACCACGCACGAGTACTCCCAGTCGAGCCTCTGCCGCCAAGCAACTATCATCGGCTCTGGCCGCACCTGCTACTAAACAGCTGCCAGTCCCTCCGACTAAACTTGCCATTAAGAAACCGTCACAGACACCCGCTAAAGTGGCGACGAAAAAGGTACCCGCGTCTTCCTCTGCGGCACAAGTTGCCCCAAGTTCTGCAAAAAGTCGAGATGGTTTCTACTACGTACTGATTAACGGAGCTGGAGGGCGCACTTTAGAGAAAGCAAAAACAATTGCCCCCGATGCCTACGTGCGTAACTTACCACAAGGGAGTCGGATTCAGGTGGCAGCGTTCAAGCGAGAGTCGGAAGCAAAAACTTTAGTGACTCAACTTCAACAACAGGGATTGTCGGCCTCGGTCTACACTCCTTAGGGAGTGGTCAAGGAAGATGAGGGGGAGAGAGGGAGAGAGGGAGAACTTCCCAACTCTGGCCTCAGGACAGGGAATAAACCTTCACTCCTTCACTCCTTCATCCCCTCACCTCCTCTCTTTTGGGTCAGTGGTTAGTAGTAAGAAAATAACTGACTAGTGACTGTTGTGGGTTGTTGCTTAAAAAATACAAACAACAAACAACAAGCAACAAACAACTCTTGCATCTAAAATTGGGTCTTGACCCTGAGATACCATGATGTTAAGGATTTTGCTGACTGCAATGTGAATGGAGAGCTGCCATGGGACTGATCGATCGCATCATGCGACTAATTCGCGCCAAACTCAACAGCCTAATCGGGCAGGCAGAAGATCCAGAGAAAGTTTTAGAGCAAACAGTAGATGAGATGCAGCAAGATTTAATTACGCTGCGGCAGGCTGTAGCTCAGGCGATCGCTACTCAAAAACGCACCGAGCGACAAGCATCTCTTGCTGAATCTACAGCCCAAGAGTGGTACAATCGCGCCCAATTAGCGTTGTCCCATGGAGACGAAAACTTAGCGCGAGAAGCCCTAGCGCGGCGAAAATCGTATCAGGAAACCGCAAAAGTGATGCGAACCCAGCTGACACAAGAAGCGGGAATTGTCACCAAGCTCAAAGAGAATATGCGGGCTTTAGAGAGTAAAATCTCAGAAGCAAAAACCAAAAAAGACTTGTATATTGCTAGGGCACGCTCCGCTCAGGCATCTCAGAAAATTAATCAGATGCTGGGCAATGTCGGTACTGGTAGCGCATTGAGTGCCTTCGAGCGGATGGAAGAAAAAGTATTGCAGCTAGAAGCCCAGTCTGAAGCACTACAAGAACTAGGAACCGATGAACTAGAAAAGAGATATGCCGCTCTTGAAGCTGGCAGTGAGATAGATACCGAGTTAGCGGCGATGAAGGCTAACCTAGTGACAGGCACAGAACAGGCGAAACTACCATCTAGTCAAGCCTCATCGGTCACTGAGAAGGATGAAGGATGAAGGATGAAGGATGGATAGCCCCATAGATAAATAATGGAGCTTGCAATATCGAAGATTTCTTTTGTTCAACCTAATTAAATATAGAAGCTTGTACGCAAAGTTTCTCATCCCTCATCCCTCATCCCTTATCTCTCATCCCTTATCTCTCATCCCTTATCTCTCATCCCTTATCCCTTATCCCTCATCCCTTGAATTTATCTATGGAAATTCCCTACTCCCTACTCCCTACTCCCCACTCCCTCTTTAAGCTTTGAGAAACTGCCTACGATCTGGCACTTTTTAGCTAGAAGTTTTTAAACTGGATGAAAAACCTCCTGTCTTAAGGGCTTGAGGATGAGTGTTTTGAGAGATTCATGGGAAGCGATTTAGACTTGAGACGGGAGAGCATTGATTGCTTAGACCTTAGCACAATAGAAGCAGGCTGACGCCCTAGAGTCTGCTTTACACCTACTTTATACATTCCGAGAGGATAAACAAGCGTCATGGGATTATTTGATCGCCTTAGCAGAGTCGTTAGAGCTAATCTGAACGATATGGTTAGCAAGGCTGAAGACCCAGAAAAAGTTCTGGAGCAAGCCATTATTGATATGGGGGAAGACCTAGTACAACTGCGCCAAGCCGTTGCTAGGGCAATTGCCACTCAAAAACGTACGGAGCAACAATACAACAAAAACCAAACAGACGCCAACAACTGGCAAAGTCGCGCTCAACTAGCCCTTCAGAAAGGGGATGAGAACCTGGCGCGTGAGGCACTGGTACGTAAAAAAACCTCGGCGGATACGGCAACCCAACTTAAAACTCAACTGGATCAGCAAGTCAGTCAGGTGGACACCTTAAAGCGCAACCTGATTGCTTTAGAAAGTAAGATTTCTGAAGCCAAGACTAAAAAGGACATGCTCAAGTCCCGTGCGGCAGCAGCTAAAGCTAACGAACAGCTGCAAAGCACGATTAGTGGACTCAACACTGGCAGTGCGATGTCAGCGTTTGAGCGCATGGAAGAAAAAGTCTTGATGATGGAAGCCAAATCCCAGGCAGCTGGTGAACTTGCTGGTTCGGATCTAGAAAGTCAGTTTGCCATGCTTGAATCTGGCAGTGACGTTGATGATGAGTTGGCAGCAATGAAAGCGCAGTTAACCGGGGGTTCTGTCTCACAGCAAGCCTTGCCGGCTGGAGAAGAGAAAAAATCTCCCGCCTCTAATTCAGCCGTTGATGCCGAATTGGACGCACTGCGAAAGCAAATCGACAACTTGTAAGTATCAGCTGACAGCGCCTCTGCAACTAAAAGACCTGGGTAGGCGACTCAACAATCAATTCAACCAGCATACAACGGTTGGAATGGATGGAGAGAGTCTATCCAGGTCTTTTTTTTGTATTGACCCTGAATTCTGGTCAGGACTTACGCACGAGCCCCTACCGTCCTTCGGTTCAAGGGTAAATTTGCGTAAGTCCTGCTGGTGTAAGCCTAATTTCCCCTCCATCCCTCATCCTCCATCCCTCATCCCTCCTTTTTTTGTTGGTCAATACGGTTGTAACCAATGCGAATATATAACTATGCAATTGTGTTGACGGAGAGTATTGTGAGCAGCGCTATTTCAATTACGGATGCCGAGTTTGAAACCGAAGTTTTAAAAGCAGAGCAGCCAGTGCTGGTGTACTTTTGGGCATCTTGGTGCGGCCCTTGCCGTCTTGTATCGCCATCTGTGGACTGGGCGGCTAATACTTATAGCGATCGCCTAAAAGTCTTCAAGATGGAAATCGATCCAAATCCAGACACTGTGAAGACATACCACATTGAAGGCGTCCCAGCATTACTACTGTTCAAACAGGGTGAGGTGACTGAATCTCATGAGGGAGCCATTGGCAAGCAGAAATTAGAGAGTATCCTGGAAACTCACCTATCACCCGCCTCGTAATTAAGGGATGAGGGATGAGGGATGAGGGATGAGGGATGAGGGCCCTTGAGTACCTCATAAATAAACTTAGGGGTAAGAAACTATTAAGACCAAGAATTTTTATCCTTTATCCTTTTTTGGTCAACCTGCAACTCTTCACAGATAAAGGACAAAAAAATGCAATTTGCAAAGCGTTTACAACCCCTGCAAGCTAATGTGTTTGCTGATATGGATCAGGCGAAGGCAAAAGCTAGAGCGTCTGGACAAGAAATTATTGATCTATCCTTAGGGTCTTCTGACCTCCCGGCGGCAGAACATATCCTGGAGGCAATCAGAGAGTCTTTGTCTGATCAGAGTACTCACGGCTACTTATTGTTTCATGGTACTCAAGCCTTTCGTCAAGCCGCTGCGGACTGGTATACAAACAAATTTGGCATCCCAGTTGATCCAGAAACTGAGGTACTGCCCTTAATTGGTTCTCAAGAAGGCACGGCTCATTTACCATTAGCGGTACTCAATCCAGGAGATTTTGCACTGCTAATGGACCCTGGTTACCCTTCCCATGTGGGTGGAGTTTACCTGGCTAGTGGTCAAATTTACACCATGCCTCTACTGGAAGAAAACAACTTTTTACCAGTGCTTGAGGATATACCAACGCCAGTATTAGCTCAATCGCGGATGATGGTGTTGAGCTATCCTCATAATCCAACGAGTGCGATCGCACCCTTATCTTTTTTCCAGCAAGCCGTCGCGTTTTGCCGTCAGCATAACTTAGTCTTAGTTCATGACTTCCCCTACGCTGACTTAGTATTTCCAGAAGCAGAAGAAACCAGCACCAACGCACAAACCCCCACTCCCGACTCCCGACTCCCGACTCCCCAATCACTTGCCCCCTCAATC
>DALYIW010000137.1:0-20942 GCA_031970155.1 Coleofasciculaceae cyanobacterium CTOTU46601 | reverse complement strand
CCGAAAGAATGGAACGCCCTGATTTCTGATCCAGAGGTAACCGTTATTGACACCCGCAACGAATATGAGGTGACAATTGGTACCTTTAAAGAAGCGCAAAATCCCAGAACTGCCTCATTCCGACAATTTCCAGACTATGTTCGCAACCACCTCGATCCTGCTAAACATAAAAAGGTTGCTCTATTCTGCACTGGCGGCATTCGCTGTGAAAAAGCTTCATCATTTATGATGGCTCAAGGGTTCTCAGAGGTTTATCACCTCAAAGGCGGCATTCTCAAGTATTTAGAGGAAGTTCCAGCACAAGAGAGTCTGTGGCAAGGAGAATGTTTTGTTTTTGATCAACGTGTCGCTTTACGTGAGGGTTTGGCGGCAGGAACTCATGAGATGTGCCGCAACTGTGGGCATCCGATCGCAGAAATCGATAAAACCTCGCCTGATTATCAGGAAGATATTTCTTGTCCTCACTGTTGCGATCGCCCGATTAAAGACAACACATAGAAGTGCCTAGTGCAGGGCGGCACAAGGGAAGGAACTACCTCTGAGAAGACTTGCGGAAGGGAGACAGGATTTACGCAAATTTCCGGGTGAACCGCCTTTTGTAGGGGTGAACGGCCGTTCACCCCTACGATAGGTGGTGTCCATGCATAGAGTCCTGGGAGATTTCCGTAAGTTCTGAAGCAGAAACAAGTACCACACAAAGCAAGACAGTAACTGAATCGATTCACTGCTACTGTAATTGCATGGATAAGTTCTAGGTAGCAGGTTAGATAAAAATGGGACAACTGGACAACCAACCAGAGAAAGCCGGAGTAGGCGATCTACATGCAGCAGAAGATCGCTTGAGAGCAATGACTCAGGATATTGAGAACCTGCGGCAAAATCTTCTTGGCCAGTTATCTCAAGATGTTGAGCGACTCCAAAGAGAAAAATCCCAATTAATAGAGGATATCGAAAAGCTGCAAGGTCAGCGTCAGCAGCAAACTATCCAACAACAACACTTAGTCAACCAAATTGCTCCAGATTTGGCAAACCAGCTACAAGAGTTACTGCTTGCTCGGCTCAATCAGCTGGCAGATTCCTCACTAGTTTCCCAGGAAGACGCCGCCTCTCAGGAAGGGGAAAGGCAAAGTTCTAAGCGATCGCGTTCTCCAAAAGCTTTCTCGAAAGGTCAATCACCACTTGAAAATACCGCAAATTCTGGTGTTGAATCGACCTCAAAAACAGGTGATTATGACGAAAATCTTCACCAATTAATCACCTCCTTAGATACTACCCTCAGAGCAACCTTTAAAACACTGCAACAAGACCTCAGTAGCTATCAAAGTTCTCTTTCTCAGCAGTTGAGTCAGATGCATAGTTTGGAGCAGCAAGGGGAGGCAATTTTAGAAACACTCGTCAGTCGCATCAAAACAGAACTGCAAGCCCAATCAGTGGCGATGTCGGGCCCCCCACCCTCTTCACCAATTGCACCAGTGAATCTGCCATTGCTCACCGACGACAGGTATGACTATTCACAAGAAGAGTGCGATCGCTTACCTGACTCCTACCCTTTAGAGGAATCAGTGTCAGTCATTGAGCGCATTCCGGAGTCGGAGACACCTGTTGTTATTCCTGCGCCGCCACCACTGCTGAAACCAGCTACGAGATTACGAATTGGGTTTTTGCTGGTTCTGTTCTCCTCATTGGTGCTGTCGTTCCAGAACCTAGTCATTAGTGTAATTTTTAACAAGTCTCAAATCTTTGGGCTGTTTAAGCTGGGAAAATTTGTTGCTCCAAGTGTGGGAAATTCGCTGCTAATTCTGTGGTTGCGGATGCTAGTTGTAGTCCCGCTAATGGCGATTATGGTTACTATCCTCTACCCATCAGTGTGGCGAGAACTCAAGCGGTTTGCCCGAGCAAAAGACTGGTCTCTATTATTTAGAGTGGTAGCCAGTGGCTTCTTTTTGTTCTTGTCTCAAACGCTAATTTATTTAGCTTTAGGGCCGATTTCACCAGGAGTAGCTATTGGGATTTTCTTTATCTATCCTGTCTTTCCCGTGATGCTGGGTTCGCTGCTATTTGGTAACAGAGGCGCGAGACGATTTAGCATCTTTCGCCCTAACCTATTTCTTAGCTTAATCATTGTCAGCATTTTACTGGGGTCTGTTCTGCTAGGACTTCCTAGTGGTAGAACCAGTAATCTTTTTGGGTTTGGCATTAGTGCTGCTGTTGGAGGTGCGATCGCCTTTGCTTTCTACATCCTCTTAGCGCAAAACTGTGCAAGGCAACTTTCACCCATCCCGTTGAGCTGGCTTCACTTTGTCATTATCCTGGTTTTTTCCAGCCTCAGCTTAGCCGGGCCATTACCAGAGTCCTGGCGTCTTAATGTTGTTCCCTCCGTCTGGCCAGAGCTAATTATTAGTAGTCTGCTCTTAGGAGGTGCTACACTCCTGAGTTATTTACTCAACAACATTGGTCTCAAGATGATAGATGCAGCTAGAGCATCGCTTCTGGGAGCAACAGTACCTGCGTTAACAGCGCTTTTGGCATGGGTTATTCTTCAACAAGCCCTGCAAGTCCAGCAAATCTTTGGCGTCGTGCTAATTACTCTAGGGGTTGTCGCCTTAAGTCTTGAGCAGTGGCGTCGTCAATCAAAAGCGGCTAAAGCAGCGGCCAAGAAAGTAAAGCATTGACCTTTGAAAGGATGAGGGATGAGGGATGAGGGACAAGTAAAACAGTTTGTTCGACTATTCATCTGACAACAAACAACCAACAACAAACAACCAACAACAAACAACCAACAACCAACAACACTCTCTTATACAGTTAGATGAGAAAAGATTTTTGTCAGGCTCTGGTTTAAAGCACAATGAGCGTAGAGATCCAAAAACGATCAACTCTTAGATCAATACTGATCATCTGTATCGTCTTAGTTGTAGTCGCTATCTGTTCGATAGGAGCGACTCTTGCATTTTCAGGAGGAACGATGTTTGCTGGAAAAAGACCCACTAATATTGGCGTTCAGTCCGAGCGACTAGCGCCTTGCCCTAGCTCACCTAACTGTGTCAACAGCCAAAGCCAAGATGCTCAGCACAAAATTGAGCCTTTGACTTACGACTCAACGCCAACACAGGCTCTCGCTAATCTCAAAAGTGTGATTGAGAGCATGGAGAGAACGAAAATTATCACGGAAACCGACAATTACCTCTACGCAGAATTTACAAGTAAGCTGATGGGGTTTGTCGATGATGTGGAATTTTTAGTCGATAACAGTGCCAAAGTCATCCACGTTCGTTCTGCATCACGCCTCGGACAATCGGACTTGGGGGTTAACCGTCAACGTATCGAAACTATTAGAGCGAAATTGCACGAACTAAAAAGCAAGGTTTGACATCCTCCCTAAATAGGAAGCGAAATTGCAAAGAAGAGGGTATAGTTATTACCCTCTTTTTCATTTGCAGGAGTCTGGGTGTTCACCCCCAAACCCCATTGGGTTATGGAGGTGGTAGTATAGCTGACTTAAACCGCGCTTAGATAAGGTCAACCCTAAATCTACTGGCTATTTCTCAAGAATATTTCTCAGTAGAGAAATATAAGAGTTTTCTATGGAAAACCACCACAGTTTTCTATGGAACATCGATGATACTGCTGAAAGCAAGTCTGAAGCATCGTTTGAATCGGGAATAGGGTATCTTTACCTGAGAATCTTTATCAAATACTTGCCTGAGATAATGACTTTGAGTTACTGTTTAAGTGAAGACCTCAGCTGAGACTTCTGACTTAAGTGGAATGGCACTGACTAAAGGAAAGCGTAGGTTGGGTTCAGCGATAGCGTAACCCAACAAATCATTACCAGTGTTGGGTTTCGTGACCTCAACCCAACCTACAAAACTAGCCAATTTAGCTTATTTGAGTGACATTCGACTCAATTGTCAGGAGTTAGGGTGAGGAAAATGGGTGACTACTATATTCGGAGACATAGCATGTCAGAGCAAATCAACGTATCGGCTCTAAAGCAAACTCGTGCCAGTAAGATTCAAATTGAAGTCAAGGAAATTGCACCGCAGACCACAAAGAAAAACACGACTTCTCAATTAGGTACTGACGCTGATCAAAGTGACCTTAGCAACGAATAGTTGCTAATCATTTCCATTAGGGTTTTTACCAGGGAGTATCGAGAAATAAACCTATGTCTCTTACTCCTGGTAGAAGCAATTTTCAGATAGTTTTATGGTTGGGTGAAAAAAGCTTTCAAGTATGCGATCGCTTATCAACATTCTGAACCCTTATAGTGTTGAGGAATTCTTCAAAAAAAATTGGACAAACCAAGCAGTTTTTATACCTAGTGAAGGATACAAGAAATTTGACAATCTTTTTTCCTGGGAAAAACTCACCTACCTGCTTAACTTTCATGAGTTCCATTATCCCGACCTTCGCTTAGCATTAGATGGAAAAGTTCTCGATGAAAGTGAAAATGCAAATCTTATGAAGTTGTGCCAAGAAGGCGCAACTTTGATTGTTAATAAGATACATAAACTAATTCCTGAACTTACTAACTTCACTTCAGAAGTTAAATATGATATCGGATATGGAGCACAAGTAAACGCCTACTGTTCCTGGCCTGGAAAACAAGGTTTTTCATCTCACTACGATACTCATGAAGTTTTCATATTACAAATAGACGGCAAAAAAAAATGGCATGTATTTCCGGATACGATTAAATATCCGTTACCTGAACAACAATCAGCATCTTGCTCACCTCCAGAAGGAGAACCTTACTTAAGTTGCATTCTAAATCCAGGTGATGTTCTTTACATCCCGCGTGGACATTGGCATTATGCACTAGCTCTTGATGAGCCATCTTTGCATCTAACTTTAGGATTACATTGTAAGACAGGTATTGACGTTCTCGAATGGTTGGTTGGTGAACTACGCCAGAAAGAAGAGTGGCGTAGAAGTCTGCCATTGCGGATGGAGACAGCTTCTGTAAAGACACATGTCGATAGCTTAATCCAAGATTTAAATCAGTACCTTGCAGGTAGTAACATAGGGCAAGAGTATATTAGCTATCTTGATGGCTTAGCCAAGCCAATGGCTCAATATTCTTTGCCTTATCAAGCAGGGTTCAATCTATTTCTACACGGGACTGAAACAAGGTTTAAAAGTCCAAAGTTTCAGCGAGTTAAAATTCTAGAACTGTCAGATGGCAGTGGATACAAAATTATCACTTTAGGTAAGGAAGTATCCATCAAAGGAGTAGAACGCTCTCTGATTGAAAATGTATTCACTGGAGAGCCTTTTACTGGTAGTGATGTTATGAATTGGTTACCAGAATACGATTGGGAGACTGATATCGTCCCCCTTTTGAGTCGTTTGGTAGTTGAAGGAATTATATTCGTTGATACTAGCATCCATCACAAACAACGTAATAAATGAGTAAAACTGATGACGAAATTTTTTTGTTCTGATTTTTCAAGACAAGCAGGAGAAGATATTATTGGCAGCGGCACCAATTACTCAGCTTATGTTCTAATTGAGTGTCCAACTCCGTGGGACTTTGAAGCCTTTGATTCCAAGTATGTACCTCAGGAACTGAAAGATTTGGTAGCCGAGGTTCAGAAAGTAAAACTTCCTGTCAAGCTTTTATTGATTGCTCCCCAAAAATCAAAAAGTACCAACAGTACCAAAATTTTGATTTATGAGAAGCAAAAAGGATGGACTTCCAATGGGTACAAGAAAAAAGAGTTTGATGTAGAAAACCTTGAGCAAGTTGCTACTGTTGTCAGGCAATATTTAAGGGGCGAAGTTTTACATTGTGAGAGTGAAAACAATCAAACAAGGGATATTTTAGTTTGTACTCATGGTAGCCACGATCAGTGTTGCGCCCGGTATGGTAATCCTTTTTATTTCTATGCAGCAGCATCTATCGAGGAGTTAGGCTTGAGCAATGTTCGGATTTGGAAGTCAAGCCATTTTGGTGGTCATCGGTTTGCTCCAACAATGATAGACTTTCCCGATGGAAGATATTATGGAACACTTGACCAAGAGTCGTTCAGGTCAATTTTGACACGCACTGGCGATATCACCTGCTTCAATAAAGTTTATCGAGGCTGGGGAATTCTACCCCTCGAAATTCAAGCTTTGGAAAGAGACTTTATCCTCTGTTATGGATGGGATTGGTTTAACTACAAAGTAGCGCACAGAATTATTCATGAAAACTCAGACAAGAGTCTAATTCAAGCTGAGCTAACATTTGAAAAACCAGATGGTTCTATACATCGATACCAATCTGAATTGGTAAAAAATGAAACTAAGACAATGCGCCTCAAAGGTTCATGTACCACAACTAAAGAGTCAGAGTTTGTTAAATATTCTGTAAAAAATCTCCATCTTTGTTCAGAGAAGATTGGTTATTTCGAGGCTCATGAATTTGTGCGGAATGTCCAGAAAGTCAAAGGGTTCACCAATGCTCAAAAATCCGAGTCTTTGGTAGAATCTCAGGGCAGTAATCCGACTCATTAACCTTAAACTCTTGAGATTTTTTTCCATAGCTGTTTCTATCAATTTCTCAATGAGTTTTGTGCCTATGCCTTGGTTGCAAAATTCGGGTAATACTGAGACATAGGCAATGCTTCCCAATTCTTTGGACAATTCTCGTAGTCTTGCTGAACCAATAACTCTGTGATTGTAGACTGCAACTAAATGAAAGGCGCTATCGTCGTACTTGTCCTTTTCTGTTCCTCTAGCCATTCCTAAAGGTGCTCTAAGGACAAGCCATCGCTGGTAGTACATCTCATCTAGTTCTGTTTGATTCTGGATTGGACGCACCTCAATGTTAGACATTGTGTGATGTGTTGACGGAAAGCTTTAACTGATTCCACGCTTACAAGATGGGAAATGTTGTGCTATTTGTTGTTTGTATTTTTCCACAAACAACTAATAAGAAATAACTAAATAAAATAAATAGAAAAGTAAATAGAGAGTTGCTTGTCGGGTTAGGCAAGCAACTTTATTTTGAGTTGGTGCAGCTAGATTAATTTGACTTCTCTTGTTGTTGGCGGTCTTTTACAGCTTTAGTTAGTAGGTAAGTTGCAAGGCTGCTCAAAGACCGACTTTCTTCTTCAGCCCATTGTTCTAAGGCTGTCTGGATTTCTTCTGGTAAGTATGCGGTTACCCGTCCACGATTCTTCATGAGTTCTACCCTCTCATACCTCAACATACTTTATTATACGACTTACCGTCTTTTACTAGCTAGTAGTTACATACAACAAAACAAATTGTTGCAGACTAAAACTTATCGTGTTAGAAGCACCTGAAGGGGTTATTGATTTGGGAGGCGATCGCCTGTTTTCACATCAAACCAGTGAAGCGATCGCGGTACCATCGATAAAGTCACCTTTTCCCCTTCCCAAGTCTGATTAGCAGGCAACAAAGCACGTATCTTTAACTCTGAACCCCGCACCCGAACACTAATCAGATTCTGCATCCCCAAGTTTTCCACTAAAAATATCTGACCCTGAATCGTCAGCTGATCTTCAGGCTTAGCGAGATGGACATCTTCTGGACGAATGCCCAGTACAACCTGTGAAGGCATCGTAGGCAGATTTGGCAAAGGAACTTTAAAATCACCCAACACCGCATTGTTCCTCTCGCAATTGAGTGTCAGTAAATTCATTTGAGGGCTGCCCACAAAACCAGCAACAAATTGATTAGCCGGTTTTGAATAGATGTCTTGAGGCGGTGCCAGCTGTTGCAGATTCCCGTCGTATAGCACCGCCACTTTGCTCGAAAGAGTCATCGCTTCCGTCTGGTCATGAGTCACGTAGACAACTGGTGTTTGCTGCTTCTCAAATAGCTGTTTCAAATCCGCCCGCACTTGCTCTCGCAGCAAGGCATCAAGATTACTCAACGGTTCATCCAGCAAAAAGACATCCGGTTGACGCACCAAAGCACGACCCAAAGCAACCCGCTGTCGTTGACCCCCAGACATCTGACCTGGCTTACGGTTCATCAAGTTTTGCAATCCTAGCTTCTCGGCTACATCCTCCACACGCTGCCGAATTTCATCAGACGGCATCTTGCGTAGCTTCAAACCAGCCGCGATGTTGTCATAGACCGTCATATGGGGATAGAGAGCATAACTTTGGAAGACCATAGCAATGTTGCGTTCACCTGGACTAACACTGCTGACATCGCGACCATTAATCATCACTTTGCCACGAGTGGGCGGTTCCAACCCAGCAATCAGTCGCAGCAGTGTCGATTTACCACATCCCGACGGTCCAAGTAGCGTAAGAAACTCCCCTTCTTCGACATCAAGGCTGATATCTTTGACAGGAATTACTTTGGGAGTGTAGGTTTTGTTGAGATTTATCAGTTCAAGTTTTGACATAATATTTGTTGTTGGTTGTTGGTTATTGGTTGTTGGTTGTTGGTTATTGGTTATTGGTTGTTGGTTGTTGGTTATTGGTTATTGGTTATTGGTTATTGGTTATTGGTTATTGGTTGTTGGTTATTGGTTATTGGTTATTTACAAACAACAAACAACAAACAACAAACAACAAACAACAAATAACTACCCTTTCACAGCACCAGCGGTTAAGCCCTGAACAATTTTTCGCTGGAATGCAAGTACTAGCAAAACCAAGGGTAATGTCCCCAATACTGTAGCTGCGGCAATAGGCCCGTAAGGAATTTCAAATACCGATGCTCCACTTAACTGAGCTGTTGCTACAGGTATAGTCTTCCGTGATTCGAGGGTAATGAAGGTCAGAGCAAAAATAAACTCGTTCCAGGCTGAGATAAAGGTGAGAATTCCTGTTGTTACCAGTGCCGGAAGCGTCATCGGCAGCACAATCTGAATTAACATTTGAATGGTACTGTAGCCGTCTACTTTGGCTGAATCTTCTAAATCTTTTGGTAACTGCTGAAAGAAACTTCGCATCACTAGAATAGTCAGCGGTAAATTGATGGCAGTGTAAGGAAGAATCAGCGCCAAGTAGTTGTTACCTAAACCAAGTAATTTGACAACTTCTAACAGTCCTAAAAACAGTAATACAGCAGGAAATAGCGTCACAATCAGGATACTAGCGAGGATAATTTTCTCTCCTGGAAGTCGCATCCGCGCTAAGACGTAAGCAGCGGGAGCACCCAACGCCAAAGCTAGCAGCGTTGAGGTAATGGAAACAAAGGCGCTATTTAGGATGTAGGCAGTAAATGGGCGGCGGACGAATAGAGATAGGTAATGTTCTAGGGTGAGTCGAGTGGGTAAGTAGACATTGGGAACGGCAGAGATATCTGCATTGACTTTAAACGAGGTCAGCACCTGCCAGAGGATAGGTGCCATGAAAAAGACAACAACTAAAAAGACAGAGATTGGTAAAATAATTTTCCGCCAGTTGAACGTCGATATTTGTTGTGCTGATTGATTAGCAAGGGTAGTCATAGATTGTTATTGGTTATTGGTTGTTGGTTATTGGTTATTGGTTGTTGATTATTGGTTATTGGTGATTAGTTGTTGGTTATTTACAAACAACAAACAACAAACAACAAACAACAAATAACTAACTGACATTAGCGCGAGCTTTGGACAAGAGGTAAGATGCGATCGCAACCGCAGCTACTAGCAACAAAAATGTCACCACAACCAGCGCTGCACCATAACCAAAATCCAAGTAGCGCATTACAGTGCCGTAGATATAGATAGAAACCATCTCAGTCCCCCCAGCCGGTCCACCGCCCGTCATCACCTGCACTAAGTCAAAGATGCCGAAAGCCTGAGCAAACCTAAACAACAGTGCAATCACGATTTGGGGCAACAGCAGCGGCACAGTAATTTTCCAAAAACTCTGCCAAGCATTCGCGCCATCAATTGAATGGGCTTCATAGAGGTCTGAAGAAATCGATTGCAGCCCAGCCAACAGAAGAAGGGCGATAAACGGGGTTGTTTTCCAAACATCGGCTAAAATCACTGCCATCATTGCCAGCGTTGGGTCTCCTAGCCAGTTGATGCCTGTTTTGATCACACCCAGTTTCAGCAAAATGTCATTAACGACGCCGTACTGGTCATTAAAAATCCACGCCCAAGCCAGTCCCATCAGGGCAGTGGGTAAAGCCCAAGGCAACAGGGAAATTGTCCGCACAATGCCACGTCCTCTAAAGGATTGGTTCAGCACCAGTGCTACGCCTATCCCTAAAATTAATTCCAGCAAAACAGAAGCGGTAGTGAAGACAGTGGTATTCCACAAACTCTGCCAGAAGCGCCCATCATTAATCATCCGCCCATAATTATCCACGCCGGAGAAAATGATCTTCAGCTGAGTGCCTAAATTTTGAGTAAATAAACTTAACCAAAAAGCTCTCAAAATAGGGTAAGCAAATACCAGTAATAGGAGAATTAATGCTGGAAGTAGCAGCATCCATCCTGTCTTCTGCTCTCGTTCTCGAATTGCGTCTTGTGTCATTGGTTGTTTGTTGTTTGTTGTTTGTTGTTTGTTGTTTGTTAGTTATTAACTGGATGGTGGTTGTTGAGTGAAATTTATTCGTCCTTTGATTCAGTTATGTTGATGTGTTTGACGAGGATACAAAGTTAAGAACTAACTGCTATATTTTTTGCTACAGCTGGGTTTTCTGAAGCTTTAGTCGGTTTAAATCTGCCTAAAATGTTTCGGGTTTCTTTGGCGGCTGCTTTCATGGCGTCTTCTGAACTCATTCGTCCGGTAAAGGCTGCACTTAGGTAACGCTGTAGAACATCCGAGGCTTGAGCGTATTGACCAATGGGAGGGCGTAAAACTGATTTCTGAACTGCTTTTAAAAGTTGGGGAAAGTGAGGATATTTAGCAACAATGGCTGGGTCTTTAAAAAGTGATTGGTAACTGGGAAGTAACCCCGTCGCCAAAACAATCCTCCGCATCGTCTGTTCACTGGTCATGTACTGAATAACTCGCCATGCCTGTTTCGGATGTGGGGTGGTTTTCGACAATCCTAAACCCCATCCGCCTAAGCAGGAACCACCGGTATAACCCTGTGCGTGAAGCATTGTCTTAATGGCAACCTTATCTTTTACTTTTGAGTCTTTTTCATTTGCCAGTTTCCAAACGTAAGGCCAATTTCGTAAGAACACCGCGCCGCCATTTTGAAACAAGAGACGGGTTTCTTCTTCTCCGTAGGTGGTGACGCCGGGAGGCGAAATGCCTTTAGCAATTAAGTTCCGTAGAAAATTTACTGCTTTGATTGCCTGGGGTTGGTCAAGTCCTACTTCCAAGGTGTCTGGATTAGCCCAGAAACCGCCGAAGCCTTCGAGTATCTCCACAAACATTGCAGAGACTCCCTCGTATTGCTTGCCTTGCCACAGGTAACCCCATTTAGAACTTCCCTGCTTCTGCAATTTAGTGGCAATTTTTACCATCTGGTCGAAGGTTTCAGGGGGTTTGACTCCAGCTTGCTTCAAGAGGTCTTTGCGGTAATAAAGCACCCCAGCATCAGAGTAGGTAGGCATACGGTACAGTTTGTTCTGATAGCGTCCACCTTCGATGTTGTTCTTAACAAATTTTGAGAGTTGTGTTTGGGGAATTCGAGGGGTGAGATCCATCAACCAGCCAGCGGCGGCAAACTTAGGCACCCAGACGATATCCATGTTGATAATGTCGTAGGGTGAGTCTCCTAGTAGGAAGGCAGAAGTGTAAAGGTTTTCTTGCAGGTTGGTATCAAATGGCGCTTCTATCAGCTTGAGTTGAATGTCTGGGTTTTTGTTTTGAAATTCTTTAAGAAAAGGTCTCCAATTTGCCAAGTCTTGGGCTTGCATCAACATGCTGACGACGACAGGCTGCTGGGTTAGTGCTGGTAGCACCAAGAACTGAAACATCAGGATAAAGACAACAAGCAATCCTAACAGACTAGGAATTCCTAATCGTCTCACTAATTGTTTTAGGCGTCTTTGTAGTCCATCAATTTGTAAAATATTTCTCATTTGTTGATAAAAATGGGGGGTTTTAGGGTAAGAGTAGGGGTAAAGAGTAGCCAAATAACACAAATACAGGGATTTGGTATTCAATTCTGCCTAAAGGAAGATAATTTAGACCCTACCTCTTAAGATGGAAGGTTCACTAAGAACATCTTAGATAAATTGCAGTTGATGCAATTGGTTGGTAAATCTATATGTCACAAATCGAGAACAACATCAATAAAGCTGTCGAAAACACCATCAGTAAAGCAAAAGAGAACCTTCCTAACGTTACTCCCACCCCACCGGGTCAACAAATGCCGCAGTCGAGCGCGCAGGCTCTCAAACAGCGTCTTGAATGGGGCGAACCCGCTTTTACCATCCTTGATGTACGCGATCGCAACGCCTTCAACAAGTCTCGGATTCTGGGTGCGATGAACATGCCCATAGATGAGTTGGCAGATAGAGCACTATCTAGCCTTGAGCCTCAGCGCGACATCTATATCTACGGTGAAAATGACGAACACAGTGCACAAGCTGCTGCCAAATTGCGCGAAGCTGGGTTTGAGAACGTCTCAGAGCTAAAAGGTGGACTTGTTGGCTGGAAAGCAATTGGTGGCCCAACCGACGGTAGCGCTGATAGCCAAGCTGAGGTTGATCAATCTGCTTACAATGTTAAAGATCGCCTAGACAAGCACGCAGAAGTTACCTCCAAGAAAATCTAACTGTTTGAAGCAAACTTTAAGGCATCGTGATTCTTTAATCATCGTCAAACATTAAAATACCAGTAATATCGGGGCAATCTCCTTGAGGTTGCCCCGAATTTGTTGAAGTCACACCTAGCTTGAAAATAGGGAGTCGGGAGTCGGGAGTCGGGAGTCGGGAGTCGGGGAAGAGATATTTTTATTTCACCACGAGTTGTGAGCGTAGCTCATGGTGCTTAGCTTGAAAACAGGGAGTCGGGAGTCGGGGAAGAAATACTTTCATTCATTATTAGTGTGTTCTATGTTGTAGTACATGCAACAGA
This sequence comes from Coleofasciculaceae cyanobacterium CTOTU46601, assembly GCA_031970155.1. GTDB lineage: Bacteria > Cyanobacteriota > Cyanobacteriia > Cyanobacteriales > Coleofasciculaceae > DALYIW01. The sequence continues at coordinate 7,995 of DALYIW010000137.1, read as the reverse complement.
GAAGAGTTATATAAATAAAGTTGGTAATTCCGAATTTAAAATTATTCTTTATACTGCGATTTTGTATCAATTTTTACTGACACAATTTCTATAAATTTTGAAATAAATACTTTATAAAGAAAACACTTTTGGGTTTCAGAATCGCTTCATTTATCTAAATTCTGTAGCCTATGTAGTTGATTTGATTGATGCTTGTTAGTAAGCTAAGCTGTCGTGTAAACCTAAGATTTACTTTTTGGGTTGCTCAATTCTCTTCTATCATCTCTCCTTCATTCACCATAGATTCCAACTAACTATGGCAGGAAAACTTATAAGTGACTGAGGTCACTTACTTTAAAGTGTTCCAAATCTAAATACTGGCAAGTTAAATGCAAATGAATTTGGTAACTATGAAAAAACTAGTTTCACTAATTTTCTATGTCTTTTTAGGTGGAATAGCTTTGTTCATTTCAATCATGCCTTCCTCCTATGCGGCATCAATTACCGCTACCATTGACTGGAATAATCAAACGGGTAGAAAGGCAACCCAGCTAAACTATGGATTAAATGCTTACCAGTTCACCGATCCCAATACCGCAGGAAATCCTGGAAATAGTAATTACAAAGCTAATGTTGCGTTTATGAAAGTGGGAATTTTACGTCTCCACAACACTGAACAAATGAATGATTCTCACTCATCAAGGCTGGGTTGGGTTATTTCACCTAATACTGAATCTTATAAATGGGATGTCGCCAAGATTACCAAAGCTCTTGATGGTGCGTACAACAATAACTCAGTAAAAATGCTCAATATCGCTAACTGGCCTTCATACATGGATGATGGGACAGGTAAACTTAAACCATCTATGTACGATGCCTATGCTAGATTTTGTGCAGAGTTAGTGAGAATTATCAACATTGAGTTAGGTCACAAAATTCCTTACTGGGAAGTCACCAATGAAAAAGATGATGCTTATCGTGAGGATATGAGTTCTTTAGCTGCGATCTTTAACAAAGCCTATGATGCAATGAAAGCCGTTGATTCTTCAATCAAAGTAGGAGGACCAGCTTTTGCTAACGCCTACGATTATTCTGGAATAGAGGTTTTTCTAGAAAAAACTAAGGATAAAGTAGATTTTGTCTCCTACCACACCTATTCTTTAAGCAATGATAAAACAACAAAAACTGAGCTTTGGAATAGTGCAGCAGGCATAGGGTATCCTGATTCTTTTGTGTCAGATGCAATCAAGAAGATTGCACCTAATCGTGCCTCAGTAATATCAGCGTTCCATGACGAATTTAATATGGAGCGAAATAATACGACACAAAAATGGTTAAATGACACGACGAGCCTTATTTATGATGCATTAGCCATACGTTCCATGATTAATGCAGGTTCAATGGGTTCCATGGCATGGAATGAGGGTGACAATTGGTGGGGCAAGTTAAATAACGATTCTAATTGGACTAAACGTCCTGCCTCTTATCTTTACAAAATGCTTAACGAACATGTTTTAGGGAATGTTGTCTCTAGTAGTTCTAGCAATAATTCTTTGGTAGAGATTTTTGCTATTAAAAGTAACGAGTCTCCTAAAAAGGCATTTGTCCTGATTAATCGCTCTCAGAGGGAGCAAACTGTGCAGTTATCCTTTTCAAATTGGAAAACGCAACCTTTAAATAGCACTCCTGTCTCCATCTATCAAATTGGTCCGAATGGTTACACGACTGGAAGTATCACTCATTGTGCTCTGATGAGTAGTCAGGGGTATTCTCTACCCCCCGATACTGTAACCGTATTTGAATATTACTTATCTTGAAGTGAGCTTCTTAACCCAAGACTGTTGAGATTCTCAGCAAGAGTGACAAGGGCGACAAGGAGGACAAAGGGGAAGTGCTTTAATATTTACCTCTCACAGAAGGCGGCTATACCAGCCTTGTGTCTTTTAGAGCGGGGAGGATAGCCACCCCTGACAGAAGCCATATCCAAATCTTGATAAATAAGTCAACTTTTATACACAGAAATTTGAAAATCTTAAATTTTCCTGTTACATTGCATAAGACAAGCCAAAATATGGTATACCTACGTGGTTAAGTTATTAGATATGAGCCGTACCTCTAGACCCCTACAAGTGCAATCCCGTGTTTATGACCTAAAGGCGCGGCTGGACTGGGGAGAACCAGCGCTAACAATTCTTGACGTGCGCGATCGCACTGAATTTAATATCAGTCACATCATGGGAGCAGTACCCATGCCGCTCAACGAATCAACACAGCGAGTTTTGAATAAACTTGAACTGGGTCGTGATATCTATGTTTACGGCGCAACGGACGAAGAAACCGCTGCTGCCGCCGCTCTACTGCGTAACGCTGGATATCAAAATGTATCGGAAATCAGAGGGGGTTTGGCTGCATGGAAAGCAGTGGGCTACCCAGTAGAAGCACTACCAACCACTGCCACCCGATAAATTTTAGTGTTCAAAAATATCCTTGTATTGCAGCAAATCCAAAGCCACGATTACTGGCAAAGCCTCAAAGCATTGTTGAGCGATTTCCCATCGCTCTTCTCGTGTCAGCATGGTGATTAATTTGAGTCGCACACTCAGCAGGTAGCGGACGTCATTAGCAGCGTAGCGCAACTGCTCATCTGAAAGATTTGCGGCATTGCCCCAATCAGAACTCTGAGAACTTTTATCCAGTTCTACCTGTTCTAGCTCTAATACCAACTCCTTGAGACCATGGCGGCTACTATAGGTGCGGGCTAGCTTACTGGCAATTTTGGTACAAAACACGGGTGTGACTTGGATATCGAGATTTTGCCGCAGCATGGCAAGATCGAAGCGAGCAAAGTGAAATACCTTAAGGACGTTAGTGGCTTCGAGCAACTGTTTTAAATGGGGTGCTTCTGTTTGTCCTTTGGCGATGCGAACCACGGTGACTCTGCCTTTGGGATCGCATAGCTGTACTAGACATAGGCGATCGCGCTGGTAAAGGAGTCCCATCGTTTCTGTATCTACTGCTAAAGCTTCTGCTGCCAGATACTCTCGACACAGGGCTTCGGGAAGATCGCGATCGCAAACTTGAAAATCTGCCAATTCCATGAACGTTGAATATTGAAGGGTTGAATGTTGAAAAGTTGAAGTTTAGGAAGTTGAAAGTTATCACCTATAACTAATATCAAATCCGGGCTAACTACTCCTTCTATAATTCAGTCCGCGGAGGCGGACTTCGTTTGTGTAGCCGCGACTTCCAGTCGTTCGGCTAAAAAAGGGGCTAAACAATCGGATTTAGTATGATTCGCCCTGCTAACCTTGCAACTAGCAAATCTTTAACGACGTTTAACGAAAATCTGGGTAAAGTAATACTCACCCTTGGCATTTTTAGCAACACCAATGCCAGTTAGGTCAAAATTACCAACGATATTCTTGTAATGACCTGGGCTTTTTAACCATCCCTGAACCGCCTGCTGGTCTGGGTTAGAGTAACCTTGGTTGTAAGCAACATTTTCCCCAGCAGCGCGATAAGCAATTGACTTGGAGAGCGCTTTTACTCGCCCTTCAAATCCATTGTGACCAAAACTAACTCGACCACTCGCCATCGCCTCACTATGAAGTCTTGCCTGTTCGCTGATGCGAGAATCTAAAGTTAGAAGTGGCAATTTTCGAGACTTGCGATATTGATTAATCTGTTGATGAACAGACTGTTCCAAAGTTGTAAAAGCCTTAGAATTTGACTTTTGAGACGCAGTTGAGGATGGTGCTTTGTCGAAGGATGGAGGTTGACTGAAACTTATAGAAGAACTACAGCTGCTCAGTCCACCGGTCAAGATCAGCACTCCAAAGATAATTTTTGTCAAATGTTGTGGCATCATTAAACGGCTCAGAAAACAGGGGATTGAGGAAAAGGAAATTTTTTCTCTCTAATCCCTAGTCTGCCGTTCTGACGACTCAGTTCCCATCTCCTAAATTAAGGAACTTGGCAACAGTCTGAACATCTTTATCACCACGGCCTGAACAGTTAATTACAATGCGAGGACTACCGCTAAGTTGAGGGCAGAGGGTTTCTAGATAGGCGATCGCATGAGCTGTTTCCAGTGCTGGGATAATTCCCTCTAGCTCAGACAATCGTTTCAAAGCTGCGATCGCGTCAGAGTCAGTCACACTATAATATTCAGCCCTGCCAGTATCTTTCAAATAGCTATGTTCAGGGCCAACGCCCGGATAATCCAGTCCAGCACTAATCGAGTGAGGTTCTACCACTTGACCATCCTCATCTTGCAGCAAATAGCTCATTGCTCCATGCAAAACTCCTGGCCGTCCCCGTGTCAGAGTCGCCGCATGTTTCTCGGAATCCACTCCTTCTCCCGCCGCCTCAATTCCAATTAGCCGCACGCTGGGTTCTTTGACAAACTCATGAAACAGTCCCATTGCATTTGAGCCACCACCGACACAAGCCAAAAGAATATCCGGCAGGCCTCCCCATTTTTCCTGACACTGTTGACGAGTTTCTTCACCAATGATTGCCTGGAAATCACGCACGAGCATCGGATAAGGATGAGGCCCAGCCACTGACCCCAAAATATAGTGGGTAGTTTCCACATTCGTCACCCAGTCTCGAATCGCCTCCGATGTCGCATCCTTAAGTGTGCCTGTGCCAGCCGATACAGGTTGCACCTTGGCTCCCATCAGCCGCATCCGAAACACATTCAGCGCTTGCCGTTCCATATCCTGGACGCCCATATAGACGATGCATTCCAGCCCAAACCGCGCACATACGGTTGCTGTCGCCACACCATGCTGACCGGCACCTGTCTCAGCAATAATTCGCTGCTTGCCCATCCGCTTTGCCAGCAGTACCTGAGCCAAAGCATTATTGATTTTATGGGCCCCTGTATGATTCAAGTCTTCTCGTTTCAGATAAATCTGGGCACCACTGCCATCGGATGAAGCATAGTAAGATGTTAGGCGCTCAGCAAAATAGAGAGGACTGGGACGACCTACATAGTCTCGCTGTAGTTGTTGCAGTTCCTGCTGGAAATCCGGGTCATTGCAGTATTGCCAGAAGGCTTGCTCTAGCTGACTCAGAGCAGGCATGAGCGTCTCAGGTACATACTTGCCGCCAAACTTCCCAAAACGCCCTAAGGCGTCAGGTTGCTGGGTCGTAGCGTGGGCATCAGATTGGGAACTACCAGGAAGAGGAGTAGTGGTCACAGCACAGTAACGATACAAAACAGCATCTCTTATCTTATCGTGGGCATTTGAGGGCGCAACAAGATTAAATAAAGCCTAAAGGTTGAAGTATGGAAGTTGAAAATTAGTGAACTGATGGAAAATGAGGAGTTAATGCTGCCTATTTTTCTCTGAGGCTAGAGGGTCATGCGACTTAATCCCCTAAAGTTTCCCGATTTAACCGAGACCAAGTCTTCCTCCGCTAAGCGTCAACCTACTCCTCGCGTTGTTGGGCGCAACTACCAATCTGTGGTGTTGATGATCATCGTGAGTCTCCTGTTGCTCCTGGGGCTGGGTTCTCGTTTAGCTTATTTACAGTTAATTCAGGGAAGCCGTCACCGACAGCTGGCAGACAATAACCGGATTCGTTTAATTCCAAAGCCGCCAGTACGAGGTAATATTTTTGACCGTAAGGGTCGAGTTTTAGCCAGCAGTCGATTGTCTTATGCGGTGTTTGTCTGGCCGCTGGCTCTAAAGCGTTCCGAATGGCCAGCCGCCCTTAAACGCCTCTCGGAAATTTTGAAAATTCCTCAAAGCGAGATGCAGTTGCGTCTAGAGAGAGCTGGTTATAAATCTCCTTTGCTGCTGCGGATTGCCCGTGACATCAGTCCCGCTCAGTTTACGGCCCTGCAAGAGTATAGCAACGAATTAGAGGGGATCGAGGTAGATACGGAAGCGGTGCGAAATTACCCCAATGGGGATTTAGCGGCTCACGTCCTCGGTTACACAGGCGAACTCAACGACGAAGAGTTAGCTAGGCGTAAACACGAAAACTATCATCCCGGTGACATTGTAGGTCAAATGGGGGTTGAGGCAGCGTTTGAACAACAGCTGCGGGGGGAATGGGGCGGTCAGCAAGTAGAGGTGGATGGTTCTGGTCAGGTGCTGAGGGTTTTGGGTCAGAAAAAAGCCAAAGCGGGTAAGGATATTTACCTGACAATCGATCTAGATGTACAGAAAGCAGCAGAGGCGGCATTAGGCGATCGCAAAGGCGCGATCATAGCACTCAACCCCAACAATGGGGGGGTTCTGGCCATGGTCAGTCATCCAGGTTTTGACCCAAATATCTTCTCTACCCGCATTACTCCAGAAATCTGGAAGCAACTGCAAGGTAAAGACCATCCCTTTGTTAACCGCACTCTACGAGGTTTTCCTCCGGCGAGTACCTTCAAAATTGTTACGACTACAGCAGGACTAGAATCTGGTAAATTTTCTCGCGATACTGTCCTACAAACCTATGGCTCCCTAACCATCGCTGGGACGACATTTGGTGAATGGAACCATGCAGGATTTGGTGCCTTGGGATTTGTTGGCGCTATGGCAATGAGTAGTGATACGTTCTTTTATCAAATCGGTAGGGGAATCGGTGGACCAACGCTAATTGACTGGACTCGTAAGTACGGCTTTGGACAAAAAACTGGCATTGAGCTCGCAAGTGAAGAAGATAAAGGTTTGGTGGCAGATGAGACCTGGAAACAGAAGAACATGAAGCTAGATTGGACAGTGGGCGATACCGTCAATATGTCCATCGGTCAGGGATTTCTCCAGGCAACGCCTCTACAGTTAGCTGTGATGTTTTCTGTGCCGGCTAATGGTGGCTATCGAGTTAAGCCCCACCTCCTCAAGAATGATGAAGAGTCCAAGCAGTGGCGGCAGTCCTTGGAGATGAAACCAGAAACTGTGAAGGTGCTGCAAAAAGGACTGCGACAAGTGATATCAGGAGGCACTGGTGCAGCGTTGAATGTGCCTGATATCCCCCCCTCGGCTGGGAAGAGTGGGACGGCAGAGGCTCCTCCTGGTAAGTCTCACGCCTGGTTTGGAGCCTATGGGCCTTCTGAGAAGCCAGAGATTGTGGTTGTGGTGTTTGCAGAACATTCTGGTGGTGGCGGTGGCAAAGTGGCAGCACCAATGGCGCTTCAAGTGTTAAAAGCTTACTTTAAGGATTACCAAAAAATTGGGTCTAAAGCCCCGTCCTTCTAGGACGGCTTTCTTTAACTGTGCTATAACTACGCTAGTCGTGTCGGCGTAATTATGTTGGTATTTGAGGCAAAACTTGAGGGCGAAAAGCAACAGTATGAAAGGCTTGATGAAGCTATTCGTACTGCTCGTTTTGTCCGCAATTCTTGTATCAGATACTGGATGGACAACAAGGGAATTGGCAAGTACGAACTGAGTGCATATTGCAAAGTTCTTGCCAAAGAGTTCCTTTGGGCGAATAAGCTTAACTCTATGGCGCGTCAGGCTTCTGCTGAACGAGCTTGGAGTTCTATCTCTCGGTTCTACGACAACTGTAAGAAAGGGAAACCTGGGAAAAAGGGTTTTCCACGCTTTAAGAAGCATCAGACTCATGGTTGTGTAGAGTACAAAACCTGTGGTTGGAAGCTGTCTGAAGATAGACGAACTATCACGTTCACCGATGGGTTTAAGGCTGGGAGCTTCAAGCTGTGGGGAACCCGCGACCTGCACTTCTACCAGTTGAGTCAAATCAAAAGAGTCAGGGTTGTTCGTCGTGCTGACGGGTACTACGTTCAGTTTTGCCTTGATGTCGAGCGAATTGAGAAGAGAACACCAGCACAAAAGAATATTGGATTGGATGTTGGACTGACTCATTTCTACACCGATTCGGATGGACAGACTGTAGAGAATCCCCGTCACTTGAGAAAGGTAGAAATTGCTCTTAAGCGATTGAGTAAAAGACTTTCTCGTACCCAAAAAGGCTCTAAAAATAGAGCTAAGAGTAGAAACCGTCTTTCGCGAAAACACCTCAAGGTAAGTAGGCAGCGTAAAGATT
>DALYIW010000136.1:17691-20984 GCA_031970155.1 Coleofasciculaceae cyanobacterium CTOTU46601 | reverse complement strand
TCCCCCTGCTCCCCCTGCTTGCCAAACTACTATGTTTGAACGCAACTTGGTATGAGGGCAACGTAACTCTTACCCTGTCAGCATCATTAAAATAATTAAAAGCGATCGGAAAACCGTATTATCTAAGAGGATGACTTAGCCTAATCAATAATCGCATCAGCATGGAACTGTCCTCTAGGGTAAGGTATGCTTTGTTGGCTCTTTTGGAATTAGCCAGATACCACAAACAGCAAGGCTTTCTGCAAATTGACCAGATTGCCGCGAGTCATCAAATACCAGAGCGTTACCTAGCCCAACTGTTGATGGCACTACGGCAAGGTGGGATAGTTCGCAGTCAACGAGGAGCTAAAGGCGGTTACTTGTTGGCTAAAAGCCCTTGGCAAATCACAGTGGGCGAGGTGTTGACTTGTCTAGAGGGAGATAAAAATCTGAAACTAAATGCTCAGACAGTATCCTCAACACCAGCCAGTAGTGCGATCGAAGCCGTGTGGCAGGAAGCAACAACAGCAGCACTCACAGTTTTGCAGCGCCATACCCTACAGGATCTGTGCGACAAACGAGATGAAAACCAACAGTCGAATATTACGTACCACATTTAGAGCAATCACACAAGAGGCACATTTAACTTGCATACTTCAGACCAATGATTGTGCCAACTTGATGTAGAACAGCTTAGAAATTAAAGACTAGATGAAGTTTCCTGCTATCTCTTAAGAGGAGTTGATGAAGTTACTTTAACTGTTGCCAATTTTACATAAAGCCGAATAAGATTTTATTTAGCGGTTTAACACGGTAACCTTATCGGTTTATAGTAGATTAACTCTACCGAAGCTTTTGTGAAGGAACCTTTGTGTTCCTCTTTTATTGAAAACCATGTGAACTGGCAGTACAGGGATTGCTCTACGACCGGACGACTGCTTACCTATCTTGCTGGGTTTTGTCAGCTTGCGCCAAGGCTTACTCCTAGTTAGGGCTTCCGTACCTTCTTAATCCCCTGTGTCAGGGCAACAGTATGAACTACTTATTACTACCGCTGTTAAGTTTTTTAGTTGGCATTATCGTTGGTTTAACGGGAGTGGGTGGGGCGTCTCTGATCACCCCGATGTTGATTTTCTTGTTTCAAGTCCCGCCTTCGATCGCAGTTAGTTCTGATGTAGTGGCTGCCACATTGATGAAGGTAATCGGTGGCTTCAAGCACTGGCAACAGCAAACGCTTGATTTACAAGTTGTCAAATGGCTGGCTTTGGGAAGTGTACCTGGGTCATTGACTGGGGTTGGGGTACTATACCTAATTAAGCGTACTGGAATTATTAACCTGGATGACATCTTGCTGCGTGCGATCGGCATCATGATCATGTTTGTCACCTTGTCAGCGCTGGCACAATTGTTGCTGAAGACTTTTGCCCCAGCTTGGAAGTTACCTGAGTCGCCAAAATTAGACTTAGAAACCAAGTCAGGCCGTGTCCTAGCGCTTTGTTTAGGAGCGATTTTGGGCTGTATGGTGGGCTTGACTAGCGTGTCCTCTGGTTCAATGTTTGCATTGGTGTTGATTGCCTTTTTCCGCCTCGACTCTCCTAAGTTTGTAGGTACAGATATTTCTCAAGCGGCAATTTTGTTATTTTTTACCTCTCTAGGACACCTCAGCCTAGGTACAGTTGACTGGAGTCTGGTTGTACCCATCTGGCTAGGCACGGTACCGGGGGTACTCGTAGGTGCTAAGCTCTGTAAGCTCATCCCTCAACGTACACTTCGGTTTATTATTTACGCCATCTTAGTCACGGTGGGCTGGAAGTTAATCCATCAAGCGTGACCAAAGTGTGTACTAAGCTGATGTGCATCTAATGCAGCATAATTCGGACGAACTCTTCGGCCCATCCCACAAGGAACAAGCTAGACACCAACTTGCAATTTAAATGCGCGACAGCTTAAGACAATCACTGAAGTAACAGTAAACCTGTCTGCAACAATCCGACCAGAAAACCCAAAATACCGCCTAAATTAACGATCGCTTGCAACTCACTTTTGACGATCCCTTGAATGGTACTCTCCAGTTCATCAGGAGTTGTGGCCTTAATGCGATCGACAATCACCTGATCGATTGACAGAATTGGGATAGCCTGCGCCACAATATTCTCTAAATCTCTCTCCAAATAGCGCTCTAAAATCAACGCCAATTCCTGACTAACCAATCCCAGGGACGTAGTTACAGCTGCCGAATTCCGCAGTCGGTTAAGGATTAGCCCTGCCACCTTATCCCAATCGATAGATTGACCTAATCCCTTTAACAGTTCTGTACCACGCTCTTGAACATAGCTCCGAACCGTCTCCCGCGTGGTTTTACGCAGCTGTCGCACCGTTGATACTGGCAGATTTTGCAGCGAGACATTTTGTAGCCATTGCTGTAAGCGTTCTCGAACCGACAGAGAATAAATTAACTCGGCAAGACGCGCATTTGTTGCATCTTTCTCATCCAGGCAATAAGTCCGCAGGCGTGTCAAGGTGTTGCGTAGACCAAATAAATTTGCTACCACCCAATAAGTTCCACTCGACTTTTCCCGGAAGCCTTCATCAATAATCTGAATATTTCTGTCAGTCAGGAAGTCAACCAGCGCCTGCCGCAGCACGTCGGGTGGCAGCACCACCTGCAACAGCCAGTCGGAAAGCTTCCTGGATTGATCTCCAGTCAGCTGGAAATCCAACAAAATCTGGTCAAAAATTTGGTTAATCTGGGCTTCTAAGAAATCCTCGCGCCTTGCGAGCACCTTCAGCAAGCGAGGTAATGACTCACCTAGTAAATCGCGAAGAATACCAGCGAGAATCTTAGCAGTTTTCTGCTCTTTATCCAGCTGGACTTGCTCTAACGCCAGTTTCAACAGCCAGAGAATGGCTGCCTGAACCCGCTCCGTTTGCAACAAACGCCCTGCCAGGGTTTGCAACTCGCCTGGTGTGAGCAGCGAACCCATAATGGTATCAGCAATCCGTTTGGCCAGGCGTTCTTGATTGCGGGGAATCAAACCTGGTGTAAAAGGCACCTGACGCTTACCAATAAAGATAGGCTTGTAGGGGCGAAACAGCATTTTAATGGCTATATCGTTGGTGAAATAGCCAATAATTGCGCCCGCGACAGGAGGGGCGATGTAAATCCAGAGTGTAGCTAGATCCAAATTCAAAGCGGCAATCCAGTCATCAGAAGCTTTTGTCGGGAATAGGGAGTTGGGTAATCTTAAAGGCAGCATCATACCCAACACTAAATACCCAATTCTCATCTTAGCTAGAATCTCGCTGCCGATAGG
>DALYIW010000136.1:10280-17668 GCA_031970155.1 Coleofasciculaceae cyanobacterium CTOTU46601 | reverse complement strand
CCCTTGTCCCTTTCTCCTTTTTCCTTTGCCTCACATCTGTCTTGAAAGTCGGGAGTCGGGAGTCGGGAGTCGGGATGGTAGGAATAGTTGCTGTAGGGACGGAAGCAACCGATCAATGTAACGACTCAACCCATAATTTTAGCATCGTAGAACTGTGGTGCTAGAATTCTGAAATGTTAATCATGAACTTCACTTACCGAGTTTATCCAGATGCCGACCAACAAGCCCAAATGCTTGATTGGTTGGAGAGTTGCCGCAGGTTATATAACTATGCACTGCGAGAACTCAAAGATTGGATGAATAGTCGCAAGTGCATGGTCGATAGATGCTCCTTAGAGAAGGAATACATCCAAAGTGCAGATGCTCCTTTTCCGGGATACATGGAACAAAAAAGCCATCTGCCTGTACTCAAAGAAACCTGGACAGGACTCAAGGACGTTCACTCTCAAGTGTTGCAAGACGTAATCAAACGCCTGCACAATACTTGGGAAAATTTCCGTAAGCGGGCTTTTGGATTTCCTCGGTTTAAAAAGTACGGGCAATTTAAATCGTTTCTGTTCCCGCAGTTTAAGGACAATCCTATTGAGGGTAATCAAATCAAACTGCCCAAAATTGGCAAGGTGCCTATCACTCTCCATCGCCCTATACCTGAAGGCTTCACTATAAAGCAAGTCAGGGTTTTGTCTAGATGCAGAGGAACTCAATGGTATGTCGTTGTGACTATCCAGATGGATGTCAACATTCCGGATGTACCTATTCATGGTCGTGCCATTGGCATTGATTTGGGACTGGAACGGTTCATTACCTCCTCTGATGGCAGTTATTTAGAGCGTCCGAAATTTTTTAAGACTCTGCAAAGTCGGCTGAAAGTGCTACAACGCAGGGCTGCAAGAAAACTTTATCGTTCTAAGAACTGGGAAAAAGCACAGATTGAGGTAGCCAAACTTCACCATCACATTGCCAATCGTCGCAAAGACTTTCATTTGAAGAGTGCCCACAACTTTTGCGACCAAGCGACTACTATATTTGCAGAAGACCTCAACACCGCTGGTCTTAACCGAGGGATGCTTCGGAAAGAATGCGTTGATGCATCCTTTGGTGCGTTTTTGAGCTTATTGCAGTGGGTGTGCTGGAAACGTGGGGTGTACTTTGAGAAAGTCAATCCCAACGGAACTTCTCAGACCTGCCCAAGCTGTCACGCATCTGTATTTAAAGCCCTTGGGGATAGAGTTCATAACTGTCCTGAATGTGGATATCAGACTCATCGCGACCATGCTGCTGCTCAAATGGTGTTGATTCGTGGGCTTGAGAACGTAGTACCCCAGGAAGTGGGGGAAAGGAAACTGCCTGGTCATGCCGTACTGTCGGGGGCGATGAGCCTAGATAAGTGGTTATCCAGGAATGTCCAGAAGCGATTCTGGGAAGCCTACGCTGACTCTTCGAGTACAGTGTAGGAGGCTTCACACCAAGGTTTAAATAGGCAGTCATGGAGGTTTGCATGAGTTTTTGCTCGTTCAATAGCTACTTCATCGGCTTGTCCCGTCAGCATCACTTTAATAACGTTTACAATTCTATCGTCGTCAACACACAAAATAGCTGGTTTAGACATTCCCTATCTCCTAGATTGGTTGAATCGGTAGAAAAACATTGAATGTAGTTTGACCCGGTTGGCTGTCAACGGTGATAGAACCAGAATGTTTTTCAAGAATTTTTTTAACAATATCTAGCCCCAAACCACTACCTTCACCAAGGCGTTTAGTAGTAAAAAATGGCTTAAATATTTTTTCTTGAATCTCTTTGGGTATACCCGTACCACTATCAGTAATACTAATCTTTATATGCTGATTAATAGATTGGGCTTCGATGGTTAAAGTGCCTCGATAATCCATTGCTTGTAATGCATTATGGACAAGATTTGTCCAAACCTGATTGAGTTCATCAGGATAACATAGCACCAGAGGTAATTCGGCATAGTTCCTGATAATCTCGACATGGTGTTTGAGTTGATTGTCATAGAGAGTTAATACCGTCTCAATCCCTGCGATCAGATTGGCTTGGGTCATTGGCCCTGGCTGGTCATAGTGGGCATAGGATTTCAGGGCAAACACTACTTTTGAGGCTCGGTCTGTAGCGGTTTGGATAATAGTGGTGCTTCTTTTTAATCCTGAAAGTTTATAGATAGCCTCTAAGAGGTGCAAACTATCGGGTCGTTTAAAAAGGGGTAAGAAAACATCAATTTCGTTATAAATTCCCATAATGACTAAGTTTTCAGCAATAAGATCTGCATGATTAATTTCTAATGATTCTAGATAACGTTTTATGGCTCTCTTGAATTGGCGTTCTTCTTTGGTAGAGAAGGTTGATTTTTGTTGAAGTGTTCGTTTAAATAAAGCTAAGAAATATTGTTGTTGTTCTGAAGAGAGAGATTGAAAAAGTGTGGGTAGCTGTTCTAAGGTTTCATCCAATTCCGTAGAAATATTCACAACTGAGGATTGAATGGCTCCTAGAGGAGTGTTAATTTCATGGGCAATGCTGGCAATCAGTTGTCCCAGGGTAGCCATTTTTTCGGACTCGATTAATTGTCGTTGAGTCGCTTTTAGTTGGTGTAAGGCGGTGGCTAATTCTTGATTTTTTGCCTCAATTTCTTGATTCATCCGCAAGGCAACATTTTTGGCTTCTTGTTCTTGGGCAAGACGCAGGCGATCGCGTTCGGCTTGTTTACGTTCTGTGATGTCTTGAAAGGCAGCGATCGCGTAAGCAATCTTTCCGGTTTCATCCAATATGGGTGTTGTTGAAACCTCTACGGGAATAATCTTATCGGGTTGATGCAGTTCTAGGTCGTCCGCACGAACCGTTTCTCCAGAAAGCGATCGCACAATGGGCAACTCCTCTGTGGGATACAATTTCCCGGTGCCAGTGCGATAAACTCCATACGCTGGGGATAACTGTTCAGTTGTCGCCTCCGCTAACACTTCAATTCCTAGTAATGCCTTTGCCTTGCAATTAGCATAGGTCAATGCTCCCGTTGCGTCGTGGACGGATACGCCGATAGGCATTGCTTCCAAAAACTGATTGAAGCGACGCTCGCTAGCTGTAATTTGGGCATTTTGTTCGGCAAGCTTCTGCTCTAGCTCATAAATTTTGAGTGCTTCTTGGACGGTGAGATTGAGTTGTTCAACTTGCCAAGGCTTAGGAATATAACGATAGAGTTGGGCAAAGTTAACTGCATTAGTCACCCCTTCGAGAGTAGCTTGACCCGTTAGCATAATTTTGAGAGTTTTGGGTGAACTCTGGTGAATACGTTTTAAAACTTCATCTCCTTTGATGTCAGGCATAATATAGTCAACGATGACTACCGCAATGTCGCATCCCTCTGCGAGCAGATCTTCTAGTAAATCTAAAGCCTCAATCCCACCAACGGCTGTCTCAATTTCAAAGCTATCTTCTAGGGCTTCTGATAGTTCTCTTCTCAAGCTATCAAGCACTGTGATTTCATCATCAACACAGATAATGACAGGTTTATTCATAATTTTACTAAACCCTCTTGAATGCATTCAATTAATTCCTGCTCCTGCCAAGGTTTCTGGAGATAACGATGAAGGTTACCCTGTTGTCTTGCTCGTTCTACTGCTGCTTCATCCGCTTGACCAGTTAAAAGTATTTTGACCACTTTGGGAAATTTTTTATTAACTTCGATCAAAAATTCATCTCCCTTCATTCCTGGCATTAACCAGTCAGAAACGATGACTATGATACCTGTGTCTTCCTCTTGCAATTCTTCAATAATTTCTAGAGCTTCCTCCGCATTTTCTGAAGTCTCGTAAATGTAGCGATCGCCGAAAGCTTTTTGTAGTTGCCGGAGAAGGCTGTTGAGAATAATCACTTCATCATCAACGCATAAGATTGCTAGTTTTGACATGTTCCGTTTTTGGTAGATTGTAGTGGATCATTAAACGTAGAGTGGGCATTGCTGACGATTGATTCTCTGCTTCAATAGAGGATTTTGGCTAGCAAGGTCTACCCTAAATTTGCTGACTATTAAGCGGTAAAGAGACGGTAAAAGTAGTTTGACCAGGCACTGATTCAAACTCGATTGTTCCTCGATGTTTTTCTACAATTTTTTTGACAATATCTAGTCCTAAACCACTGCCTTCTCCTGGTAATTTAGTGGTAAAAAACGGCTGAAATATTTTTTCTTGAATCTCTTGGGGTATTCCTTTTCCGCTATCGGTAATGCTAACCTGCAAATATCCATTTTGCAATTGTGCATCAAGGGTTAAAGTTCCCTGGTTATTCATCGCTTGCAAACCGTTGTGAATCAGATTTGTCCAGACTTGGTTTAGTTCGTCAAAGTAGCACCGGATTGGGGGCAACTCTTGATAGTTACGGATGATTTTCACGCCATGCTTGAGTTGGTTTTGATACAGAGTCAAAACGGTTTCAATTCCTTCAATAATATTGGCTTCAATTGTTTCTCCTGTTTGGTCGAAACGGGCATAAGTTTTCAGTGCAAATACAATTTTTGCAGCTCTTTCGGAGGCAGTGTTAATATCTCGTGTACTTTCTTGTAAACGCACAAACTGGCGCACAGTTTTAAGGAAGTTTTCACACTCTGAATCTTGGAACAGAGAGACAAGTGGTTCGAGGCGATCGCAAATCTTTAAGTCGAGTAAAAGGTTGGCGAAAGTATCAGCTTGGGCAATACCTTGAGCTTGTAGTTGGCTAGAAATTGCTTTCCTTAATTGGCGACGTTCTCGACCTGATACGGTGATTGTACTTTGTTGCGATCGCGCCAATATTTCGATGAATTGCTGTTGACGTTCTGGAGAAAGTTGTTGGAAAAATAAAGGCAATTGGTTGAGGTTTTGCTCGAGAAAGTCACTTATATATCCAATAGATGAACGAATGGCACCTAAGGGGGTATTAATTTCATGAGCAACGCCAGCTACAAGTTGTCCCAAAGCTGCCATTTTTTCTGATTGAACGAGTTCTTCTTGGGTAGTTTTTAGATGGCTTAATGCTTGGGAAAGTTCTTGAGTTCGTTCTTCTACTTTGGTTTCTAAGTTGGCATAGAGTTGGGCATTTTCAATCGAGATTGCTGCTTGAGAGGCTAAGATTTTTAAGACAGCCAATCTATCGGGAGTGAAGGCATTTGTAGTTAGGTTATTTTCTAGATAAAGAATTGCGATCGCTTTTCCTTGATGTTGAATCGGCAGACACAATACCGACTTGGGTTGATGCTGAATGATGTAGGGTTCGTTAGAATTTGGAATTTCTTTAGGTAAATTGTTATAGATGAGAGGTTCTTGAGTTCGAGTCACATAATTAATCAAGCTTTTGGGAATCTCGTTACTGGTTTCGAGTGGAATAGATTGGAGAACTGTTATATCTGAATTTCCACTATTTCCTGTTGCTTCAATGAGTAGTTTGCCTCCTTGTTCTAGAATGAGCGCACCTTTAGAAGCCCCTGCATTTTCAATGGCTACTTGCATTAAAGTTGAGAGTAATTTATCAAGCTGGATTTCGACTGAAAGGGCTTGAGATGCTTTGATGACTGTTGTCAAATCCAGAATTTCTGAAATACCTGAACTGGTAGAGGTAATCGTTCCATGGGTCATTGTTGTAATCGTATTTCCTGGATGAATACTCTTGTTTTGGTTCAGGATGGGGGCGAGTAATTGGGGATATCGTTGTTCTAAGTCCTCAACTTTGGCTTTTGCTCCCCAGCGTGCATAGGCATAGTAGGCGTCAGTTAGGTAGACTTGGGCTATTTTTTCTTTTCCCCAGTTTAGGTAGAATTTGGCAGCAAGTTCGTGGGCGAGTGCTTCTTCGTTGAGGTACTCATTTGTGTGAGCAAGTTCGATTGCGCGATCGTACATTTCTATCGCCTCTAAATTTGCTCCTAAGACTCGATACCGTTCAGCTTCTACGATATAAAACTTATGCAGATAATTCATCGGGGCATGAGTTGCCCATTTTTGCATTTTTTCTTGATTTTCTGTTATTTTTGTCAGAATTTGTTTTTGTTCTTCACTGTCAAAACTAGACCACACGGCTAACCTAGAGAGAGAATCATAGGTATGAAATATCGGCACCAATACAGAAGCTATTGCTGCATCTAAATACTTTTCCGCTTCAACAGAATTCTCAATAGCTTGGTGGTGTTCACCAAAAAGATAACAAAGAATTAACTTATTTAAGTAAAAATAGTAGCACGCTATTCGGTAATTCTCTGAAATATGAAGCGGTAGGAGTTTAGTTTCGTCGCAAGCTGAACCAATTAAACGGCAAGGATTCTCGACCATACCGAGCAAGTTTAATACAACTTGATGGTAAATTTCATGCAATCGAAGAATGCTATCCTGATTCATCTTGTTGATAGCATCGCTGTAAGTTTGCATCTCTAGTTCAACTCTTGAAAGTTCGGTAGCCCCACTAAAAAATAAATGGTAACAGTACCTATGTGCAGAATAGCCAGCGTGTTCTAAATCTCCAGTTTCTAGACCACTAAAGTAAGAATCTAGAAAGGGTTTTAATGTTTCTTTGATATGGTTTTTCCAATGTTTGATAAAGCAAGATTCTACAAAAATAGTCATGGCTTTGAAAGGTTTGGCATCGAGTTTTTCGAGCAGAGTTAATGCCAGTTGTCCGAATTGATAGCCGGAATCAAGGTCTGCCTTTACTCCACACAAAATTAGCCCATAATTAGCATAGGCATGTGTATGAGTCGGCGCATTGCCGTATTCAAGTGCTAACTTAATCTGTTGAAAAATAATCAGGGGCAATAGTTCGGGAGTGACCATGTAGGCCGCAGGACATAGTTTTAATAGAATACGAGTAGCTACAAGTTTTTGCGGGTCAGTCATTGGAGGTAAGTCAATTAAGTCCTCAATGCGTTTCCCCTGCAAAGATAATTGCGTCTCTTCAAAAGCCCGTGAAATTTCTGTTAGCTGTGGTTCTTCGGATAGATATATGCCCAGTAAATTGAGAATTTTTAATCCAAAATTTAAGGACTTTTTAAGTTGGTTTTGCGCGTTAAAAGCTTGAATTTTGACTTCATAGACTTTCACTTTATCCAACATGGTTTTTGATTGTTGAAGTACGATTTCTGCTAATCGTTCCATTTCCACAAAATCGCCATTGAGATAGGCAACTTCTGCGGCTAAATCGTAGAGGGCTAAAGTTAGGTGATACTGGGATTGCCAACTATCAACAGCTAGGTTTTCTAAGCCTACAGTTAAATATTTTTTAGCCGTACCATGAGCCGTTGAAGCTTTAGCTTTACCTCCAGCAATCAGATTTAATTGTGATAGTTCAGTTCGCTCAGTTTGAAGCTTGATTAACTCCTTTCCAATATTCAATTGATTGACAATATCAAAAATTTTCTC
>DALYIW010000136.1:4067-10236 GCA_031970155.1 Coleofasciculaceae cyanobacterium CTOTU46601 | reverse complement strand
GTTGACTGTTTTTGGGATTCTGGAATTAGAGAATATGCAGCTTGCTGCACTCGGTCATGTAAAAATCTGTAGGAAACGGTTAGTTGTTGGTTGTTGGTTGTTGGTTGTTGGTTATTGGTTGTCCTGACTCCTGACTCCTGACTCCTGACTCCTGACTCCTCGTAAAAGAACTTGTAGACTTCAGTGATAGGAATAATTAACCCTTCTTGCAATGCTCTCCACAAATTAGCCGCCGTTTCAACCTGAGATTTTTCATGAACAACTGCCAGAGTTGCTAAGTCAA
The DNA here is from genome assembly GCA_031970155.1 of Coleofasciculaceae cyanobacterium CTOTU46601. GTDB lineage: Bacteria > Cyanobacteriota > Cyanobacteriia > Cyanobacteriales > Coleofasciculaceae > DALYIW01. The sequence goes on along the minus strand of DALYIW010000136.1, from coordinate 9,953 downwards.
ATTTATTGCCAATACAAGCAGCTAGTTTCAATACTTCCTGAGTATTTTCGGGCAACCTTTGCAACTGAATCGCCATAAATTCGACTACATCATCGGTTAATGCCAGCGCCCTCACTTTAGCAATATCACACTGCCAATAGCCGCAATTCACATCAGATGAGATTAACTCATCTTCATGCAAGGATTTGAGAAATTGCGTTGCAAAAAAAGGATTACCTTTAGTTTTCTGAATAACCAGTTCTGTCAAAGGCATTGCTCTTTCTTTTGGACAAGAAAGAGTATCGGCAATCAAGCAATTTAGAGAAGGTTGGTTTAAGGGTGCTAAAGTAATTTGATTAATTGTCGCCGAGTCTTTACGAATCTCATCCAAGGTCAGAATTAGGGGATGTGCAGCGAAAACTTCGTTATCCCGATATGCTCCCATTAGTAACAGATAGCGGGTATCTGTCTCGCTCATCAACAATTGCATCAACTTCAAAGAAGCAGAATCTGCCCACTGCAAATCATCCAAGAAAATCACTAAAGGATGTTCTTTTGTCGCAAACAATCGGATAAATTTACCAAAGAACAAATTAAAGCGATTTTGAGCAGCAATTCCTTCTAGTTCTGGTACTTCTGGCTGCTTGCCAATCAGGTACTCTAATTCTGGGATGACATCAATAATAACCTGACCATTTTCACCCAAAGCCTCTAATATTTTGACTTGCCATTTATGCACATTGGTGGTACTTTCAGTAAGCAATTGCTGCATCAAATTCTGGAAAGCCTGCACCCACGCTGAAAAGGGAATATCGCGTTTGAATTGGTCAAATTTCCCTTTAATGAAATAACCCCGTTGGCGGACAATGGGTTTGTGAACTTCATTGACAACAGCGGTTTTGCCAATGCCGGAAAATCCAGCAACTAACATGATTTCTGTATTACCTTCACTAACCCGCTCAAAGGCAGATAATAGAGTTTGTACTTCCCTATCTCGTCCGTAGAGTTTTTCGGGAATTACAAAGCGTTCACAGATGTCCCTTGTTCCCAAGATAAACTGGCAAATGCTGCTTGTTTCTTGCCATTGTTTCCAACAGTTTTCCAGGTCATATCGTAGTCCAAAAGTACTTTGATAGCGTTCTTCAGCTGTTTTCGCCATCAATTTTATAATGATGTCATTGACCATCATCGGGATAGCCGGATTCACCTCAATTGGAGGAGTAGGAATCTTGGCAATGTGACAGTGAACTAACTCCATGGGGTCAGTAGATACAAAAGGAAGTTGTCCCGTTAACAGTTCATAGAATGTCACTCCCAACGAGTAAAAGTCGGTGCGGTAGTCGATCCCCCGATTCATCCTTCCGGTTTGTTCTGGAGACATATAAGCTAACGTGCCTTCGAGAACGTTAGGGTTAGTAATTTCCTGGTTTTCTCTGGGTAAAAGTGAGGAAATACTGAAATCAATTAGTTTAACTTCTCGGTTTTCAGGGTTAATTAGAATATTCTGAGGCTTGATATCTTTGTGAATAATTCGGTTTTTATATAATCCTTCTAAGGTTTGGACAATCTGAATAGCAATGTTGAAAAATTCGCTTAGAGAATTAGAAATTCTACCGATTTCCTCAGAAAGGGAAACGCCGCCAATGTCTTCCATTACCAAGGCAAAACCCTTGCGGTAGTTTAAGAGTGCAATTGGTTTAACAATTCCCGCCAGGTCAAGATTTTTGGCGATGGTATACTGATTCCGAAACTGTACCAGTTCGTTAAAAGTAGGATATTCGCTCTTGAGGAGTTTGATAACGAATGGTTTTTGGTCTGACTCAGAAAGCGAGCGGTAAACTGTGGTTCTAGAGCTATCGTAGAGTTGCTCGATGAGGCGATATCCGGGAATTTCTATTAAGCTGCTGGTCATGGAAAGCTTGTTCTATAGTGGTGATGTAAACATTAGGTGCTTTTCACCCAGTCAGCAACGACGAGGGTAGTCAAAAAAGTCCTCAGAATTATTGGAACAGTGTAGTTAACTCCTGAAGCACCAGATTCAGGAGACAAGGAAGATTGTTAGCACCGAAACCCGATCGCCAAAATTTTAGGCAAGTTAGTAGTCTAGAGATAGGCTTGATACAGGAGCGATCGCCATAGATGACTGCTTTGTGTTCGGGTTGGCAATACGCCGTAATCCTGATTTAGATAACTGCTTAAAGCTTTTGGAAGCACGCCAATAGACTAAGGACTAACTCAAACAACACTCAACATCTAGAGCAAAGCGCCAGTTTATTAGTCAAGATATGTGTTAATTTTAATCTGAAATGTCCTGGTAGGGACACCATATATCGTGCCCCCACCTGTGGTAAAATATAAGACTATGTATTTTTGCTGAGATGCATTAGCCTAATCAGGCGGTTGTTGAAGCTTTCGTCAAGACTAAGACTCCCATCATGCCGATCGCAATTGGATAGTGAGTGGCAGTAAAGCCCGCTTTTTGGGCTAATTCTACTTGCTCAGGCCCGGTGGGAAATCGCTCTAAGCTAGGTGTAATGTAGGCATACTCTTCACTCAAGCCTAATTGCTGGGCTGCTGGTACGACTATCGTGTCAAGATACCACTGTTGAAAGGCACGAAGGGGCTGCTGTGTCGGGCGATGAAAGTCTAAAATTGCGGCCTTAGCACCAGGCTTGAGAACGCGGTACAACTGGGATAGACAACGAGGAATATCTGTTACATTCCGTAGACCATAGCCCATGGTGGCACAGTTAAAATAATTGTCTTCAAAGGGTAAGTCAAGAGCGTCTGCCTCGATCCAACGAATTGGGGGAGGTGGATATAGACGTTCCACCCGTTGATGAGCGATCGCTAACTGAGCCGGCGAGAAATCTACCCCGTAAACTTGACCGGCTGCTCCAACCTGCCGCGCCAGTAGTTGGGCTAAATCACCACTACCACAGCATAAATCTAAACAAATATCACCCGGCTGGGGAGCGCTCCACTTTACCGCCATGAGCTTCCAAACGCGGTGCTGTCCCAGACTTAATGAATTGTTCAGCTGGTCGTAAACTGGAGCAATGCGGTCAAACAAATCGCGAATTTCTGATGCTGGGGGCTTCACGCGGCTATCAATCATCATTAATGAAACGAGGTAACAGTAAGCGCTAAACCAACCTGCTGAGCCGAAAGATGAATGAGTTTGAGCTCATCTTCTCGCAGAGGTGTTGTTCTTTGAGTCCACTGGAGTGATAGAACCGCCAGTAATGAACCTCGGTAGAGGATGGGAACTAGCAGGTGTATCTTAATCCCCGCGCTTTTATAGTATTGGGCACTAGCTACGGGTGTGGCACCGGGCGCATCTACCCAAACCTGAACAGAGTGAGAAGCGATCGCCTCTTGAACCAGGGGGTCTTTTTCCAAGGTGCCTGCGATCGTTTCCAGCCTTGTGTAAGTCTGCTGCACTGCCTTGAGTGCATTATTTTCCACTAGCTGTAAGATGCATACATCTGCGCCGAAGCTTTCTCCAAACGCCTTGGTGATTGGCTCCAAGCAAGATTCTAGGTTATCTGACTCTTGAGCTACTTGCACAATGGTTGCCAGTAGAGCTGTTTGTGCTTGCGATCGTTGCAGTTCCTCTGTCCGTTGTTTGAGCAGTTCATACGTTTCAGCAGCACGTTGCACCACTGATCTCAACTCATTAGGGTCCCAAGGCTTGGTGATGTACTTATAGACTTGCCCAGCATTAATTGCTTCGACTAAATCCTCAACATCAGTAAAACCCGTTAGGATAATTCTCACGGTGTCGGGAAACTGAGGAACCGTTTTGCTTAAAAACTCCGTTCCCTTCATTTCCGGCATCCGTTGGTCAGAGATAATCACAGCTACTTCTCCCTCAGATGAAAGCATCGACAGGGCGCTGATGCCACTTTCTGCTCTGAGGACTTCAAAATCTCGCCGGAAGGTTCGATAAAGCAGATCCAGATTATCTGGTTCATCGTCTACCACAAGCATCTTAGGTTTTTTAGGGCGCTCTAGGCTCATCAATTGACGGCTGATACTATCAAGATTAGGAATAGTATTGTCCATAACAATACAATAAACTCCTTAGGACAACTCTAAACTAGGAACAAATTTATGGCAGGGCTAAGCTTGATTTAGATCAGCCTCGAAAATCAAATCGTGTAGGAAATCACAAGTTTTGTCAGACTGATAACCTAGCATTTTCTGTCAAATATTATGGATGTTGGTCAGTGGTCAGTTGTCAAGAGCTATATAGAGTGATATCTAATCGCGATAAATTTAAAGAAATCTTGCCATTTGAGCGCACTGTTCATTTTCCCTAAATCATGACTGAAATACCACCAGGCACTCCTGATCGTCACCCTCAATCCGAGTCAGGGGGCATAGATGCTGAAAATTTACTACAAATGCTCCGGCGCAAAGAAAGTAACTGGGTAAAGTGGGGGCAGGCTTGCCAGCAGCTACAAAAAGCTGGTTACAATCCCCAGACGATTTTTGAAGCAACTGGGTTTGAGCCAATCCAACAAAATCAAGTGATTGTGGCATCTCAGGTTCATACAACTTTGCTAAATGCTGGAGTATCCGAGGCGGTGCGATCGCGTTTTGAGCGAACTGGCAGCGATATATTGTACGAGTTACGCATTCTCACCCAACCAGAACGCGCTGATGCTGCTGAATTTATCGTAGCGAGAAATTTGGACAGTGATGGAGCACGAGAAGTGGCTAAAGCTCTCAAGGAGTTTTACCGCAGAAGCACTCTACCCCAAGGATTCACCAAACATCCTGGTGACGCCGTTGCTTATGAATATTGGAAACTCGCACGACAACAAAAGGAGTTGCAAGAGCGTTCGCGTTTGATTGCACGGGGCTTGATGTTTGCTCATAGCCAGGAAGCGCGGCAACAAATCGAGAAGTTGCTGACTGAATCTATTGGCGGCAGTAGTCGTTCTGCTCCTCGATTGCCCTTCTACCGCGTTGAAATTGACGAAGAACTGCCTCGCCTATTGCCAGTAGCCGGTCATCTACCACTGAAAGTCACTGACTTAAAAGAGGTTCCTACTCTTGAAAAGACAGGTGCTTTCCAGCTGGTTGAGGTACCTGGAAAGCAGACGCTAGTAGCCATACCTGGCTGGCAAGTCATCAAGAAAGCGCAAGACCCTGTGGGGATTTTGTGTAACAGCCATCAGCTGCCCAATCAACAAACAGACAAACCCGAAGAGATTTTGGTAGTCATCGACCGAACTCAGCAGGAATGGGACAGCGAGAGTTACTTTGCGATCGACCAGTCAGGACAGCTAGAAATTCAGTGGTTCCCAGACTCCCCGAATGCTACCCTCTTGGGACGTGTCATCCTAGTGCTACGCCCGAAAAAAATACTTGATGAATCCTTGAGTCTTGATGTCTGGCAAATCGACGAGTAGTCGGGTGACCAAAAAAGGATGAGGGATGAGGGATGAGGGATGAGGGATGAGGGATGAGGGATGAGGGATGAGTTGAAAATTTATTTTTAATTCAAAACTCAACCCTCATAATTCATAACTTATCTTAGTGGTGCCTTCAATTAGATATCTGTCTTTTCCATAAATAAATAATGGTGCTTCTTTCCCCAAGGCAAAGTGATTGAATTTAATTCAAAACTCAAAACTCAAAATTCAAAACTCATAACTAAACCGAGCCTTGAAAGTCTATACCTCCTGACAATTACTATTTTTTAATCTTTATTGGGTATTGCTATGAATAGCGATAGGTTCCGGGGACGACTTAGTTTTGAGATATTGAGTATTGTGGGTAGTATCTCTCATCTGTAGGAAAAAGATTGCTAGAAGAGCACCAATTACAGTAGTCCAGAATACCCCATTATTTGACTTGAGTTGAGACGGTTCAGAGCCATCTTGTTGGTGGCAA
>DALYIW010000136.1:0-4016 GCA_031970155.1 Coleofasciculaceae cyanobacterium CTOTU46601 | reverse complement strand
GTCTTTTTGCTGCTCTTCGGATACTCATTGTTGTCTGCCATTGTGAACCTCTCTCAAAAGGATAAAGGTGAAGATTGAAGAGTTTGTTCTACCATTAGGTATCTCTAGTTCGGGAGGAACTTATGCACGACCTGTCTGATTGTCCTTCCCTTCTTTCAAAGATCTTCGATCTAGCTGGCGGTGACAAGATCGCTTTGGGGTCAGTTAGACGCTGATCCAGAGCTTTGATAGCTGATCTAGAATCGATCTTGACAATCGTCAAACTAGGATGTACCGTGCCGACTCTGAAAGCCTCTAGACTGGGAATAGCCAGAATTAAGCAAGCCAGAAAGGAAAAAGGGTGGACGTTATATGACCCTAGATGGCTTATAGAAGCGAGTAAAGTTCTAGAGCCAAATACCAACTGGGAACTAAAAGAGGAACTGTTCAGAGGTATCTCAGAGGGAACCTGGAAACGCTGGGGTCAAGGAAAATCCATCAACGCCCCAGCTTTCAAGGCATACTGTGAAGTTCTGGGACTCAACTGGGAAGAGATTGTAGAACACCACAGCTCAACGATCGCCAATACACATCAAGATTGGGGAGAAGCCATTGATATCTCTACCTTTTATGGTCGCACCGTAGAACTCACTGAGCTAGAACATTGGATTGTGACCGATCGCTGCCGTATAGTAACGATATTGGGCATGGGTGGAATTGGCAAAACTTCCCTTTCAGTAAAGCTGGCAGAACAGATTCAACCCTCGTTTGAGTATTTAATTTGGCGATCGCTACGCAATGCCCCACCTGTCCAAGAACTCCTAGCTGATCTGATCGAATTTTTGTCGGATGGCCAAGAAACCGAGTTACAACCCACGGTAGAAGGCAGAGTCTCGCAACTCATTGAATACTTACGAAAACACCGTTGTTTGCTGCTACTAGATGATGTCGAGATAGTTCTACGCAGTGGGGGACTCGCTGGGCAATATCGAGAAGGGTATCAGGGTTATGGGGAACTCATCAGGCGAGTGGGACAAGAACGCCATCAAAGTTGTTTAGTGTTAACCAGCCGAGAGAAACCGATAGAAATTGCTTCCTTAGCAGGAGCTACTTTACCTGTCCGAGCCTTGCGAGTCAAGGGCTTACCTAAAGAAGATGCCAGAAAAATCTTGGAAGCCAAAGGATTTTCTACTCTCAAGCGTGGGTGGGAAGAACTCATTGCGCTTTATCGGGGGAATCCTTTAGCTTTAAAAATCATTGCGACCACGATTCAAGAAATCTTTAATGGCGATATTTCTCAATTTCTCGATCAGAGTACATTGGTGCTGGGTGATATTCTCCCTAGCCTGCTTTATCAGCAATTTGAGCGATTGTCAGACTTAGAAAAAGGGATTATCTACTGCGTTGCGATCGAGACTGAGCCGATTTCAATACCTGAATTAAAATCAGATCTACGGTTTTCTGGAGCATCATTATCTGAATTACTATCAGCTCTAGAATCTTTGAAAAGGCGATCGCTACTTGAAGAAGAACCCAGTACAGAAGGCAGTACTGCCTTTTTAACTCTACAGCCCGTGATTAGGAAGTACGTGACTAATCAATTGATCGAACAGGTCTGCAAAGATATTTTGACAGTCGCCAAAAATCAATCAATCGATAAACTGGGACTTTTAAGAAGCCATGCCTTGCTTAAAGAGCAGGAAGAAGATAATGTTAGAGAAATTCACTTTCGCTTAATTGTAAGGCGGGTGATGGACAGGCTGCATGTAATGTCAAGAAGCGCCAACAGTGTTGAACAGCAGCTTCATGAAGTTCTTATACTTCTAAAAGGACAGTCGCCACAAGCAGTAGGATATGCAAAAATCAACATTCTCAATCTACTTAGGTCTACTGAGGACGATTTGCAGCAAGCTGAGATTTTTGCATAAGTGCCAAGATGAAGAGAGATAAGTACTACAGCTACGTAGTAACCAGTGACTTTTGCGAGAGCTCTCATGATTCAGCCAGGGGTGTTACTTCAAGACCGTTATAGAGTCCTCAAACGACTAGGACAAGGGGGCTTCGGTCAAACTTTTGTAGTAGACGATCGCGGTAGGCGGAAAGTTCTAAAAATTCTGAGTTTGGAGCGTTTCTCTAGCCCAGAATGGAAACAAAAGGCTATTTCTCTATTCCAGCGAGAAGCTCATGTATTGAGTCGATTAGAGCATCCCGGCATTCCTAAAGTAGAGCCAGATGGATTTTTTACGCTGATCGACCAGAGGGGCGAAGCCATTTACTGCATGGTGATGGAGAAAATTGATGGTCCCAATTTGAAGCAGTGGATGGAGAAACGAGGAAATAAACCAATTCCTCAAGAGCAAGCGATCGCCTGGTTAAAACAACTAGCAGAGATTTTAGATCAACTTCATCAACAAGAACTGGTTCACCGAGACCTCAAGCCAGCTAACATCATGCTCAGAGCCAATGGACATCTGGCATTGATTGACTTTGGTGCAGTCCGGGAAGTCACAGAAACCTATTTGGTGAAGAAAGACGAAAATGTGACAGGTACAGTAATCATTTCAGCGGGCTACACGCCACCTGAGCAAGCAGAGGGTAAAGCAGTACCACAATCGGATTACTTTGCTTTAGGCCGTACCTTTGTTTATCTGTTGACAGGCAAAAGTCCCACAGATTTTGATAAAGACTCCCGAACCGGAAAGTTGAATTGGCGAGAGTCCGCCCCACAGGTGTCCAAGGAATTGATTGATTTGATTGATTACCTAATGGCACCTTTTCCAGGCAGGCGGCCTCAAACGCCACGCATAATTTTACGTTGCCTAGAAGAAACTGACTCCCCTGTAGCACCACTGCCTCTAATGACGCCAGTCAGGAGAGTTAGCCCCTCACCGGCCCAAGTTGAGACGCCAAGTACCTCAAAGTTTCCTTGGAGACCAAGACCACTCTTGAACTTGATTACAGGTGTTCTGCCCACTATCGCGCCACCCAGTCCCTGGCAAAAAACTCAACTGCGCCGTACTCTCTCTGGTCATTCAGATGTTGTCAAATCAGTTGCTATTAGCCCAGATGGCAAGATTTTGGTCAGTGGCAGCTATGACAAAACCATCAAAGTGTGGGATCTGGTTACTGGTAAACTGCTCCACACCCTCACTGGACATACCCAGCGAGTGACTTGCATTGCCATTAGTCCAGATGGTCAAATCATTGCCAGTGGCAGCTATGACAGAACCATTAAACTTTGGGCAATCACCAGCGGAGAACTCTTAGGAACCCTCACAGGGCACTTAGATAGAATTCGGCACATTGCCTTTAGTCCGAATGGTCAAACTCTGATTAGTATTGCCCAAAAAATTATGCTTTGGGCAGTGCGTACAGGCAAGCTGCTGCTTACCCTAAACGGTCACTCAGATTCAGCCCGACTTGCCACCTTCAGCCCCGATGGTCAAACTTGTGTCATTGGTAGTTTGGACGGGACGATTGACCTTTGGAATCCTCACAGCGGCAAGCGGTTGCGTACTTTCTCCAGACCATCAGGCGGGATTACCACCAGCGGAATTACATCCCTTGCCTTTAGTCCAGATGGTCAGACTCTCGCTAGCGGCAGTAACATGGTCATCCAACTTTGGAATCCCCATACGGGTCAAAGATTGCGGACTTTTTCTAGTGAGTCAGGAGGCATTGCGTCTAGCGGAACTACCTCTGTTACCTTTAGCCCAGATGGTCAGACTCTTGCAAGTGGCTGTGGCACAACTATTCAGCTTTGGGATTTGCAATCCGGTAAACGGTTATGTGTTCTCTCTGGGCATTCCAAGTCTGTTGAGTCCATTGCCTTTAGCCCGAATAGAGACATCCTAGTCAGTGGTAGTGATGACCAAACTATTAAGATATGGCATCCCGGTTGGTAGGTCACTGACTTCTCCCAGCGCTGCCCTATTGTGACAGCGTGGGGCTTCCGGCGTTTTAGGTAAATTCCTAGAGTGCTTGTCAACTATAGCGGTTTTCAATTGAGTTGAACACAGTTTTTGTAGGGGCAAGGG
>DALYIW010000135.1:14671-21148 GCA_031970155.1 Coleofasciculaceae cyanobacterium CTOTU46601 | reverse complement strand
CTCGTTATGGTACGTTGAGCGTAAGGTATCGTGACACATCTATTATCTGTCCCACGCTATCCCCCACATAACTTAAATTAATAGCCTTTAGGAAACTACCCAAGACTCAACACAGTGACGTTGAATAATCCTTAGATGCCATGAGACACGAGCGTTCCCAAAAGCAACGCGACTTGTCTCTAGAAACTTTTGATGCTAGTTCCCTAAACGCCTAAATACTTTACCCTAACACTACTCACTTGATTTAAACTGACAGAGGAAACCATTGAGATGAGCTTGGGCGATCGCAGCATAATCCCGGAGATTCTCAGAAAATACCAAACCGAATTGTTGAATGACTGGCTCTCGGAGCAGTTGAAGGCTGGTATCGGCAACAACTATTTCAAAGAGACAGAACTGCCGGAGGAGTGTAGAGACTTTCTTGACTTGTGCAATAAAGCTGTACAGTCGGGTAACTTGACAAATATTCGGGCATCTGAGTGGAATGATGTGCGAGAAATGCTGGCGAGTTTTTCCCGCACTAGTAGTCAGAAGGGCGTCACGTCTACAGAAACGGCAAGCTTTGTTTTCTCATTGAAGCCAGCTCTATTCAACCGCTTACACCAAGAAATTTCACAAGATAGTGCAACTCTCACTCAAGAGATTTGCTTAGGAACGACCCTACTGGACAAGTTAGGACTCTGGACGATTGAAAGCTATCAGAAAGCCCGCGAAGCAGTAATCCTCCGTCAGCAAGAAGAATTGATAGAACTCTCGACGCCAGTTGTGAAGCTGTGGGAAGGTATCTTAGCTTTGCCCGTCATCGGTACCCTAGATAGTGGTCGTACTCAGGTGATGATGGAGTCTCTATTGCAGCAGATTGTAGAGACTGGTTCGGATGTGGCCATCATCGATATTACAGGTGTGCCTACTGTAGATACCCTGACAGCTCAAAACTTACTGAAGACGGTAACAGCAGCGCGTCTGATGGGGGCTGATTGCATTATTAGCGGGATTCGCCCTCAGATTGCACAAACGATTGTCTACTTGGGAGTAGATCTAGCCGATATCGTTACTAAGGCAACGTTAGCGGATGCCTTTGCTCTGGCTGTTAAACGAGCTGGATTTACTATCAACCGTTCACAAGCTCAAATTTAAGGAGTTAGGAGTTAACGGTTATGGAACGTATTCCCATACTTCAGATGGGCGAATTTCTATTAGTGACCATTCAGGTCGATATGCACGATCGCCTAGCCATGACATTACAGGATGACTTGACAAACTCGATTGCTCAGACAAACGCTCGTGCTGTACTGATTGATATTTCATCCCTTGAAATCGTCGATTCCTTCATTGGACGAATCTTAGGAAACATAGCCAAAATGTCGCGGGTACTTGATGCCCAGACTGTAGTCGTAGGAATGCAGCCAGCTGTTGCCATTACCTTGGTAGAACTAGGTCTTTCTCTCACAGGCGTTCGCACAGCCATAAATATAGAGAAGGGAATGGCACTTCTGAGGGCATCGCTATAGGCGGTTCTAAGGGGGAGTGTCGATGGGTATGCCGACGTTTGAAACCATCAGCATTCAATCTTCCGCCGATATTGTTTTGGTTCGACAATCCGTGCGTCAGTTGGCTGTAGAACTGGGGTTTAGTTTGGTAGACCAGACCAAAATTGTCACAGCCGCTAGTGAGTTAGCTCGAAATACTCTCGATTATGGGGGTGGGGGGACGGTAAAACTGGAAGCACTCCAGGAAGAAATTCATCGGGGTTTACGGCTGACTTTTGAAGACCAAGGACCGGGGATTGCGGATATTGATTTGGCATTGAGAGACGGCTACACAACTGGGCAAGGGTTGGGTATGGGTTTAGGTGGCACGAAGCGACTGGTTAATGAATTTAATATTGTTTCCCAAGTAGGACAAGGTACCTGCGTCACAATTACTAAGTGGAAGTGACTAAAAAGTGGGGAGTAGGGAGTAGGGAGTGGGGAGTAGGACAGAGAAACTTTCATTCATAAGGGTTTTAGAATGTGTTTCTTGAAAGAAAGATGGAGAAGAAATTATTCCCCCTGCTCCCAGAAGCTCCCCCTGCCCCCTCTGTTGACAGCTGTTAAAGAGTACATTCAAAACCAGAAAAACGTCTAATGCTAATCGCCTACACCTACAAGTTATCCCCGTCTCGCCAACAGTCGTTGGTCATGGAGAAACACTTGGAGATGTTGCGGTTACAGTACAACTTCAGGGTTCGGGAGCGGACAGAAGCCTACGAGCAGGCATTTGCCCCAGTACTGGGAAACTACTGCAACCTGATAACCAAAGCAGAATGCTGTCCGCTAACTTGCAGTGTCAGCAAGAATGCCTTGTATGGCGACCCTTGGACTTCCAAAGGAAAGAAGAGAGGCGCATTGGCGCAACAAGATGCCGACTTGCCGAACCTAAAACGAGAGCGTCCTTGGTATAAGTCCATCCAACACCACGTTCTCCAACAGATGCTCAGGAGAGTCGAGAACGCCTTCGGGCGCTTCTTTAAGGGAGATGGGGGATATCCCAAACCCAAACGCCGAGGTAAGTATCGCTCGTTTAGCTATCCACCGGGAGACGTGCGGTTTGAAGGGAACAAGGTAAGGCTACCCGGAATTGGTTGGTGCAAGTTCTTTCAGTCGCGTATCTTCCCGGATGGATTTGCGACTCGAACAGTTACGGTCAGGCGGAAGACGGATGGGTGGTATCTCTCCGTACAACTAAGCGATGAAACAATTCCCGAAATTCCAACACTTGATACTGTCAAAACAGCAATTGGAGTAGACCTAGGGATTAAGAAACTCGCCTCAATTAGCACTGGAGAATTGATTGCTAATCCCCAGTACGGGAAAAAGGCTTTAGCGCGCCGTCAATTGCTAGCTCACAGAGCATCCAGAAAAAAGAAAGGCTCTGCCCGTCGTCGGAAAGCTTCACTGGCACTAGCTCGATTAGAGCAACGAGTAGAGCAACAACGAACTGATTACCACTGGAAGGTTGCCCACCAGTTAGTAGGTTCTGCCGACTGCATCATTTTTGAAGATCTTAATATCAAAGGAATGATGGCTCGGTGCAAGCCTAAAAAAGACCCAGAAACTGGGAAGTATCTGAAAAATAGGCAGGCACAAAAGCGAGGATTAAACCGAGTCATAACCGATGCAGCTTGGGGTGAATTGAAACAGAAAGTCAAAGCTGTGGCTGCAAAGTCAGGCGTTCTGGTTCATGAAATCAACCCTAAGCACACATCCCAGGAATGTAGTTGCTGTGGCTATACCAGCCCAACCAATAGGGATAAGGAGAAGTTCCTCTGTGAATCCTGTGGCTGGATAGCTGATGCCGATATAGACGCAGCCGTTGTCATTGCTGCACGGGGATTATCTGAACTTGGAATTTATCTTCCACTACCCGTAGTCCACGGGAAAGTTACGCTCAAGGAGCCTGTTGTAAGACAGGGGTTATCAGTTGGGTTGCCGACTGAGCCTGAGAACCCTCAAACGGAATGGGAACAACTCAATCTGTTCGAGTGGAGGGAAGGGTGAGTAATTACTCTTCTCCAATCCCCCGCATTTTATGCGCGGGGAGTCGTCAATGATAAAACTATGAGTAACTCTATTGCCTTACCCATCTCAGAGTCGAGTCAGGTTGGCGAAGCGCGACGAAAGGCGATCGCATTCGCCAGTCGTCTTGGCTTTAATGAAACGGCACGCGGAAAGGTTGGTCTTGTAGTAACTGAAGTTGCTAATAACCTGGCTCAGCACGCACAAGATGGTGTGCTAGTCTTACAGAGTCTGGAAAAGAACAACATTGCAGGTGTAGAAATCTTGGCCTTGGATAAAGGGCCTGGATTCGACAATATCAAGGAGTGCTTGCAAGACGGATTTTCGACAGCCGGAACGTCTGGAACTGGGTTAGGGGCGATGATGCGCCTCTCGAATTTTTTTGATATTTATTCGCTTCCCCAAGTTGGGACTGCGATTTTAGCCCACCTCTGGGCTAGCCCCTTACCTCTAAATCAGCCTAGGGATAATCTTCAGCTTGGCGCAGTATATCTACCAAAAACAGGTGAGGAGGTTTCGGGCGATGCTTGGGCAAGCGCTCACAGTGATCATCGTAGCTTGCTGTTGGTCGCTGATGGGTTAGGTCACGGACCTCATGCGGCTAATGCATCGTTGGAAGCTGTGAGGATATTTCGAGAAAATCTCCACCGCAGTCCTAAAGAAATTATAGAAATAGCTCACGCCGCGCTGCGGAAGACACGGGGAGCAGCTGTAGCGATCGCACTGATCGACTTTGAACACCAAACTGTTTGCTTTGCCGGAGTCGGCAATATTGCTGCTACAATCCTCTCTACCGAAAGAAACCGTAGCCTGGTTTCCCATAACGGCACTGTCGGGCATGAAGTTCGCAAAATCCAAGAATTTATCTACCCCTGGCCTAAAGGGGGACTTTTAGTTATGCACTCTGATGGATTAGGAACCCAGTGGCGCTTGGATCGTTATCCAGGACTGTTCACCCGACATCCCAGCTTGATTGCTGGAGTACTGTACCGAGACTTTAAGCGAGGGCGTGATGATGTAGCCGTGTTGGTGGCTAGGGAGGAAAACCTGCCATGAAAACCAGTATCTTGACTGTCGAAATTCGCTACGAACAAGATGTTGTATTAACCCGACAACGGGCACGGCAGATTGCCCAAGCTTTAGGGTTTGACTCCCAAGATCAGACGCGCCTTGCCACAGCGGTTTCAGAAATCGCTCGCAATGCCTTCCAATATGCTCAAGGTGGCAAAGTAGAATTTTGGGTGGAAGGAGAATCCCCAACTAGCTTCCTAATCTGCATTCGCGACCAAGGACAAGGTATTGCAAATTTAAAGGCTGTTCTGGATGGACAGCAGATATCGACAACCGGAATCGGGGTAGGCATCGTTGGTAGTCAGCACCTGATGGATCAGTTCCACATCGAGTCAACGCCGGGACAGGGCACGAGTGTGCTGATGGGAAAAACCTTACCCAAACACGCTCCCTTGCTGACAGTTGAACGCTTAGGACAGATTGCGGATGAGTTGGTAATGCGATCGCCCAGTGTCTCTACAGGATTCTCACCCCAAAATCCCTATGAGGAGATTCAGCAGCAAAATCAAGAATTACTTCGTACCCTAGAAGAACTCCGTAAGCGTGAGGAGCAGTTAACTCAACTCAACCAGGAGCTAGAAGACACTAATCGAGGAGTCGTAGCATTATACGCTGAATTGGACGAAAAAGCAACTTCTTTACAAAAAGCCAATGAACTGAAAACCCGTTTCCTCTCAAACATGAGCCATGAGTTTCGCACGCCGCTAAACTCGATTATGTCTCTGTCTCGACTCCTGCTAGAACGGTTCGATGGGGACTTAACAACGGAGCAAGAAAAACAAGTAACGTTTATCCGCCAAGCGGCTGAAGGTCTCTCGGAGTTAGTCAATGACCTTTTAGACATAGCAAAGGTTGAAGCTGGGAAAGTTGAGGTTCATCCGAATGAGTTTGAAGTAAGCGACCTATTTGGGACGTTGAAAGGAATGCTGCGCCCTCTCCTGGCCTATAATTCGTCAATTTCTTTAGTCTTTGAAGAACCCATTAACCTGCCAACTCTTTATACCGATGAAGCCAAAGTAGCCCAAATTCTCAGAAATTTTATTTCCAATGCCCTGAAATTTACACAAACGGGTGAGATTCGGATTTCAGCTGTCAAGGGTCATGATAGAGTTACGTTCTCTGTAGCTGATACTGGGATTGGGATTGCACCGGAAGATCGAGAGCGAATTTTTGAGGACTTTGTGCAGGTCAAGTCTGGCCTGCAAAAAAAGGTTAAAGGTACAGGGCTAGGGCTTCCCATCTCTCGAAAGCTAGTTGAATTACTCGGAGGAAGCGTCTGGGTGACTAGTGAGTTAGGGGTTGGCTCGACATTTTTTACATCTATCCCTATTGTTTATCCTGGTGCTAGCCAGAAAGAATCACTGCCGCCCGTGAATTGGCAGCTAGATCCAGAGCGTGCTCCCTTACTGGTGATAGAAGACAATTCTGAAATGCTTTTTACTTACGAAAAGTACTTTGAGGAGTCGAGTTATCAAATGATTGCGGTGCGATCGCTTACTCAGGCAAAACAGGCACTTGAGAGGTTTCAGCCAATAGCCATCATGCTAGATATTTTGCTCGAAGGGCATAACACCTGGGCATTTTTAAAGGAAATGAAGAGTAATCCAGACACACAACCTATTCCCATCTTAGTGCTTACTGTAATTGATAATGAGAAACAAGCAATGGCTTTAGGAGCCGATGCTTTCATGATTAAGCCTGTAGATAGATTGTTACTTTTGAACAAAATCAATACTCTGGTCATTGGGAAGGATGAAGGATGAAGGATGAAGGATGAATGGAGGAATAGCCTCCTAAATAAATAATGGTGGTTTAAATAATGAAGGTTTCTTTTTTTCGACCTAATTAA
>DALYIW010000135.1:0-14590 GCA_031970155.1 Coleofasciculaceae cyanobacterium CTOTU46601 | reverse complement strand
CCTCATCCCTCATCCCTCATCCCTCATCCCTCATCCTGTCTTCATCCACAAGAAGATACAGTAAAGCTGGACTAATCTTGGAGGTGTTTAACAAAGGTTAATTAACAGTTATGCCTGAGCGCCCACTCATTACTATCTTGCACGTAGACGACAACGCAGCTAATCGTTATGTCGTTAACCGAATGCTGCGAAATGCAGGGTTTAGTGTTGTGGAAGCCGTCACGGGGGAAGCAGCGCTACAGTCCATAGCTCAAGCAAGACCCGACTTGATTATCCTGGATGTACAGCTTCCTGGTATTAATGGATTCGAGATTGCTCACCAACTCAAAACCGACCCAACTACCGCCTCGATTCCCATACTCATGCTCTCCGCCAGTTTTGTCGAGAGTAAGGACAAGGTACAGGGATTAGACAGTGGGGCAGATGGTTACCTGGTTCAGCCGGTGGAGGCGATTGAATTAATCGCGACAATTAGTGCATTACTGCGGATGCGACAAGCTGAGGAGTCGGCTTTGGCGTTGGCGAAGGAGTGGCAAGCTACTTTCGATGCCATGAATGACGGTGTTTGTTTGTTGAACCAGGAAGGCAGAGTCTTGCGCTGTAATAGCGCTATGACGAAGTTGTTAAACAAACCATTTAACGAAATTAATGGTTGCCTGCATCATGAGTTGATGCCAACCCAGCCTGATTCTACCGAAGTGACTCTCTTGACTCGTGTCCAGGAAACTCGTCAACGAGAGAGTATGGAACTCCGGTTCGGTAACCAGTGGTTTTCTGTAACCACAGACCCAATCTTCGATGGAGATGGAGTTTTTACGGGTGCCGTTTACATCGTGGCTGACATCACACATCAGAGACGGGCGGAGGAAAACCTACGCAAAAGTGAAGAGCGGTTCCGACTATTGTTGGAGAATGTGGAAGATTATGCAATTTTCTTCCTGGATACCCACGGGTGTTTGACGCGATGGAGTATAGGGGCAGAACGCATTTTAGGCTATCAGGAAGCAGAAATTCTGGGAAAATCAGCCTCAATAATTTTTACACCGGAAGACCGCGATCGCGGTGAGGATAAGCGAGAACTGAAAAAAGCAGTGAAGGAAGGGCGCGCTGAGAATGAACGCTGGCATGTGCGTAAGGATGGTTCGCGTTTCTGGGGTAGTGGCATTGTCACACTTTTACGAGATGAGACTGGACAACCCCGAGGATTTTCTAAAATCATGCGCGATTTTACCGAACGTAAGCGAGCAGAAGACGAACGCACCCAGCTACTGATTCGGGAACAAGAGGCACGGGCTGCCAGCGAAACGTCCCTGCGTACTGCTGAGACAGCCAACCGCTTGAAGGATGAGTTTTTGGCGACTCTTTCTCACGAATTGCGATCGCCTCTGAACGCCATGCTGGGATGGATTCAGTTACTCAATACTCGCAAGTTTGACGAAGCCACAACCGCACGCGCTATGGAGACTATTGAACGCAGCGCTAGGTCACAATCACAGCTAGTTGAAGATTTGCTAGATGTTTCCCGGATTATTCAGGGCAAGTTGCGCTTAAATGTACGCCCTGTTGAACTGGTGAAGGTAATTGAGGCGGCAATTGAGACTGTGCGGCCAGCTGCGGAAGCGAAAGCTATTCAACTAGAAACCGTACTCGATCCAGCAGTGGGTCTAATTACAGGCGACTTTGATCGCTTACAGCAGATTGTCTGGAATTTGTTATCCAATGCTATTAAATTTACCCCCAAAGAGGGGCGTGTTCAGGTAGGGCTGAAACGGACTGATGCTCATGTTGAGATTGCGATCGCAGATACGGGACAAGGCATCAACCCGGACTTTGTACCTTATGTTTTTGAGCGCTTTCGGCAAGAGGATAGTTCGAGTACTCGGTCATTCAATGGACTAGGGCTGGGATTAGCGATCGTGCGTCACCTGGTAGAGTTACATGGTGGGACTGTACGTGCAGACAGCGAGGGAGAGGGGCGAGGAGCTACCTTTACAGTCAAGCTACCATCTATCCCGGTTCGGATTGAGACCCAAAATCTAGAGCAACCACAGCCAACCGTTAGTAGTGGAGTGCCTTTCGACAATGCGCCTTCGCTTGATGGGTTGCGAGTAATTGTGGTTGACGACGAGGTAGATTCCCGTGAATTTATCATCGCTGTCCTAGAACAGTGTGGTGCCCAAGTAACCCCTGTTGGATCTGCTAAAGAGGCGATTGAAGCCGTCTCACAGGTAAAAGCTGATGTTTTAGTCAGCGACATCGGGATGCCAGGAGAAGACGGTTACAGTTTAATTCGGAAGGTACGGGCGCTGTGTCCTCAGCAAGGGGGACAGATTCCTGCTGTAGCGCTAACGGCCTATGCTAGGACAGAAGATCGAACAAAAGCGATCGCCCAAGGATTTCAAATACACATCCCCAAGCCCGTGGAGCCAATCGAATTAGCTACAGTAGTTGCTAGTCTCGCTGGAAGAACTAAAAATAGTTAGTTGTTTGTTGTTGGTTGTTTGTTGTTGGTTGTTTGTTGTTATGTTGTTAGTTTTTTTATACTATTTCTCTCTAAAGATGCACAAAAGTAGCTTGTGCAGACCAGCGAGAGTTTGTGTAGCCCCAGTCTTCTAGACTGAGGGCAAATAAAGTACATTCGTCACGCGAGACTTGGTATGACAAACAACCAACAACAAATCACAAATTAATCGTTGGTTATTTGAATTGTATTACAAACAACAAACAACAAAAAACCAACAACAAACAACAAAAACTAACTTTCAATCCTTTCAGTCGGAATACCCAACACTGAACAAGGGAAATTAGTACCTAGTTTCTGGACAATGGGATGATTAACCGAGGTACAGCCTAACAGCAGTAGAGTTGCTGATTCTGACTCAACAACGGCTTTGAGTTCGCTAGCAACGTCACCAAACCGCAGATGAGCTTTGAAAGAACCCCGCCATTCTTCAGCCATACAACGGGCTTGCCATAAAATGCGATCGGCTTGATCAAACGTATCAGTTTTGGAAGAAGTTACCTTAGAACAGCGTTGCTCTGATGATTTCTTCTTCTTAGCTACTGCAAACTTCTGAGTTTTTGGTTTAGTTAAAACAGAAGTAGCAGTCTTTCTGGATGCTGATGTTTTTGACACTTCTGATGAAAACGGATAGCTTGATGAGTTATTTTCATCAACTGACTTTAAAATATCTGGACACTGATTACATTGAAGTTCATCGATAACGTAGACAACTTGAACCGTGACTTGCTTTTGAGTCACTAAACGGGTTTGATGAGCAATCCACATCGTCAAATCTAGAGCGGTTTGACTTCTGGGAGAGGCGTTATAGCCGACGACTAAGTTGACTGATTTTGCCGAGTCAGCCCATTTAGAAGCAGCTGAGGCTGGCTCAGGCAACAATAGCATTTGCTCAATTAAATCATTTCGATCCATCGCGCCTTCAAGACGCACCAACATTGGCTTAATGTTCATAGCTTTGACCTCTCCAAAAAATAAATAACTTAGGCACGAGAGGGGGGCATAAATAGCTAGCACTATAGGCTCTAGTTTTTAGTGATAGCTGTAAGGAGAAGCCAATTGTCTTTTGCTATATAAAGCCAAAGTGTTTGGTACTCCTTCCACTGCCGACGGAGTTAGCTGACGGGCTAAGACTCGAAGGTGTCTCTCTCAACAGAAGCATTCAGAATTGAGAACTCTGAACATAGAATTGAGTAAAGATTCGCCTTCCAACGACTTGGTGAAGATTAACTCAGCTGGGAGACGTTAACCCCTTACTGAATCCTGTATTCTGACTCCTAAATAAGAAAGGATGAGGGATAAGGGATGAAGGATGACGAGCGTTGCGGGACGTTAGTCCGGGATGAGAGTACATGAATTTATTGATGAAGAAAAAAGAAATATTCAATATTTCAAGCACCATTATTTGTTTATGGGGCTATTCATCCTTCATCCTTCATCCTTCATCCTTCCCCTTATCCCTTCATCCTTCATCCTTCCCCTTAACACCTGTTTAAATCTGAGATTAGCCCCAAAGATTGGTTCCTCCGCTCCAAATTCCAAGTTGACAAATCTTAACTACCAGCTTGAATTAGATTAGGCTGCCCACTCAATAAATGAAGTAACGATTTGTACAATTTACTCGTCTTGGGTGAAATACCGATCCAAGAAATTCAAAGCGTGATTACGTAGCTCAAAATACTCTTTTGATGCACGTAGCGCTTGGCGATCGCGTGGATGCGGAAACGGCACCTCTAATACCTCTCCAATTTTAGCATTTGGGCCATTGGTCATCATCACAATCCGATCGGACATGTAGAGGGCTTCATCGACATCATGAGTAATCATCATCACCGTCTGCGGGTTGTTCTCCCATATGTCGAGTACCTGCCGCTGCAACTTGCCGCGAGTTAGGGCATCTAGAGCACCAAATGGTTCATCCATAAGCAACACCTTAGGGCGAATAGCTAAAGCACGAGCAATCCCAACACGTTGTTTCATCCCCCCAGATATCTCGTCCGGATATTTATTCGCTGCTGCTGTTAAATTCACCATTGCCAGGTGTTCGCTGACTATCTGTTTTTTCTCGATAGGAGAGGCTTTTTTCAATACTTCATCTACAGCTAACCGGACGTTTTCTTGCACGGTTAGCCACGGCAGCAGGGAGTAATGCTGAAACACCATCATCCGTTCTGCACCGGGTTTACGAATTTCTTTTCCCTCTAGTCGAATCGAGCCAGAAGTTGGCTTTTCCAAACCAGCAACCATTTTCAGCACTGTGGATTTGCCACAACCTGAGTGACCAATTACAGAGATGTATTCGTCCTCGTGTATGGTGAGATTAATTCCGTCTAGGACAGTTAGTTCGCCGCCATCAGGGGTAGGGTAGGATTTAACAAGATTTTCAACTTCAAGAAATCCTTGGCCGCTTGTATCTTTCTTGGCTCTACCAGTTGTGGAAGGATATTGCTTCACGATCAGGCTCCTAAAAGTTAAAGGTTGGAAGGTTTGAAAATTAAAGGCTGAAGGTTAAAAAGTTAAAGGTTGGAAGAGCAATTGCCACCGATTAACTGACTAACCTATAAACCCTTATTAAGACATATAAAAGCGTTGGGGAGCGTCTGCCCGAATTTCAAAGCTCTTGAGATAGCCGACTGGATCGCTGGGGTCAAAGCCTTTCTTGTCAATGAAGACTTCAGGAGGTTCAACTTTGAAATCCTCCTTGGGACAATTGATGCCCATCTCTGTCGCAATCTCTCGATAAAGGTCAGTTTTCCAGCCTCTGTTAGCCAGTTCTTCAGCATTTTTGGGGAATTGCTTAATTTGTCCCCAACGCGCTGCTTGAGTCATTAACCAGATACTTTCAGATTGCCAAAGAAATGTGGAGTGTTCTCCTGGCTGTTGAGGAATGTTTTTAGGGATATCAAAGAAAATTGTTGTATCCTCTGACTTCACGGTGCGGTTTTTGTCATCAAACCCACCGTAGTTGTAGTTACCCAGAAGTGCAGGGCCGGTGAATTTAATGCACTTATCATCCAGTGATTTAATGTTGTCTTCATTAATCATGGGCGGTGTCTTGCACGTCTTGGGTTTTGCACCAGTGAAAGACCGTCCTGTAAGAATTTTGGCAATCTCTTCGCGGTTTTCAGGTTTACTGCAATACTGGCAAGCTTCAATCATCGCTTTGACCAGAGAGCGATAAGTTTTAGGATACTTGACAATAAAGTCTTCCATTACCCCAAGTAATCGGTCTGGGTGTCCTAACCAAACTTCTTTGCCTTGTGCAAAGGTAAAGCCAATGCCTTCGTTACCTTTAATTGCCCGTGTATTCCAAGGTTCTGCTACCATATATGCTTGCATTGCGCCAATTCGCACATTAATCACCATCTGAGGTGGGGGAACAATGATGATCCGAAACTCTTTAAGAGGATCGACACCAGCCGAGGCAGATAAGTAGCGGACAAAGTATTCGTAGATTGCAGAACTCAAGACAACAGCCCAGACTTTGCGTTCTGGTGGCTGTTTGTCAAAGAATCTACGGAAATCTTTACCAAACGCCTCTAGGTTCCCGTTGTACTCTTGCCAGGGACGCAGCCCCTCGTCCCACATCGCCTTGTTCATCGTCATGGCGTTACCGTGTCGGTGAATCGTCATCGCCGCACACAAGGGAGCATGGCGTGCGCCTTCTGCGCCAATTCTGGCATTGGTTACAGCCCCTGAAACTACGGGCGAGGCATCTAGGCGACCAAAAATAATACCATCGCGAGAGGTCGCCCAGCTAGCTTCCCGGTTGAGCTTAACATTGAGGCCGTACTTACGGAAGAACCCTTTGTACCATGCGATCGCAAACGGTGCACAGTCATTCACTGGCACATACCCAACCGTAAGATTTGGTTTTTCCAAATCTTTGGGATTGACTACCGGTTCCACTGCCTCGGCTGTTTTAGTCAGTCCCTGAGGAGAACGACTAGCACTAGGGGCACAAGAAGAAAGTGCCATGCTCGCCGCTGTTGCTCCCATTCCTGTCAGAAAGTCGCGCCGATTCCAGTAATTTGAGGATGTATCACTCATTGTCAGTCCTCCATGCTTTCACGCCCAGCTGAACTGTAAAGATTCAGCGTTCTTCAACTCGGTCAGAAATACCACAAATTGGGGCGTTGAAGCGCTCCCAATCTGTTCTGATTGTGTCTATTAAATTCTTGCTTTAGATGTCATTGAGAAGGATGAATGCAGGAAGGAGGAATAACCCCATAATTAAATGAAGGTGCTTTACCCAAAAAATTTTCATCTTTCATCCCGACGCTACGCACCGTCGAAGAGAGCAACGCTCGTCATCCCTCATCCCTCATCCTTTCAAAGGTCAGTTAGTGGGTGTTGCTCGTCGGTGCGTCACCAATTCCTGGATTTTGCCGACCATAAAGTCTAAAAACAGCCCCGTTAATCCAATCACTAAGATGGCCAGAAACACTGAATTTAGATTAAAGCGGCTCCATTCATCCCAGACAAAAAAGCCAATCCCACTGCCACCTGTAAGCATTTCTACCGCAACAATGACCAACCAAGCAATTCCCAAACTAATCCGCAAACCTGTAAAGATGTAGGGCAAACTTGCCGGCCAAATAATCTTGGTAATTCTTCTCCATCGCGGCATTTCTAGCACTCGTGCGACATCAAGATAATCTTTGGAAACGCTAGAAACGCCGAGGGCAGTATTAATAATGGTTGGCCACAAAGAGGTGATGAAGATAACAAAAATTGCTGAAGGATCTGCCAGATTAAAAATAGCTAGGGCGATGGGGAGCCAAGCTAGTGGTGATACGGGCTTGAAAATCTGAATCACAGGATTGAGCGCCATCATTGCTTCTTTGGACATCCCAATGAGAAAACCCAAGGGAATAGCGACAATTGCCCCTAACCCAAAGCCCAGTAAAACACGACGAATACTAGCTATCAATAACCAACCGATGCCTAAATCACCCGGTCCACGCTGGTAAAACGGATGGAGAATGTAATCCAGATTGGCGATGAGCGCCTCATGGGGGTAGGGCATCAACTCGTGGTTGAAGCTAGCCACAATCCACCACAAGAGGAGAACTCCCAAAATACCAAAGGCAGGCAGTAAGACAACATCCCGGACAATGACTGGTTTTGCTCGCTTCCACGCAGCTTGGCCAGCAACGGCGATTATTGCCGCTACATTTAGCTGAAACAACATATACAATGCCTCAGGTCAAGAGCAGGTACAAAAAAACTGAGCAGTACCAGCAGGAGAAACTGACGAGATCAAGGCATTGCAAAAATGCCTATTCTTTCAGTAGTCTCCTCTCAACGCCTACGGAGTTAGCTGACGGGCTAGGGCTGAGAGATGCCCCTCTCTACTCGTTGAAAAGTTAGAGAATACGCCCCGAAAGATGGTTCCCCCGTTCCTGCTTTACGTTGTAGGCAACCCCTGTAGTGGTAAAGCAATAGATTCGGCTGACTTACTCTAGTTAAGGAAAAAATATATCATAAGTTTTGTAGCTCGTATATCTTTCTAAAGAAATAGTTAGGATTGAGTTGTTTGTTGGTTGTTGTTTGTTGTTTGTTGTTTGGGGTCAGTAGTGTTTTTTACTCATCCTGGACTAACGTCCCGCTGTGCTATCATCTATCATCCTTTCTTTCAATAGAAGGTTTTGGCAGACGAAACCAAAACCTAGAACCGCCTTCGCTACAGCGTGAATAACCGATAGTGCCACCCCAGCGTTCAATGGTGATGCGGCAAAAATAAAGCCCAAGCCCCGCTTTACCTGATTTATTTTTACCTTGGGAAAATTTCTTAAACAAGTTCTGAGAAACCTCCGGTGAAACTCCAGAACCCTCGTCTTCCACGCTAATCACAATCCCTTCTTCATCCTCTTGAAGACTAATTGTCACAGTAGAACCATGTGGACTATGCCGAAAAGCATTTTCTACCAGGTTTGTGAGCACTCTCTCCAAGCGAGATTTTTCACCAACAACTTTCCACTTTTTTACCACATCCATGTTTGGATCCAGTTGCAACTGCATGTTGTTTAGCGAAAAAGTTGGCATTAAACTATCAATGACTTCCCTTGCACAATTTAGTGCATCTGGAGCCAAGGCTGGATCGATTGTAAAAGCCTCAAGCGATTCGATTTCAGCAGAAAATGCATCTAGCATTCTCCGAATTAACATTTCTTGCCTAGTGCATTGCAGTCTACAGATTTCGAGGCGTTTTTTTGAACGAGGAGTTAAGTTTTCTCGTTCAAGCAGATCCAAAGAGGTCAAAATTCCAGTTAGAGGACTTGATAGATCGTGTACAATGCAGTGCAATAAAATCTCTTTTTTTTGAACTTCTTGAATTAAATTATGGTAGCTTAAGCTATTTTCTCTGGCTTTTTGAATCAGGTAATGTTTTTCATCATAAGCAATTCCTAACAACTCAATCAGCAGTATCTTTCTACTTCTCAAAACCAGAGCTGTTGCTTCAAGATTACACTCGTTCCCTACTATGTCAACTTCTGTCCAAATGCCTGACTTCAAGGGTTCTAGTTGACCAGATGTCCAGTAATATTCAGCATCAATAAGAAAGTTTTCCAGAAAAGCAAACTTGCTTCCTGGTCTTAATCCTTCTCGCCTAGAGCTGGCATCTGAGTAAAAGTGCAAAAACCAATCTGGCACTGTACCAATTATACCAAAAGAACCATCAACAAGTTGTTCCATGACTACAATATCCAGGGCGGCAAAGAGTTCAGCTGTAAGCGATTCATTATTCATTTTAAAAGCCGGAATAAATCCGTACTGACTCGACCATGCCTGGAATTATAAGGGAAATTACCGAAAAAAATTTTTGTAGATTATCAATTTTTTATTGAATGTGTTTTTATCAAAGTCTATACTGTACGAGTATGACTATAATTAAAAACAGAGAAAGGTAGGTCAAGCACCTATTCTCCCATCATTTTCTCAGCCAAGATCAAGAAAGCTCTCTCCACACCCAAGCCAGTTTTTGCACTTCCTTGTATCACTGTCCAATCTTTTTTTGTTAATTCTTCCATGACAGGTTCGTCAATTTCCCATTCATCTGTTAAATCAAACTTGTTGAGTATCAAAATAAAAGGAACTGAACCAATCGTTGATTCTACAGTTTTTTGCATTGACAACGCTTTTTCAAGGGTAGCGCGTCGGGTTCCATCTACTACCAAAAGATAGCCGGATGAGCCGCGCAGATAGGACATTTGCACCTTTTGAAATTCGTCTTCTCCATGGATATCCCATAGCATTATATTTATGGTTTTTCCATTAAGATTTAATGATTTTTTATCAACTTTTACACCTACGGTAGTTCGGTAGATGTCTGAATAAATACTTTTAACGAAACGGTTTACAAGACTGGTTTTTCCAGTGGCGAAAGCACCCACCATGCAGATTTTTTTCTGGATCATCGGCTTATCGTCTCTACATTGCGGACATCCATCACAATTATCTTAAAAGATACGCTGCGGTTAAAGTCTTGCGCTTGTTCTGTAAAATCTTTGCGTAAAGGTTGGCTAGCTCCTACACCTACCGCACTGAGATTAGTAGTTTTAATTCCCTTGGATGCTAAGGTAGATAAGACTACAGATGCTCGTGCTTTGCTAAGTGTCAGCTTAGAAGGTTGGTTTCTCACTTGGGGAGTATGTCCGACAATTTGAATACGAACATCTTTGGCCAAAATTTTTGCGTAATGATTGATTTTATTGATTTCTGTAACCAAGTTTTCTAGTGTCTGTTTTTGACCCGGTTTAAGTACGGCTTGGTCTACTTCAAAAAATAACACTTGCTTTTCAATTTTTTTCTTACTTACTGCAAGTTGTCTTAGTTCAATAGGAACTAACTTATCCTCATTAAACTTAGTAACGCCAGGAAGAATTCGCACTACTTTCCGACTTTCGAGAATCCATTTTTGAGGAGCCGTTCCTCTTGCATGGAGAATGTTGTTTGCGTCAACCTCTAAAGATACAGTTGGCGGAGGTTTAAGTAACTGTTTGGCTCTAGCGGCGACAAATTCTGCATCAAGTGATACGTAAGGTTTCCACTGACTGATAACTGTTTCTGGAGGGATATTTGCTTTTTTGAGCATTAAGATTGGATCTTTCGCTAAGGGATCGCGTAGCCCTAAGACAAAAAATTTTCCCTGACGTTTTTGAGTTTTTGTCACGACAATCCCAGGTTCAGCATTGAGTTTTTCTAGATAGGCTGCCCAGCGTTGTTTATCTCGAATGCCAAAAAAAGTCCATGTGCCTAACGCGATTAGTAACGCTGTAAAAAATAAGTATACAAAAGTATAGTTTTTTCTGGTTTTTGGTTTTTTATATTTATATTGAAGGCAGTCTTCAAGATAGGGTTGGCTATCTTCAAAAGGGGTAGCATTTCCGTTGAAAGACTTGAGTTCTGTGATAAATCTGAGGTGAATTTTTTCAAGGGCATCTTGAAAAACAATTTTCAGTTCTTTTGGTGGGTGTCCTCGAATAACGCTAGCCAAAACCACTTGCGGCCCTTTTTCAATCCAAATGGTGAGCTCTCCAAATTGTAAGGTTTCTAGAGAATCGCCTTTTTGTACATTGAAAGATTCTTGGACAAAATTTAGGATAGCTGTCAACATGGCTGAAACCAGATCGGCATCTTGAGCGATCGCACCCGATTTTACAACATGGTGAAGCACTAAGCCTGTTTCTCTGTGGATGAGAAAGACTTGTTCAACTTGGTAAAGAAGGGTGCGTAAAAGAACAACTTCGGCAAATGATTTTCCGGTTTGTACGGCTTCCAGCCTCCACTTAAAGCTTTGGGGAGAAACGCTGTATTCAAGAGCTTGATTGAAGGATTGAAGTGCTGTATCCAGGGCTGTGGTAATCGCTTTACGACTGGCTGGCCCAATTACCGGGAAAATGGAAGTAGAAAGGATATTTAGGTCTTTTTTAACGGAAGATTGAATGGCATCTTCGACAGCTGGTACTATTGCTTCACTAAGCAATTTATCTTGCATTGTGCGAAGAATAATAGCCTCTGGAAGCAGTTTACTTAAATCCTCTGGAGCAATTTTAGGACTTTTCAATCGCTCATACAGTTGATCGAGTTCGTTTGGATCTAAGCCGAAGAGCAGGCTGCGGAGTTCAGCCATAGTCTCAAGGCTAGCTTCTGAGGCAGTATTTTGATGATTATTTGGGGTATCGCTGGAGACTTCATGGGGGAAAGAGTCAGTCATTCCTCAAATCACCTGCTTGATAAGGTAAAGAAAAAAGGGTAAGGGAAAATAGAATTTCTTTTCCCTTTTTCTTGAAAATATAGCAGTGGATACATTGCTCAGGACAAACCAACTTTGCTAAAGACGTTCTACCAGAACGCCTCTACTAAATTCATATTGCCAATTAAATACGCTATAGGCTCTCGCCATGCTCTTCGGGCTTATCGCTTACCCAACTCCAACAGTAAAAACTTATGAATGACCTGAAATTTCAGATTCATTGTTCAACCGCACAGCCAATTCAGCAAAGAGAGCTGCAAGGGTAGAACGATCCGTTTTACCTGTACGAAGCTCTTTGGCTTCTCGCTCAAGCACGGTTAAAAGTTCATCGTGTTTTTGTTCGATATCGTTGTTCAGATTTTTAGATTGCTCTAGAATTTGCTGGCGCAACTCTCTTTGGTTTTGAGAAGTTTGCTCATCCAACTGCGTTATTTTTCTTTCTAAAGTCTTGATGAGATTATTGAGTTCCTGAGCTAATTCATTAACTGCCTCATGGCGTTGTGTTTGCTCAGTTTTTAACCGATCTATAAAAGAATCCACCTCAGTTTTAATATAGTTTTCCAGGTAATCTAGCCGTTTTTTTGTGTCCTCGCGCAAGTTGCCACATTCTTTAACTAAACGTTCTTCTAGGCGAATAAACCTTCTTTCATAGTCCCGCATCTGAGGACCGACAAGAATATCCCTAATTTTATCTAAGTTCCCACTGTCGGGATTTTTATGAAAGAACTGTGAATTCTTTACATCTTGAAGTTGATTTTTTCTGGCTTGCTCAACTTCAAAATAGTTTACATTTTCTTGTTCAGGTATATTCATAGCGATCGCTTTAAAAAAGTTGAGAGCTTTCTCATGCTAGCGCAACGGTAACTAGTCTGAAGCAGAAGATTTTCATCTTTTTAAAATGAATAGGGGTATGAAGAATTGGTAACTTATACTACATGAACTACGTAAATAACTCTTTACCAGGTAATTTATTACAAATGGCACCTAAGAATTTGTGGCACTCCCCACCCAAAAATTTAGTCCTATTGAAAGATTATGTCCATGTCTGGCGTGCTGACCTTAACCTTCCAGCTTGGCGGCTTCAGCAACTGGCACAAACTCTCTGTTCCGACGAGCAGCATAGAGCCGAGAGGTTCTACTTTGAGCAGGACAAGAAGTATTTTACCGCTGGTCGTGGTCTTCTAAGGACAATTCTAGGTCGCTACTTAGACCTAGATCCAAAGCAACTACAGTTTTCTTATAGCTCTCGTGGCAAGCCAGCGCTGGTTAACACTAACTCCAAAGAGGCGCTTTGTTTTAACTTATCTCACTCCAACGGGTTAGCTTTATATGCTGTGACGCGATCGCGTTCAATCGGCATCGACTTGGAACACATGCGCCCGATGCCAGACGCCGAGAAACTAGCCCAACGCTTCTTTTCTCCCCAAGAATACACTGTCATTAGCACCCTCCTGCCTGAGCACAAGCAAGAGGCATTTTTCAACGCCTGGACTCGCAAGGAAGCTTATCTGAAAGCTACTGGTGACGGATTAGCTGGCCTAGAACAGGTTGAAGTCTCTCTGATTCCCGGAGAAACAGCCGCGTTGCTGAGAATCCAAGGAGATAGACAAGCCGCCTCTCGATGGTCTATATACCAATTGACACCAGCACCAAATTATGTAGCGGCGCTGGCTGTAGAAGGACACGACTGGAATCTAGAGTGTTTTGATATTTCGGAAAACTACTAACTCACAGTCGCTTTTTTTCGAGACACCTGAAGGCGCTTATGAGGCTTTTGCTTCTTCACCCAAGACAGAAACTTATGCATCTGGGGTTCGTTTTTCAGCTTTTCTAGGGAGTTGAGCTCGTGTGCTAAACGTTTGTTGTCAAATAAAGCATGTATCTGTCGGTGACAGGCAGAGCAAATGCTGATGGTTGGACCTGCTTCAGCTTTTTTCTGTTTAACTTTCTGCCTAGGAATCAGATGATGGACTGTTAAACCCTGTACTTCTCTTTCGCACAGTTCGCAAGTCATGCCAAAAAACTATTAGTCTTTTTTGGGTTTATACTAATACATTTGTATTATAACAGAAAACTGGGCTAAGGGTTAGGAGCGAAATAATGGTGCTTTACCCTCATCCCTTATCCCTCATCCCTCATCCCTCATCCTTTCAAAGGTCAAGAAGTCGGTGGTTTCTCACGCTTGGCTAAATCTGAAGGTGGGCGATCGCTACTCCAAGCCCACCACACACTGCCACATTCACACTGATAAAACTCCTGCCACTTTTTGCGATACTCTGGGGTCATGACAGGCGATCGCCGATTAATCCAAACCAGCTGGGCATCTTTAGGAGAAGCGCGGCAGCTAGGGCAGCAAAACTCTAGTGCGTGAGTTGCTGATGTTGTCCATTCAGGGGGGACTAGGGAAAAAGCATCCATGTCTAGCTATCCGTTGATTTAACCGCCGATACAAAGTTGCTATTTTAGCTGGATATGGTCTGAGTTATTGTAATGCTGAACCTTATGTCAACCTTAGGTTGAGATTCTTTACAGTCGTCTTCTGCCTATTTTAGGCGTTCTATTTAATCGAAGCATCTTCTGAGCAGCTTAGACCTCTTACTCACCCTCTCCTAACTCCTGACTCCTGACTTCTGACTCGGAGACTTCTATTTTCAGAATAGGTCTGTTGAAGAAGTTTTGAGTTTTGAGTGGGAAATGGGATAGTTTGTTTGCAGGGCGCGAAGCAATCAACCTTTCGACGTTCCCTGCCGACACCCTAACTTGAAAATAGGGAGTGGGGAGTCGGGAGTCGGGAGTCGGGGAGAAGAGAA
>DALYIW010000134.1:18182-21282 GCA_031970155.1 Coleofasciculaceae cyanobacterium CTOTU46601 | reverse complement strand
GAATTACGCAATCAAATAAATCTATGCCCGATGCGATCGCTTGTACCATTTCCCGATGAGTACCAACTCCCATCAGGTAACGTGGCTTATTGGTGGGTAAATAAGGTGTGGTTGCATTCACAATATGGTGAATCAGTTGGGCAGGTTCACCCACGCTGACACCGCCAATGGCATAACCAGGTAAATCCAACGACACCAACGACTCAGCCGCCGCACGACGCAAATCTAAGTAAACGCCGCCCTGAACAATGCCAAATAGTGCTTGATCAGTTGGGCGAGCATGGGCTTCGATACAACGATTGAGCCACCGATAAGTCCGTTCAACTGCTGCCTCTACATCTTTTCTTTCTGCTGGGTAAGGGGGGCACTCATCAAAGGCCATGATCACATCTGCCCCCAGTGCATTCTGAATCTCGATGGAACGTTCTGGTGTTAAATTGATCAGCCGTCCATCACGAGGCGAGCGAAACGTCACACCCTCTTCCGTAATTGTTCGTAGCTGACTCAAGCTAAATACCTGGAAGCCGCCGGAATCCGTGAGAGTTGGTCCGTGCCAACCCATGAAGCGGTGCAGTCCACCTGCTTGCTTAACGATTTCTTCCCCCGGTTGCAGGTGGAGATGATAGGTATTAGCTAGCACCATCTGCGCCCCAGCTGTTTTCAACTGTGCTGGAGTTAAAGTCTTAACTGTTGCCAGAGTTCCTACTGGCATAAACTTAGGCGTTTCCACCAAACCGTGAGGCGTGACAAAAACACCAGCACGCGCTTTGGTTTGGCTACAGGACGCTTGACATTTAAAGGAAAAATTAATTTTTTGTTGATGCAACGCTCTTATATTAAGCTCTTTAGCAGTAGTCAGAAGAGTGAAACGTTGAAAATTCTAACTTTCAATCGTCCAACCGTCCAAACTATTCCAACCTTCAACCCCCCAGGGCGTGTTGTCTGGCCCCAGAATAGGCTTAAATTGTAGGTTAGACCTAGGGAACGAAACCCAACATTTATCGTAGTCTTTGTTGAGTTGCGCTACGGTTTAACCCAACCACAAGAGTAGCGACTGTTGGGTTGCGCTACGCTTAACCCAACCTACACAAGAGGTAAGAAAACATGCCCTAGAACGGGCAATCGCTATCATCATCAATTTGTACATCCCACTTGGCGCTTAGAACTTGCGTTACCATTGCTTCCAGGGCGTCAGCATTGAGTTGTGGTGTAGATTGCTCCTGCAAGGGATTCGATAGCGGGATCAGCCGTAACTGACGATTATCTTGAATTAAATCGAAGTAAGCGTCTTTTTCTGGGGACTGATTGAGCTGTAGATAGTCAAAACTCTGAACATTGAGATAGAGGGTTTGATTGGCAATTATAGTAGAACGCATAGGGTCACAAAAGACTTCCACGATACATCCTTTGCCCTCCGCTTGCAGCTTGCCATCAAGCGTGTGGATGTATCGGACGCGACCTAAATCAGTAAGCAGCCGTCCAATGTCTTGCTTATTGATAATGATGCCAGTGTCGATGATGCAGGGAGCTGGAAGATGTCGCGGAGATTGAGGGTGACTCATGATAAAAGCCTATGATGCAAACAGGATTGACATTGCTTCCAACGAGTTAGTAAACCACTTGGTAATAGACCCTACATTTGAGTTTAAGAGCTTGGATCGCACTCACAGCAAAAGTTAAGGTAATTCTGAACTCTGTGGCAAGTGGCGCTCTAGTGGAATACATGAGGCAATGTCTTTGAGTATCTATATCATTACTTTG
Organism: Coleofasciculaceae cyanobacterium CTOTU46601; assembly: GCA_031970155.1. GTDB lineage: Bacteria > Cyanobacteriota > Cyanobacteriia > Cyanobacteriales > Coleofasciculaceae > DALYIW01. The sequence goes on along the minus strand of DALYIW010000134.1, from coordinate 19,521 downwards.
GTTGTACAGGAGAGTTGCTGCTCATACAGTAGGGTATGAAACAATACTATCCCAAGATTTCTCCGCTGCTAATACGCCAATTTACTAAATTTATGACGGTCATTCCTGAATGAAGTGGTTCAAACTCCGACAATTGGCTCAATCTGGCTGTCAAATCTGGCAAACTCTCTTGGGTGCAGTTACATTTTATACTTGTATACCGATTCCAGCTGGCTGGGCGCTGAAGTTTCGTGGCATTGCCCGATGGGCACCACTAATCGGCTTGTTAATTGGGGGAATCTTAGGGATTATAGATGCTGGGCTGCAACAGTTAAGTGTGCCGATCCTGACTCGGAGTGCTTTGGTCGTTGTTAGCTGGATTTTCCTCACTGGAGGACTGCATCTAGATGGCGCTATGGATACGGCAGATGGCTTAGCCGTTCAAGACAGACAGCGGCGTCTAGAAGTGATGGTAGATAGTGCCACAGGGGCTTTTGGAGCCATGGCGGCTGTAGCTTTATTGCTACTAAAAACAGCGGCTTTGACAGACATAGATACGTACCGCTGCATGGCTTTGATGGCTTCAGCTGGTTGGGGACGTTGGGGGCAAGTAGTCGCGATCGCACTTTATCCTTATCTCAAACCCACGGGTAAAGGAGCATTTCACAAACAAGCCATTCGCACCCCTCAAGATATTTTGTTAGGGTTGTTAGTTTTGCTAGGTTTATGTGGATTTCCGTTGTTACTTAACCAAGACAACGGCTGGCTGTTATTGCAAATGCTAGTGGGAGGAAGTGCGATCGCATTCTTAACAGGTGCTTGGTTGCATCGGCAGCTTGGTGGACACACCGGGGATACTTACGGGGCAGTAGTGGAGTGGACAGAAGCCCTTTTTCTGTGCCTCTTCACCATGATTTAAGCCCCGATATTGACTTATAGTTATAGCCGTCAACCGTCAACCGTCAACTCATTGAACAGGCCGCAGTCGGGTCACTTTTAGCTTAAAGGCACCGCCACCAGTTTTCCCAAACGCATGTACTCTAATAATGTACCTACCTGCCTCAGTAATCCGGGTAAATAAAAGAGAGTTGGTGCTGCCGTCAGGTCCATCATCATTTTCTCCTACAGTAGTGCCATCAGCAGCTACGAGAGTGACAATAGAGTCAAAGCTTTCCGATGTCAGATCAATCGCGACTTGATCGCCAGCAGAGAAGTTCACTACGTAGTCGCGACCAAAGCCCCCCTCACCGAGGGGAATATCTTTGTCAGTGAGGGTATCAGAGACTTCGTTATTTGGAGGCAACGGAATCGGATTGTACAGCTGGTTCTGCGCTCTTGCTGCCACTGTCGTTAAGCTTAC
>DALYIW010000134.1:0-18101 GCA_031970155.1 Coleofasciculaceae cyanobacterium CTOTU46601 | reverse complement strand
AGGCTTGGCGCTCTTACAGGTGCAATCCTTGAATTGAGCGGTTTGTGAGTCTACAAAGATAGCGTTAATCTTGTTATTTCTAAAGAATCTTAAGGTTAAATTTGAGATTTGTGTTTTTTAGTAAAATTTAAATAGAATTACTGGATACTATAAATGAGAGTAGATTAAGCTCCAAGCAACTATCGGAGTAAAACTCAAGGCTGTCTGTGAATCGGTAAAGTAGTGAAGCCTTCGGACAAATACCTTGTTGTTTATATGAATTTTCACACGAAGGATGGCGTAGAAGTCCCGTGTTTATATCAAGGGAGAGGCAACACCACTTCATGAATCAGTAGTCAGTAGTCAGAAGACTTTGATTTACACAAGGGCGCGTCAACGCAAAAGTGTTTGCGACCACCAAAGGGGAATAGCCACCCCGGTTAAGACTCAAAACTCAAAACTCAACCGTCATTGGAATTAAGTAATGATATGGCTACCTGGGTAGGAATATTTGTTAACAACATTGATGAGAATTCACTACGAGAACTAGAGATTGAGGCTGATGACGAAATAACAGCGATGATGCTGCTTGATTTATATAACTACGATGAGACCTGGCAGCACTACTCGTTCATTGGTATACACAAGAAGGAAGTGCGTGATATCGCAGCAAGAAATAGTCGCTCTCAGAAACAGTTGAAAGAACCTGTCGGTGTATCGCTGGTACATGCTGATATTAAATCTCTTTTTACGACTTTAATATGTATTCACTGCTTCTGTAGCTTTTGCCTTTGTAAATCATCGTTTTACTATAAACAGTTTCCTGCATTTAATAAAACTGAAGTTCAAGTACACTGCCAAAAGTTGACGCCTTCAAAAAGGCTAAAAAGCACTCGTCAACATGCCTTACAAGAGCTAGCGTTCGCCGAATAAAATTTTTTTTTGTTATTTGTTGTTTGTTGTTTGTTATTTATAGCGTTATCGTGGCTTTGAGGTACACCTTAAATTTATAATCCATGACTGTACAACAACAGAAGAAATTCTTGTATTTCATGAGTCTGAGAGCCGCCCTATGTTCTTTACAAACAACTAACAACTAACAACCAACAACCAACAACCAACAACTAACAACTAATCTTGATTTTTCGACTCTGGAAATTGTCGCTCCCGCACTTGGGTGCTATAGTCCTGAACGGCTTGGGTAATTATCTGGCGTAAATTAACATATGACTTAGCAAATGGTGGCAGCCGATCTGAAAGCCCCAAAACATCCGTGGTGACTAATACCTGCCCATCACATTGGGGGCCAGCACCAATCCCAATGGTCGGAATGGGTATCTTTTGGGTAATCCGCCCCGCTAAATCAGCTGGGATGTGTTCTAAAACGATCGCAAAAGCACCCGCATCAGAAAGTGCGATCGCTTCTTGAAAAATCCTTTCTCCAGCTTCTACTGTTTTCCCTTGCTGCCGATAGCCCAGCTGATGAACTGACTGAGGCGTTAGCCCTACATGACCCATCACGGGAATCCCAGCTGCTGTTAAATGAGCTACAGTTTGAGCGATCGCAGGATATCCTCCCTCCAACTTCACTGCCTGCGCCCCAGTTTCCTTCAAAATTCGACCAGCAGAATGTATCGCTTGGCTGGGACTCTCCTGATAACTCAAAAACGGCAAATCGCATACTACTAACGCCCGTTGAACACCCCGACGCACTGCTTTGGCATGGTGCAGCATTTCTTCCAACGTTATGGGCAGTGTTGTCGGGTAGCCCAATGTCACCATCGCCAGTGAATCACCGACTAAGATGATATCTACACCAGCTCCATCTAATAGCTGGGCAATGGCATAATCCCAAGCTGTCAGCGTCACAATCGGACGCCCTTGTTTTTTGGCTTGAATTAACTGCTGGATTGTAATAGCCATTGCAGCGATTTAACGTCTAGGTGGAATAGTTCTGAATATATCTAATTAACTAGAAATTTAAAGGCCCGTTACGAACAAATGCAAAATGAGGCCTCACTTGACCAGTCGTTAAACTTACCCAGGCTAATCCTTCCTTTGTTCCTACCCATAACTTGTTGCCCGTGTCAGGAGACAAGACAAGAACATTGCTAGAAGGCAGGTCTGGTACTTGACCCAGCACAGCTCCACTGTCAGCTTTTAGTTTTAATAAGCCGTTATCAGTACCAACCCATACATTACCATCTTGTGCAAAGCGCACAGAAGTAACATTACGTCCCCGAAGCGGTGTTACAGAACGCATCACTTCACGGGTTTGAGGGTTAATCACAAGCAAGCTATTCGGAGTTCCAGCCCAAATCATGCCATCGGGTGCTACGGTAAGGGCTTGTACAGTGGTGCCAGGTAGTTCGCCGACGCGACCAATGATCAACGCGCTAGCCGTATCCACACGCACGACGCCCTCTAGAGTTCCTACCCACAGCTGACCTTCCTTATCTAGAGTCAGAGCATTAGCGCTAACACCAGGGAGTTTTTGCAAGGTGGTCATTAATAATCCTTGGTCGGGGCTAATTAAGGAAAGTCCGCGATCGCTTCCTACCCATAGATAGCCTCGGCGGTCAATCAACAGAGATAGCACCCGATTAGAAGGTAATGTATAGTTCTGCGCTGTAACTTCATTGCTGCGAGGGTCTACACGCAATAGCCCTTCGTAGGTTCCCACCCAAATCCGTCCCACTTTGTCCTGTGCTAAAGCGCCGATGGTATAGTTCGGCAAACTAATGCGAGCTAGCAGGCCTCCGGTATTGGGGTTAATTCTGGCTAAACCCAGCCATGAACCAATCCAAAGGTCTCCTGTAAAGTCGGGTTGTAGGGCACTCACCCGAAAATCTTTTGGTAGGGGTTGAGTGTCTTGCCGCAGGCGTTCAGGAGGTAAAGGTTTGCCACTCGGCGGTGGTGGATCACCTTGGTAGGTAGGGGTTGACACTCCTTGGTCGATGTCACTTTGTACCAAAACCTGACTTGTATTCGTCTGCACCAGTGTCTGAGTCGTGGCTCTTGATATCGGTAAATTTAACCACAGCAGCATGGCACTCAAGAAAAGACCGATACGGGTAGAGCGACTGTTACAACAATCTTGGGCAATCTTACCCAAAAAGACAGAAAGACTAAGCTTAGCCAACATCATCTTAATGGAACTGATGAACTCGAGAGAATCTCGCGTGAAGTACCCAGCATAGCTTCTTGGCAACGCGATCGCAGTTCGGCTGGTTAATCCTTAATCTAAAAGGCTTTAAATTCCCTCTTTAATCAATAAAACTTAATAAAAAGTTGTATTACTTATAAGAGATAAAAAAAGTTTATGCGTTTCTAAAGAAGATTTGAAGTTTAAGTGAATTCGATTCCTGGTATAGTTACAAAACAATTAAGAAATTATGTATTACCGAATTCCTGGCGCTTACACCGGAGGCTGTCTTTTGGCAGTCAATTTTACGGTGAAATAGTAAGGGTTAGGTGATGCAAGGCATCAGCCAAAAACAGGAATTATGGGTGTAATGTTGCATCCATGAAAAGTTACCTTGGAGTGCCTCTTAAAAAGATTTTGGTTTCTAAAATTCAGAACCAAATCTACAACAGAAACAGCAACAGAACCTGTTGAAACATTCAGTAGTTCCTAAGGAAGGAAAACATGTCTTACTCTAAAACCAGCACGCAGTCGAAAGCTGGGTACGACGCCGGGGTAAAAGATTATAAATTAACTTATTACACACCGGACTACACTCCTAAAGATACAGATGTCCTGGCAGCTTTTCGGGTAACACCTCAGCCAGGGGTTCCTCCAGAAGAAGCAGGTGCTGCTGTTGCTGCTGAGTCTTCCACAGGTACTTGGACGACGGTATGGACGGACTTGCTGACTGACCTTGACCGCTACAAAGGTCGTTGCTACGACATCGAGCCAGTTCCTGGAGAAGACAACCAGTTCATCTGTTTCATCGCCTATCCTTTGGATCTGTTTGAAGAAGGCTCTGTGACCAACTTGCTTACCTCTTTGGTAGGTAACGTATTTGGTTTCAAAGCTCTACGTGCGCTGCGCTTGGAAGACCTGCGGGTTCCCATCGCTTACCTCAAGACCTTCCAAGGCCCACCTCACGGCATTACAGTAGAGCGTGACAAGCTCAACAAGTACGGTCGTCCTCTGCTGGGTTGTACGATTAAGCCCAAACTAGGTCTATCGGCTAAGAACTACGGTCGTGCTGTTTATGAGTGCCTGCGTGGCGGTCTAGACTTCACCAAGGACGACGAAAACATCAACTCCCAGCCCTTTATGCGCTGGCGCGATCGCTTCCTGTTTGTACAAGAAGCCATCGAGAAATCCCAGGCTGAAACGGGCGAAATCAAGGGTCACTACCTCAACGTGACAGCCCCCACCTGTGAAGAAATGATGGAGCGTGCTGAGTTCGCTAAAGAACTAGGTACACCCATCATCATGCATGACTACCTCACAGGTGGCTTCACCGCTAACACAACCCTTGCTAAGTGGTGCCGCCGTAATGGTGTTTTGCTGCACATCCACCGTGCTATGCACGCGGTAATCGACCGTCAGAAGAACCATGGTATCCACTTCCGAGTTCTGGCGAAGTGTCTGCGGATGTCTGGTGGTGACCACCTCCACTCCGGTACCGTTGTAGGTAAGCTCGAAGGTGAAAAAGGCATCACCATGGGCTTTGTTGACCTGATGCGCGAAGACCACATCGAACAAGACCGTGCACGGGGTATTTACTTCACTCAAGATTGGGCTTCTATGCCTGGTGTAATGCCCGTAGCTTCCGGTGGTATTCACGTTTGGCACATGCCAGCGTTGGTGGAAATCTTTGGTGATGATTCCTGCCTCCAGTTCGGTGGTGGTACTCTGGGTCACCCTTGGGGTAATGCTCCTGGCGCTACCGCCAACCGTGTTGCTTTAGAAGCTTGTATCCAAGCCCGTAACGAAGGTCGCAACCTGTTCCGTGAAGGTGGCGATGTTATCCGTGAAGCTTGCAAGTGGAGTCCTGACTTGGCTGCGGCTTGCGAACTGTGGAAGGAAATCAAGTTCGAGTTTGAAGCGATGGACACAGTCTGATCAAGTCTGAAGTGTACAGTGTGAAGTATGAATTGTCATACTTCATACTTCATAACTTCATACTTCAAAAGGCTGGGGTCAGACGATGGATTTAAAACGAGTTGCAAAGGACACAGCCAAGACGCTGAGCAGCTATATGACCTATCAAGCACTGCGGGTTGTCTTGGAGCAATTAACTGAAACAGACCCTCCCCAGTCGCTTTGGTTACATGCTTTCTCCTCAAAGAACAGTGTTCAAGATGGAGAAGCATTCTTGAGGGCATTACTTCTGGAAAAGCAAGAACTGGCGTTTCGGATCATGACGGTGCGGCAGCATCTAGCGGACGAAGTGGCAGACTACTTACCAGAAATGGTTCGCACGGGGATACAGCAGTCGAACATGGTTCATAAGCGGCAGCATCTGGAGCGAATGACCCAACTCACCCTCTCTGAACCCCCATCCCGTTCCGAACAGCCAACGGACTTGGAAGACTAATTAAGGTGACCGATTCGGCGTAGTGCGATCGCCACCTGTTGCACACCCATACTTCAACAAACAGACCTAACTCATGCAAACTTTACCCAAAGAGCGTCGTTTTGAAACCCTTTCTTACTTGCCACCTTTGAGCGACGCGCAGATTAGCCGACAAGTCCAGTACATTTTGGATCAGGGTTACATCCCAGCCGTTGAATTCAGCGAATCTTCTGAACCAGAACAACACTACTGGACACTGTGGAAGCTGCCTTTATTCAAAGCTCGCTCTGTTGCAGAAGTCATGGCTGAAGTAGATGCTTGCCGTTCTGACTACCGCGATAATTTTATTCGAGTGGTAGGGTTTGACAACGTGAAGCAGTGCCAAGTACTTAGCTTCATCATTCACAAGCCAAACAGCAACGCTCGCAGCCGCTTCTAAAAGGCTTCTAGCGAGAGCATCCTGAAATAACAACGAGAGGAGAGGTAGCATTGACTACCTCTCCTTTTTGTTGCAAGTACCACAAAGTAGAGGCCAAGGCATTCGTGCCCCTACAAAGCCTTGTTGTAGAACAACCAAGAGGCAAGATAGTGAGTCGAATTGTTTTAACCACGATTGGTTCCTATGGCGATCTTCATCCTAAAATTGCGATCGCTCTTGAATTACGCAAACGCGGCCACGATGTCGTATTTACAACGCACAAAGAGTATCAATCCAAAATTGAAGCCTTGGGGTTTGAGTTTCATCGGATGCACCCCGATAACATCGCTCTCGACAATCCTCAAGAAATGGCGAAGATGATGGATTTGCAGAAAGGCTCAGAGTATATCATCCGAAATTGGGTCTGCCCACATTTACGCCAGATGTATGCGGACTTGATGCACAGTGCAAAAGATGCAGATTTCATCATTGCAGGTGAAGGAGTTATTGCGGCTCGCTTAGTGGCAGAAAAAAAAGGGATTAAATGGGCATCGAGTGCCATGGCACCTATCTCGTTTTTCTCAGCTTACGATCCATCGGTGTTACCTCTGTTTCCATATCTAGCGAAATTACGCAGGCTTGGCTTAGTAGTAAATCGGGGAGTGCTCAACTTTGCCAAGCTTGTTAGTAAGTCTTGGGGAGAACCCATTCATCAACTTCGCCGTGAACTGGGATTACCTCCACTCAACGGCAATCCTTTTATTGACGACAAATTTTCACCTCATCTTGTCCTTGCTTTGTTTTCTCCTGTCTTGGCAAAGCCTCAACCTGACTGGGTGGCAAACACAGTCCTGACGGGCTTCACGTTCTATGATGGCACTCAAGATGGAGTGGAACTCACAAAAGAACTAAAGCAATTCTTAGATGCAGGGGAGGCACCGATTGTTTTCACCCTCGGTTCAGCCGCAGTGAGCGCTCCTGGTAATTTTTATCAGGAAAGTATTGAAGCTACTAAGCAGTTAAACCGTCGCGCTGTCTTGTTGATTGGTAAAAATACGCCTCCGAAGAATCTTTCACAGGACATTTTGGCTGTTAGCTATGTGCCCTACTCTCAAATTTTTCCTTATGCTTGTGCGATCGCGCATCAGGGAGGAATTGGTACAACAGCTCAAGCCTTACGTGCTGGTCGTCCAACTCTCGTGATGCCCTATAGTCATGATCAGCCGGATAATGCCGCACGGGTTGAACGCTTGGGAACGTCACGCACGATTTCTCGTAAGCAATATTTAGCGCCACGGGTAGCAAAGGAGTTACGTGAGTTGTTAGAGAATCCCAACTATGTAACCAAAGCAGCAGAAATCGGACACATTATCCAGGCAGAACATGGTGTTTGTATCGCGTGTGATGAGATTGAAAAACAGCTTAAAGAAACCTCAACCTTACCCTGAGCGACAGTAGCTTATGGCAAAAATTACACCGTTCTCGACTAGCAAAAACGGCTGAACAGATGTGTTGACCAACTTACTCAGAATTGTTGAAAATGACCAAGGCATAGATAGATGTGAGGAGCAATTAAGTCAAAGCTTTTAGCTCTAGAAATGCACCCTAAATCCGAACAGCAGCATCGGTTGTGGGACTAGCTATGAAACAAGAATCACCAGAAAGCGGCGAGAAGCCCCCGTCTTTTAAACGGGGGAGGATTCTTCCGTCCGCCGAAAAGTTATTTATTGTTGGTTAAATGCTTAAAAAATACAAACAACAAACAACAAACAACAAAAGATACCACTTTCTTTAGTCGTAGGATGAGTTAACCAAAATTATCGGTAGAAGTATTAACGAAACATACTACTAACCGAACTATCTTCATGGATACGCCAAATCGTTTCCCCTAGCAAGTTAGCGACTGAAAGTACGGTTAACTGTTCAAAACGGTTTTCTTCAGGAACCGGAATTGTATTAGTCACAATTACTTCTTCAAACACCCCACTCGATAGGCGTTCTACTGCTGGTGGTGAAAAAACAGCATGAGTGGCGCAAGCATAGACTTGACGAGCACCCTCTTGACGCAGTATTCTCGCTCCTTCTGAAATGGTGCCGCCGGTATCAATCATATCGTCTACCAGCACGGCTGTTTTACCCTTAACATCCCCGATGACATTCATCACTTCCGCAACATTATGCGCTTGCCGTCGTTTGTCGATAATCGCCAGTGGTGCATCATCTAACTTTTTAGCAAAAGCTCTAGCTCTGGCAACACCACCGACATCTGGTGAGACAACCACAATATCAGATAGTTGCTTGCTTGCCAGGTAGTCTAGCAGGACTGGCGAACCGTAAACATGGTCAAAGGGAATGTCAAAGTATCCTTGGATTTGACCGGAGTGCAAATCCATTGCTAGAACCCGACTAGCACCTGCCTCAGTAATCAAGTTAGCAACCAGCTTGGCCGTAATTGACTCACGCCCTGCTGTCTTGCGGTCTGCTCTGGCATAACCATAGTAGGGCATGACTGCGGTAACTTGTCGTGCTGATGCCCGACGGCAGGCATCAACCATAATCAGTAACTCCATCAGGTGAGAATTCACCGGATAGCAAGTTGGTTGAATCAAGTAAACGTCACACCCACGAATTGATTCTTGAATTTGTATGTATAACTCACCATCCGCAAACTGCTTACGAACCATCGGTCCTAAGTCCATGCCAAGATAGCGAGCCACTTCTTGAGAAAGTGGAACATTAGCAGAACCAGAAAATAATCGGAGACGACTGTTATCCGCAATTGGCAGTAGCGTGGGCTGAAGCGTTAAAGTTGCAGAACGGCTCACAGCAAACCCTCGAAGCTCATTTCATCGCAATCTTATCATTTCAGGTTATGAAGCTTCCAATGATCACAAACAATTTAGAACCGATGAAAACCGATCAATTAGCAGCAAAAAACCCAATTATTACTAAAGGGTCATCACAATACTGACCAACAATGAATTGGCAAACTCCACTACTGATGAATCAATAAACTTTGGCTAAAATCCCAATGTTTTATGACCATCGTAAATGAAGACTGAAGTCTAGAGGAAGCAGTAGAAACAAAATACTAAAACAGTAATTTACTCCTTTGAGAGCAAGAAGATTATCTATTGGAGAAGTTAGAGACTAGGGAAGAGTGGTACCTAATCTTACGATGGGAAAGCAGGAGTTATGGGTTTGGGGTTTTCGGGATGTTGTACAAAATTAATTTGGGAAAAAGGGCAAGGATAGGTCAGACTGACCATTACCCTTGACTTTGGGAAGGAAAAGGCAGCTTGGAGCGCAACTTACAGATATAGAGGCTGAAAGCCCCCGTCATTCATGGGGTGGATGAAAGGCTGTAGCAGGAAATATAGTGGCCTGTCTGTGATAAAATTCTCGGACGTGTGAATCAAGTAGGAATAATCGTCTACACGTTGAACTATCCTAGTAGGGAGAAATCCCCGCTACCGAGAAATCCTGGCAGAAAGAGCATAAGGTCTTATGGGGCAAGTAATGGCAGGTTGAGCCGGAGCTTTAGTGAGGATGTACACAAATGACGAAAGTGACGAACTCCCAAAGGTAGCACGAAAAACAAAAGTAAGCGCAATGTATGTGGCACTTATGTCAGCATATCTGAGCGTCTAGGGGACTTTTGACTGTCCCCACTGGAAAGATAGTCCAGTGACAGCTAGTAGATGTGGAGCAACAGGGATTTATCCAGTTGCGGAACAACTGCTCAGAATCTCCCATAATTAAGTCGGGAGAGAAGTCAAGTATTAAACTTGGTGCTAGGTGTCCTACTGCTTTTTCGTAAAAACCGATCTATACGCTCATGGAACCACCACTAGCATCTGGAACGATTCTGCAAAACCGCTACCACTTGATCAGTGTTCTCGGTCAAGGCGGATTTGGTCGGACTTACTTGGCAGAAGATCAAGGGCGCTTTGATGAACCTTGTGCCCTCAAGGAATTGATTCCTCCTGAGGCAGAGGCTTATGCGCTCGACAAGTCTAAGGAACTGTTTCAACGAGAGGCAGAAACTCTCTATAAAATTAAACACCCACAAGTTCCTGAATTTCGAGCAAACTTTGAGCAGGACGGGCGACTGTTCTTGGTGCAAGATTACGTTGAGGGGAAAACCTATCGCGAGTTGCTCAATGAACGAAAAGCCGAGACGGTAATTCAATCTTCAAATCAGAATGTACCAAGCGCAGCCGCGAGTAACTCTGGAGTCTTCTCAGAAGCACAGGTCAAGCAGCTGTTGCAGCAGTTGTTGCCGGTGTTAGACCACATCCACAGCAAAGGCATTATTCACCGGGATATTACACCGGATAATATTATTCGGCGAAATACGGATGGTATGCCGGTGTTGATCGACTTTGGCGTCGTCAAGGAACTGGCAACCCGTTTTCAAGCCCCGAATTCTTCAGCACCCATAACAACCGTTGGGAAAATCGGTTATGCACCCAGCGAACAAATTCAGACAGGTAGAGCTTACCCCAGTAGTGACCTCTACTCCTTGGCCGCTACAGCAGTGGTGCTACTGACTGCCGAAGAACCACAGGAACTTTTAGATAACAATCAGAATTGGGTTTGGCGTCAGAGGACTAGTGTCAGCGATGAATTTGCTGAGGTTTTGAACCGGATGCTGAGTCAAAGACCTGGCGATCGCTATCAATCAGCAAGAGAAGTACTCCAAGGGATCGAATCCCCCACAGCTTCTCCCCAGCCGCCCATCCCCAACCCTCCACCCTCCCAGCAACCCGACTCAAACCTTTCACAAGTCGCCACAATGGCGGTAGGACGCCGCCCAGAACCAGCAAGTTCTAGTTCCAGAAGACCAGGACCTGGAGACCCAAGGATTTCTGAACCAACCAGCCGCTCAATTTGGGATAATCCTTGGGCAGTCGCGGGAGTTGGTACAGTACTGGCATTGACAGCAGGACTGGGTACCTATGCAATGGTCAGCAGCCTCAACAAACAGGAACCTCAGGCGACCATTACACCTGATGCTACAGTGACTGAGACACCAGAACCAACACCTTTAGAAACACTAACACCAACCCCAACGCCACCCCCAATTGCCACCCCAACTCCAATCCCAACCCCAATCCCCACTCAAACACCAACAACCTCTACTCAACGCCTGAGTTTGTCTCCCGGCAAAGCTGTCTCACAATCGGGTAATTTAAAAGCCAACTCAACTGCTAATTACATCATCTCAGGTCAACAAGGTCAACGACTCAGTGCCTCTCTCTCTGGGGAAGGGGTCTTGATGAGTGTGCTTGGCCCTAATGAAAAACCAGTCAATGACAGGGCAACTCGGGTGACACGATGGCAAGGAAGACTCCCTTTTACAGGTAACTACACGATTCAACTGAGTCCAGTCAAGGGTTTATCTTCTAGCAATTACAAGCTAGCACTTGGCTTGACATCATCACCGTCACCGTCTCCATCCCCATCCCCATCCCCATCGCCGTCTCCAACATCATCACCATCGCCGTCTCCAACATCATCACCATCACCGTCTCCAGCATCATCACCATCGCCGTCTCCAACATCATCGCCGTCACCAACCCCCAAATACGAAACAGAACAAGTGAGATTGTCCGATAGTCAAAGTCGTTTACAACTGGTAGGTCAAACCAGCCCACAGCAGATTAAACGATACTTAGTCAACCTTAAGGAAAACCAGGAACTGGTGTTAGACGTTCCTCAAACTAGTGACGTGAGTCTTGAGATTATCGCTCCTAATGGTCAGGTGGTAAAATCGGGTGTTAAGTCTTGGAGGGGTCCAGTTCCTAGCAGTGGAGAGTATAAGATTAATGTGATTGCTCCCAAAAAACCAACGAACTTCAGGCTAATTATCAATGTTGGAGCAAAATAATTAACCATTGAACGTACTACTGATTACTGGCACCGACACAGAAACAGGTAAAACAGTTTTGACCTGTGCCTTAGCGGCTTACTGGCAAACTTACCGTCCTCAAGAGAGTCTGGGAATTTTAAAGCCAATTCAAACGGGGACGGGAGACTGCGAACTGTACCAGAAGTTATTTGACCTTCAGCAAACTCCTCAAGAGATAACGCCGTTGCAGTTTCAAACGCCAGTTGCACCGCCAGTGGCAGCGGAACGAGAAGGACGTGTGATTGACCTCAGCCAGGTTTGGCAGGCATTAAATGCTCTACAGCAGCAACGTAAGTTTGTATTGGTGGAAGCACTGGGAGGATTGGGTTCACCGGTGACGCACGAACTTACGGTGGCAGATTTGGCAAGGGATTGGCGGTTACCAGTGGTGTTGGTGGTGCCTGTGAAACTGGGAGCGATCGCACAAACTGTTGCCAATGTTGCCCTAGCACGTTCTTGTGGCATCCACCTCAAAGGCATAGTTCTCAATTGCGTCGGGTCTGATTCAGAGGCAAAGTTAGCTGACTGGGCACCGATTAACTTGATTGAGTCTCTTACGAATATCCCAGTTTTGGGTGTTTTACCTCATTTAAGTGACCCTACTGACCTCCCCAAGCTCGCTCAGATTGCTTCCGATTTAGACTTAGAACGATTATTACTACACTGGTAAATCCTTTAACTCATCCCACCCAAGTAAGGACTTATAGAGGCGAGGGTTACTAGTTACTGGTAGTTTGTAATTTGTATTTATTAATAAACAACAAACAACAAATACTTATCCCCTACAACCTATTATGTAGTGCATTCAACCAAGCATTTTTATAGTAAACCGTTATATTGTTAGGAACCTGGACTTTATTTGTTAAAGAACAAAAAAGATGGTTTCTACTTTTCCACAGCCTCCTTCTGTTGACCTATCTCAAATCAGACTCAATATTCGAGCTTTACAGCCTCAGTTGGTAGAATGGCGCAGGCATCTCCATCAGCGACCTGAACTGGGTTTTAAAGAACAGCTGACCGCTCAATTTGTGGCACAAAAGTTGCAGGAATGGGGAATTGAGCATCAAACTGGTATTGCTAAAACAGGTATCGTTGCTACAATTTCTGGCGATCGCCCAGGCCCTGTACTGGCAATTCGGGCGGATATGGATGCTTTGCCGATTCAAGAAGAAAATGAAGTACCGTATCGCTCACAGCACGATGGAATCATGCACGCTTGTGGTCATGATGGGCATACTGCGATCGCACTGGGCACCGCCTACTATCTCTCTCAACATCGAGATGACTTCATCGGTACTGTAAAAATCATCTTCCAGCCTGCTGAAGAAGGTCCAGGGGGTGCAAAACCAATGATTGAAGAAGGCGTCTTAAAAAATCCTGATGTAGACGCCATTATCGGTCTGCATCTATGGAACAATCTTCCTTTGGGCACAGTTGGTGTCCGTAGTGGTGCGTTAATGGCAGCAGTAGAGTGTTTTCGTTGCACGATCTTAGGTAAAGGCGGACATGGTGCCATACCTCATCAAACTGTTGATTCAATCGTTGTTATCACCCAAATCGTCAATGCTTTACAGACCATTGTCGCTCGCAACGTTAATCCACTTGAGTCAGCAGTCGTTACCGTGGGTGAACTCCATGCAGGCACAGCACACAATGTCATTGCCGATACAGCACGCATGAGTGGTACGGTGCGCTATTTCAATCCAGCTATGGACGGTTACTTAGGTAAGCGGATCGAGCAGATAATTGCGGGTATTTGCCAAAGTCACGGCGCGACTTACGAGCTAGATTATTGGCAGCTTTATCCACCAGTCATTAATGATGCCAAGATAGCTGAACTAGTGCGCTCAGTGGCTTCAGATGTTGTAGAAACCCCAACTGGGATCGTACCAGAATGTCAAACCATGGCGGCTGAAGATATGTCCTTTTTCCTTCAAGCTGTACCAGGCTGCTATTTCTTTTTAGGGTCTGCTAACCCTGACAAAAACTTAGCCTATCCTCATCATCATCCTCGGTTTGACTTTGATGAAACAGTTTTAGCTATGGGTGTTGAGATATTTGTCGGTTGTGTAGAAAAGTTTTGCCACAAATAAGGTTATAAATGGGGGCTAACTGACAAAAACCTTGAGCCATTTTAGCTACATACTTTTAAGGATTGTCCTGTCTTCAAGAAAAGGTAAAATGCCTAGCCGCTTACTTTCTTGCCACGGAGCCTCTAGAGATTAGGGTAGAGATAAGTATTGCTCTTTTTCTACCCTAATCTTTCTCTCTAAGTAAGCAGGTGAAATTAACATCAGTTGTGAAGGCTGGGCATAATACATATGGGATCGGAAAGAACAAGTATTGATGCCCATCTACTTATCATTATTTAACATATTTGACGGCAACTTATTCTCGATAGTCTTGTTGTGAAGCCGCCAAATTTGAGTTGGGTGTTGCACCATAAAGTTGACGAGCGATATATCCAATTGGTAAACCTGCGGCTAAGCCAAAAATCAAAGCAGCCGACACAATAGAAGTAACATTCCATGTTGGCATATCAAATTGGTATCTCATCGAAAAGTCCTCCTAGAATCAATGCTTATTTTTATATAATCAAAACCTAGGAGTAATTACTTCCCTCTACCTGCTTATGCCGTAAGTTGCATTACTAGACCTCTTGCACGCAATAGCAGCGGACGGACTCTTCGGCCGATCCCACAAAAGTCAATTTTTCTTGTGAGGTAGGCGACACAAACAGCCCAAAAATTTGATGAAAGGGCATGAGAGCAAGAGGTCTACTGTACTTAAGCTCATCCCTCATCCCTCATCCTTCATCCTTCATCCTCACCCTTTTTTAGTCCCTCGTCTAAGCTGTTTTGCCTTGAGTAACAGCGTCCACTTCTTCTTGTACTACTCGCAGCACCCGCGCAATATACTCTGTACGCCACTGTTCCCGCGACTGCGCTACTTGATCATCTGGCTGGTAAGCCTCAATCTCCTCAATTGATAAAAGCCCTTTGGCTTGTGCTAAACGTTCCACAGTATCAAGACGATCGCGTAAGACGGACACCTCACCAGCAAGAGCCATTACAATTGCTAATAACTTGTCGATTTGAGGGTCATCCAAGTAAACAGGTCGCTTTCCCTTGGCTTTCTTTGGCATTTCATCAACTCCTGGTTATTTGCTAGCAGCCATAACAAACCAAGTGCCCCTACTGCTAAAGTTAACAGTTTTAATACTGCTGGTAGGCGCTAATGTTTTCCATACACCGTTAGGTACAAAAGTTTCGATCGCGTTATCTGCCTCAAAACCCGCCTCGGTAGCAATTGCCATCAAGTCTAGCTCCCGCATCGCGCTCCAGAAGGGTTCATTATTGTTAGCGGTTTGCCAATCGTAAATAAAGGCAGTGTAAATATCCATGTGACGATATAGGGGAGCTTCAACATGAATCATCATCCCACCAGGAGCTAGCAGACGATAGCACTCATCAAAGACTTTGTAGAGGGCTGATTTAGGAATTTCATGCAGCAGAATATGGGAGACAATTAGGTCGAATGATTGGTCTGGAAAGTTAGTATGTTCAGCATTTTGTTGGGAAAAATACACCCGCTTACCCAACGCCTCTGCTCGTGCATGACCGTAACGTAACAAGGATGCACCGATATCGATCGCATAAACTTCGGCCTCTGGATAAGCATCCACGTAAGGTACGGTGCTGTGACCTACAGAACATCCCATATCGAGAATTTTAGCGGGCTGAAAGTCCAGATACTCCTGTTTCAGGTAGTTGTGGACGATAGACTGACCCATGTCATCGTTAAGTGGGCCTAGCCAACCTCTGCCATAAACATATACTCCGCGATCGTAGATAGCTCCCGCAGTAACATCATCTTCGATGAATTCACTGTGGTATCCACCAGGCATACAGTGAATGTCCACAGCCGTTTGGTAAGCAGGAATTTTAAAATCTGGCTCAAGAGTTAAAGAACCCAAGTCGCCACTGTTGTCTTTGGCACACTGGATTAACTCACAAAGCTGACGTTCTACACTACAGGTGACAGACTCCCACATCAGCTCCTGCTGAGTCCGTCGTAGGGCACTCCACCACTGATAATAGGGTTCCTTCTCCATTGAGACTCGAATTTCATGACGATCTTTGGGTGGGCGCTGATGTTCTCGCTCAAACCGTGGCTTTACTACTTTTTCATAAATAACCTTATTGCCTTGAGTCATCTGCTGGTTAATGTGACTAGCAAGGCTTTGCACAAAGTTTTGGCGTGCCAACTCGTCGTGAGTAACTTGCGGCAGCATAACGTGTGGGAATTGCTCGTTCATAAGAGAATGGCTCTCAATTAGGTGCATAGAAGAAAAAAGCCAGACCTGTCCGCTAAAACCGATAGAACTTACACACTCTAGTGTTCTTCCTTAAATTTCCTTGTTTTGCGGTTTTTGAGAACAGAGTTTCGCGATCGCTTTTTTGATTAATCTCCCTTTGACTTCATCAAGAACTGTTATTTATGTCACTACTCAGTCAATGCATATTTTTAGATTAGTGTCAATATTTATCTATGTTTTTGACTCAGTAACACTACTAGTCAGACTTACAGCAAATTTGTATTTGTTTCTTATAACTTATAGTTTCAAGTTTTTGATTATACAAGGTTATTGAAGTAAGCGATATATTATCCCATGTCTCTGGCGGCTTAACAATCAACAAAACTTCTTTTGAGAGAAGTTTTTACTATTTTAAAGATTGTGTGAAGCCAGCCTCTCTACACAGATTTTAAAATACATAAGATCTGTTTATCATTTAAGCCTAATTATGTAAACTTCAGCGGTATTCTGTTAAAAAACTATAAGTTAATTCTTGAAAATATTTACTGTTTTGACTGGCTTTTTAGGCTTTATTAACTGTTCAACGCTTTATTAAAATAACGTTAAGCTTACTAAACATTTATATTATTTATAGTCAGCAAATTTTCATTATTTATATTTCCGATAAAGATTTAGTAGAACTACTATTCATTTCTCTGGAGAGCCTGAGACCATTCTCTTAGACAGAAGAAAAAACTGAAGGATATTCAAATCAAACAGCAGTTTTTCTTGTGGCCAAAAGAAAGTTTACCTCCATGAATGATGAGTATTGATTCACATTAAAACAAGTTACGTTTTGGACAACTTTGATGGTCAAAGACGATGATGACAATTACCCGACGAGAAGCCTTGAAGCTTGGATTACTCGGAGGTGGATTATTTCTAGCATCCATCAAATTCCTGCGTCAGGGCTTAGCCAGCGAACCAGGAGCTTCATTTCAATACCAACGCTCAAGTGCAGGCACAAGAGCAGTGCTTCCAGCAAGCAGTCAAACAGGCGAGGCGTTTCAAGTTCCGTTACCGATCGCACCTGTGCTGCAACCTAAGCGCAGGGATGAAACAACCGATTACTACGAGATTACTCAGAAAAAAGCTCAAGTAGGAATTCTAGCTGGGCAAAAAACCGAGATTTGGGGCTATAACGGTCAGTTTCCAGGTCCAACGATTAAAAGTCGCATCGGACGCAAAACTGTAATTCGCGTCATCAATCAATTACCCGAAGCCACATCAACTCACTTGCATGGAATGCCATCACTCCCTGAGTATGATGGTCATCCAATGGACTTAGTTCAACCAGGCGGATTTAAAGATTACCTTTATCCCAATAGTCGCGCTGCTACCTATTGGTATCATGACCACGCGATGAGGAAAACGGCGCAGCATATCTACAAGGGTTTGGCTGGTTTCTACATCCTCCAAGATGACTTTGAAGATAGTCTGAATCTGCCATCGGGAGCTTACGATGTGCCACTCGCCATCCGAGACTGCATGTTAAATGCAGATAATTCATTACGCTTTACAGCCGACGGAGACATGATTCTGGTTAACGGTGTACCGTCGCCCTACATGAAAGTCGCTAACCGCAAGTACCGCTTCCGGATTCTAAATGCTTCGATTTCAAGCGCTTACCGACTTGCGCTTAGTTCTGGTAAGGATTTTATTGTGATTGGAAACGATGCAGGGTTAATGTCAGTGCCCGTGAAGGCATCAAATTTAGCGATCGGACCTGGAGAACGCTACGAGGTAATCATCGATTTTTCTCAGTACCCAGTTGGTACTCAGATTTTACTAAATAACCAGTTTGGTAAGACAGAATCACAACAACAACCCGGCAGAGTAACTTTCCTGAAGGGGTGACGAGTAAGCTGAAGGCTTTCTCAAACAAGCTTTCTACCCCAT
>DALYIW010000133.1:0-21287 GCA_031970155.1 Coleofasciculaceae cyanobacterium CTOTU46601 | reverse complement strand
GCCGTGAACGGTCGGGGATTCTTTACGCTTCATTGGGTCGTGCTACCGAAGAAGTCTTACCGTCCCTCGACGTACATTTAGAGTCGTGCCGATGCCCCGTGCCGACTTTTTCTATATTTACAGATGCGTTTTCATCTCTATCATGTTCGCTACCACAACCTAAACAAAGAATAGAGTGCACTGACAAATCAACTTTGCCCCATCTGTAACCACAATCTGAGCAGGTTTGCGTCGTGGGTTCCCATCGGCTGATGGCTACAAACTTCCTGCCATACTTCTCAGATTTTGCTTCGACCAACACCCTAAACTCTCGCCATCCTTGCTGACTAATTACCCTAGACAATTTACGGTTTTTAACCAGCCCCGACACGTTTAAATCCTCCAAAACGATAGTTTGGTTTTCACTAACGATTCTGGTTGACAGTTTGTGCAAGAAGTCCTTACGGGTATCAGCAATTTGGTTGTGGGTCTTGGCTATCTTGATCCTGGTTTTATGTCTCCTCTTTGAGTCTTTTTGCTGACGCGCTAACTTGCGCTGAAGTTTACGCACTCTACGGTCTAGAGCTTTGTAGCTGGGACTCACAGCTTTTTCACCGTTACTCATGACAGCAAAAGTCTTGATACCTAAATCAATGCCGATTCTTTGGTTTTTGGCATTAACACTGATTGGTTTAATATCTACAACAAAGCTTAAGAAATAACGCTCTTCACAGTCTTTGATAACAGTTACAGAGCTAGGACTTGTAGGCAATCCTCTTGACCAAATGGGTTTTACGACACCTATCTTTGCAAGATAGACGCCCTCGTCTTTAATAGAAAAGCCACCTATCCTGAACCGAGCTGATTGACTATTAGTTCGTTTTTTGAACTTGGGATAACCAACCTTTCTACCTTTTCTCTTACCTTTACAAGAATCGAAAAAGTTCTTGAAAGCTATCTCTAAAGCAGCAACTGCAATTGACGCCAAAAACCAGGGCAAGCGCTTCTTAACTCCCAGTGGCAAAGTAGAAATTTATACCCCAGAGTTGGAAAAGAAGTTAGCAATAGCTGGACACTCAGCCTTACCCATCTTCTACACCCATCCTGAGGTCACAGGCAAGAATCCCACCATTGAGTACACCAGAGAATTTGTTCAAAACCCAGTCAATCCCCAAGCTTTCACTCCAAAAGTAAAGTTAGGTGGAATATCCACAGGCGTTGTACACCAAGAGTACCCGCTCATGGGCATGATTGGCAGGCCGAGTGTAGTTCATTTTGCTGAAGTAACTCAGTGGACTTACACAGGTAAGCAAATGAATGGTATTCGCCTGATTCAGATTCACCCCAAGGTTGCCGAGAAGGCGGGGATTAAGAATGGGGATGCGATCGCCGTAGAAAGTCCTAGAGGTGCGATCGTAGGAACCGCGCAAATCTGGGAAGGCATCCGTGAGGATACAATTTTCGTTCCCAACACCTTTGGCCCTATGCAGAAAATGGCTCAAGAACTCGGAACTCCCGACTATGAAGCCGCGAATATCCTGTTAGATGACCAATATTACGATAATCTTTCAGGTCAACAAGCCTACAAATGCTTTGCTTGCCGTGTTAAGAAAGTGTTTTAAAAGTAGGTCAACCCTCCTTAATCAGGTATCAACAGATGACTTCTAGAACCCTTGCCAATTCTTTTCAAGGTAATCGATTTTGGGTTCTTGACATGATTCGAGGCTTGACAATATTGGTTATAGTTTGTTTTCATGTTTTCGCCGATGCACGCCATGCCCAGCCTGATTCTTCAACTGTATGGATAAGTTGGCTGAAATATGGTGGTGGACTAGGAATCAGCATATTTTTTGTCCTGAGTGGATTTTGCATTCATCTGTCTCAAGCCCAGAAACTGGCAACAAAAGAAGATTATCAGCCGACTTGGACTCAATTTTTTCGCCGCCGCTTTTTGCGGCTTTACCCAGCATACCTGGGTGCTATTAGTCTTTTTGTAGTACTCAACCTAGTTTGGGCTTTAATTCTAAGACGTGAACCCTTAGTTCACTTGCCAAACATTTGGGATTTCTTAAGCCATTTCTTACTCCTGCATACCCTAACCCCTGAGACATTTTTTAGTATTTATCCTGCCCTTTGGTTTATAGGAGTGCAAGCTCATCTCTATCTGCTTTATCCAGTTTTTTGGGGATTAATTCAACGCTGGGGTATTCACCGAGTCTTGTTAAGTATTCTCTTCCTCACCCTGGCATTCCGCTTACTGTCTGAAAGTATAGTTTTAACTCCAACCGCTCACCCTCATACCAAGTTGGTACTGTGGAACAATGCCCCCCAACGATGGTTTGAGTGGTGCTTTGGGGCTTGGATTGCACAGCAGGTAGTTCAAGGAGTTCGTTTCCGTCTCACTTATATTTGGGGAATCTTGATTCTCCTAATCTTCTAGATTCCCAATGGAAGTACATTCCCAGTAATTTTTACTCCGGTTCTAGGTTGTTTAATTGGCTTGATAATTTGGAGCCTTGTCATCAATGAAAACCATCTTCGCTTCAACTCTTTTTGTTTACCAGTCCTCTATCTAGGACAAATTAGTTATTCAGTATATCTTCTGCATCAGATATTTGTTCCTTATGTAAACTCAGTTTTGAAATCAATTCCTCTCAATGATGCCAGCCACTTTGTCTTAGTTCTGGTAGGTGTACTGACTGTTACACTACCTAGCTCGTTGCTAGTTCATCACTTCCTAGAGTTGCCTTTTTCTCAACAGAGTACCAAGCTGCCATCATAAGTTAAAATCTAGTTTCTGTAATACTTTAGATAAGAGATATATTAGGACGTGTAAATCAATGATTCAGACAGGAACATCAGCTGTAACACCTTTTAGAAAAAAACTGAATGCACCATTAACTAAGAACAAAATTACTGTTCTACAAATTAATCTGGGTAAACGCTGCAATTTAGCTTGTACTCACTGTCATGTAGAAGCTAGCCCAAAACGGACAGAAGAACTTTCACCAGAAATTTGTAATCAACTAATCAAGCTAATTCATCAGTTTCCCCAAATTAAGATAGTTGACCTTACTGGCGGCGCACCAGAGATGAACTATGGATTTCAGCCTTTAGTAGAAGCTGCGCGAGAAACTGGCAAGCAAGTGATTGTCCGCTCAAACTTGACAATCTATTTTGAACCTGGGTTTGAGTATTTACCAGAATACTTTGCTAAACACCACTTAAGAGTAGTGGCTTCGCTACCTTGCTATCTAGAAGACAATGTAGATAAGATGCGCGGTAAGGGAGTTTACGACGGGTCAATTCGTGCGATTAGGTGTCTCAATCAGTTGGGTTATGGAAGAAACCCCAATTTAATTCTTGATTTTGTGTATAATCCTCAGTTACCTTTAAGCGATAAATTTTCTTTGGCTCCCAATCAAGCTAACTTAGAAAAGGATTATAAAAAGTTTCTCAAAGACAACTTTGATATTGAATTCAACCAGTTGTTTACCATCACTAATTTGCCAGTTGGTAGAAGTAAGTTTCATTTAGAACGCACAAAGCTATATGCTCCCTACCTCAAATTTCTAGAGAACAATTTCAATACGAGTACAGTAGAGCATTTGATGTGCCGCGACGAACTCTCAATCGACTATCTCGGTAATGTCTACGATTGCGACTTTAACCAGATGGAAAATCTGCCAGCAAAGTCTCGTACTGGGGAAACATTGACAGTTACCAAACTCTTAGAAGCTGGAACTTTAGACTTAATTGACGAGATTCGCACAGCGTCCTACTGCTATGGTTGCACAGCTGGTTGTGGTTCCAGTTGCGGTGGAGCTTTGGTTTAGGCGCTGATACCGAATCCGGGCTTTGTACCTCCTTTTTAGTAACCCACACAATGAGAGGGGACTAGAAACACTCCTTCGTCAACCCGATTGAGGGAAAGTCAATCAAAAGGAAAAGGCGATCAGGACTTACGCAAATTTTCTTTTGAAAGGCCATTTGTAAGGGTGAACGGCCGTTCACCCCTACTATATGTGGTTTCCATGCGTAAGTCCTGGCGATGGGAAATTTCTCGCGTGCAGACTGCAGAGGTTGTGTTTGCGACATTTCTACCAAAATAAAATCGCTCTCATCATTTTCTTAATTTCCTCTTCTAGCGTAGAAGTATGGGTAAATAACTCATCACCTCATAATGCGAGGGC
Source organism: Coleofasciculaceae cyanobacterium CTOTU46601 (assembly GCA_031970155.1). Taxonomy (GTDB): domain Bacteria; phylum Cyanobacteriota; class Cyanobacteriia; order Cyanobacteriales; family Coleofasciculaceae; genus DALYIW01. Next base: position 17,115 of record DALYIW010000133.1, on the reverse strand, counting down.
AGGCAAATGCGTACTAACAGAAAAATTTTGGGAGCAGTCGGAGCTGGAATTTTGCTAGTGGGTGGGGGAGCCATTTGGTTCAAAGCAATGGCGACTGAAGCCTTTCTCCACAACAGTAAAACGTCTGTCAGCTTGGTTCAGGCAGTGGAAACAGTATTAGCGGCGAATCCAGGAACAACTGCTGTGGATGCCACACTAGCCAAGGAAAATAACAAGCGAGTGTGGGAAGTGAAGTTGAATAATGATCTGGAAATTTACATTGATGCCAATACCAATCAAATCGTTAGAACTGAGCAGGGTTGGAATCTAACAGACGTACCATTTCTGGGTGCATGGATACCAATTGAGTAGACGGAATAGGTTAACCCCAATCTTGCATACAGGGGATTGAAATCTTGTCGCTTCAGTTGGATTTATGAGTGTTGAGTTTAAAGTTATTTAATTCAAAGCGATCTACGTCCTGCTGCGCTAACAAAACTTAAAATTCATAACTTCAACTGAAGGAAAGTTGATTACTAAGATGTGTGACGCACAAGGAGATATAAATCATGCAATTGTTTCAAAGAAATCGACGCTGGATAGCAATAATTTGTAGCAGTGTAATGGGCAGTTTATTGTTCGCACCGCTCGCCATTGCTGCTACACCCATTGATTCAGAACATGATAAATCTCAGCCAATTAATGAATTGTTCGAGCAGGGTAATCTTCTCCCGTCAGTTGCTTCAAGTCATTCCAACTCCAGTGTTTTTGATGGATTTCCTTTGATGCAAAAGCTTAACGAGATTAATTCTTGGCTGAATTTATCGACAGCTGTACTAATGCCGGGAGAACTTCCTCCCGATGCCACAATCGTGCCTGTCAATGGAGCAGTCAAAGTACAGCTAACAAATCCTACGAGTACAGCAATCTCTTTTGAAGTACTGGGACATACGGAACCCCGCATTTTGTCAGCGCGATCGAGCACCACATTGAAATCACTGCCCACTCCTGTAAGCGTGATGTTTCGGCGGCAGGATGGAGGACTACTGAGTGTGCAACCCCACGTCAGCGAGACACCGGGAGTTTTGCAGATCGTGTTTGAGGAAACCAGCGATCTGGGAGCAGACCGAATTGCCATGAAAGTTGATTCGGATGGGGCTGTTTTCTTGAATTAATCCTTTAATTATTCCTTTGCCTGAAACAGGATGATGATGAAGACAAACACACTGAGTCGCACTCTTAAAGAGAAACCGCAAAGTTGGCATACGCTGGATGTAGAAGCGACGCTGAATTTGCTTGATAGCCATCCTGAACGCGGATTAAACGATGCCGAGGTGCGTGAACGATTGGCTCGCTTTGGTGCAAATGAACTGCAAGAAAAAGCAGGACGCAGTAACTGGCAGATTTTTCTGGATCAGTTCACCAACATTATGCTGATCATGCTAATTGCAGTCGCAATTGTTTCAGCGTTGTTGGGGGAAGCGAAAGATGCGATCGCCATTTTTAGCATTGTCGGTATTAACAGCCTACTGGGATATGTGCAGGAAAGCCGTGCAGAGAAGGCGTTAGCTGCACTCAAGAAAATGGTAGTGCCAATGGTGCGGGTTCGCCGTCAGGCTAGTATTCGGGAAATCCCAGGACGGGAACTGGTACCGGGAGATATTGTGCTGTTAGAGGCTGGAACGCAAATTCCTGCCGATGGACGGCTGATAGAAACGGTGAATCTGCGAGTACGGGAAGCAGCACTGACAGGAGAAGCGCAGCCGGTGAGCAAAAATACCGAGATGATTCTGGATGCTGAAGTGCCTTTGGGCGATCGCGCAAATCTGGCATTTCAGGGTACGGAAGTGCTTCAGGGGCGCGGTGTCATGCTGGTGACGGCTACAGGCATGAACACTGAACTAGGGCGGGTGGCTGCCATGCTTCAGGATGTTGAGAATGAACCCACGCCGCTGCAACGACGCATGAGCCTGCTGGGAAATGTGCTGGTGAGTGGCGCACTGATTCTGGTAGCGATCGTGGTGTTGGTTTCTGTTGCCAATACTCCAGACGGATTTAGCCGTCTGTTAGCGGGAGATTTCACGCCCCTGCAACAGCCCCTTCAGGTTTCTCTGAGCATGGCAGTGGCAGTTGTTCCGGAAGGTTTGCCAGCGGTGATTACTGTGACATTGGCGATCGGGACTCAACGCATGGTTCGCCGGAATGCCCTCATCCGCAAACTGCCAGCCGTCGAAACCTTGGGTTCTGTCACAACCATTTGCTCTGACAAAACAGGCACCTTGACCCAGAACAAAATGGTGGTGCAAGTGGTTCATACGCCCAGTGCAACTTATACGGTTACGGGTCAGGGGTATGTGCCAGAAGGTGAGTTTCTCCAAGAGGGTCAGCCAGAAGATCCAGAAGCCGATCCAGAACTGTATACGATACTTCTAGCTGCCACAGTTTGCAATGATGCCATGCTGCAATACGAAGTGGAACGTTCCTGGACGGTCATTGGCGATCCAACAGAAGGGGCATTGCTCACTCTCGCAGGCAAAGCGAATTTAGATAAGCCCCAAGTGGAAAAGTATTGGCCGCGTGTGGGAGAGTTTCCCTTCTCTTCTGAACGTAAACGCATGAGTGTGATTTGCCGGATTAATGATTCTGGACTAAGAACCGAGTGGCAATCTTTTCTGCAATCGTCTGCCGTACCTGACGAGAACAATGTGGCGACTCTCTGGTTCTACGTGATGTTTACCAAAGGCTCTCCAGAATTAGTACTAGCTCGTTGCAATCGGGTGCAGGTTGAGCATCAAATTGTACCCCTGACCGACGAACAACGTACCCAGATCCTTGAGCAGAACGAAAACCTTGCCAAGCGCGGAATTCGGGTGCTGGGTCTTGCTGTGCGAGATCTGCAAGGGTTGCCGGAGGAAGATGGCGATGAGCTGATTGAGCAAGACTTAGTTTGGTTGGGATTAGTGGGAATGCTGGATGCTCCCAGACCGGAAGTACGCTCAGCCGTGGCAGTGTGCCGTCACGCTGGCATCCGTCCTGTGATGATTACTGGCGATCATCAACTGACGGCAGTGGCGATCGCAACTGACCTCGGTATTGCCTCATCAATGGATGTCCCTGTCCTGAATGGTCAACAGTTGGAGCGGTTGTCTCAAACAGAGCTGGAGCAGGTGGTGCCGCAGGTCAGCGTCTACGCTCGTGTTTCGCCCGAACACAAGCTGCGAATTGTGCAGGCACTTCAGAAGAACGGCGAATTTGTAGCGATGACGGGAGATGGGGTGAATGATGCTCCTGCCATTAAACAGGCGGATATTGGGGTGGCAATGGGAATTACAGGCACCGATGTCAGCAAGGAAGCCAGTGATATGGTGTTGCTGGATGATAATTTTGCCACGATTGTTGCTGCTACTGAAGAAGGACGAGTGGTTTACACTAACATTCGCCGTTTCATCAAATACATCCTGGGTTCAAATATCGGGGAAGTCATCACGATCGCGGCGACACCCATTGTGCTCATCGGTGCCGGAGTTCCGCTCACGCCACTGCAAATTCTCTGGATGAATCTGGTGACAGATGGTTTACCAGCACTGGCGTTGGCAGTAGAACCATCGGAACCGGATGTGATGCATCGCCCACCGTTTGATCCACAGGAAAGCATTTTCTCACGGGGATTGGGAAACTACATCTTACGGATTGGGATTGTGCTGGCGATCGTAGTACTCCTGATGATGCTGATTGTCTTCCCCTATCGGGAACAATTCGGCACCCATCCAGATTCCTGGAAAACCATGGTGTTTACAACGCTTTGTTTGGCACAAATGGGTCATGCCTTAGCGGTTCGTTCCCAAACCCAATTCACTTTGGAAATGAATCCCTTCTCTAATCCTTTTGTTCTATTGGCGGTGAGTACCACAACTTTGTTGCAACTGGCATTAATTTATATTGAGCCACTACGAGTCTTCTTTGGCACACACGCATTGTCACCGCTGCAACTGGCAATTTGTGTCGGTTTTAGTGCGCTAGTTTTTGTCTGGATTGAGGGCGAAAAGCTATTGTGGCGCTGGATGTATCTACGGCAGGAACGAGCAATAGCTGCCTTGCGGTAATTTCATTTGCACCTCTAATTCCCTAACTCCCGTTTGTCATGCACTCCACGGAAAAACACCCCCAAACCCCAAGACTGCAAACCTCAAAGCTGCTGTCACACTTTCTGCAACGGCATCAAGGTGATGAAATTCGCTTGCGGGATTTATTGCACAGCATGGGCGATCGTGCCTTTGGTCCAGTCTTGTTGATTTGTGCATTACCTGAAGCCTTACCGCTCCCTGTCGCTGGGGCATCTACTATCATTGGCATTCCCCTGATGCTAATTTCTGCTCAGTTAGTCATAGGGTTTCGACAACCCTGGCTACCCCGGTGGATTGTCGATCGTCCGCTGAAGCGCCAACTGTTTGAGCAACTAATTTATAAAGCACTTCGGTATCTAAAAAAGCTGGAACGAATTCTCAAACCCCGTTGGCGATTGCTCACCAAACCGACTAGCGAACGTCTAATTGGTTTGCTGCTGCTAATCCTGGCGATTGTCATTGCTCTACCGATTCCTTTCGGTAATATTCTGCCTGCGATCGCGATTGTCCTGATCAGTCTCGGCATGATTGAGCGGGATGGCTTAATGATTGCCATTAGTAGTATTGGAGCATTTGTGATTTTGGCACTGATGGCGGGTATGATTGTGGCGATCGCCAGAGTACCACTGACATCAAGTTTAATTTCGTTGATTGAAAGCAACACCTTCGCCATTGCTTTGTAGGTTGGCTTGAGTGAAGTGAAACCCAACACAAAAATTGGGTTTCGTACCTACAAAATCGTCTATTTTTCGGTTTTGCAAAATTGTTGAAAGCAACTCTAATTAACTCTCTAAAGCATCTGCCTTTATTAGCTAAACCCAACGCAAAAATTGGGTTTCGTACCTCAACTCAACCTACAAAATAGCCGATTTTTCGGTTTGGTGAATGAGTTGAAAGCAACTTTAACTAACTCTGTAACGCATCTGCCTTTATTGAGGTGTACTTATGCAAGTCAAAACTGTTCAGCCCCCGTTGAAGTTTATTCCACCCGCTTTTCAAAGCTGGGTGTGGAATATCGCACAGCAAGTGCTTCCGTTGTGGTTGCGGCATCGCCGAGAGATCGGTCAAATTCAGACTGACAATATAGAACATTTAGCAGAGTGTTATGAACAATTCCAGCTAGGTAAAACTCGTTTGCTGATTGCCTTTCGGCATCCGACTATTGATGATCCACCCTGCCTGCTGTATTTGATGAACTGCTTTTTGCCTAAAGTAGCCCTTCAGTACAACATTCGATTAAAACCTCCGGTGCATGTGCATTTTGTCTACGATCGGAGCATTCCTCTGTGGATGGGATCTGCCGTGGGCTGGTTATTCTCGCGGTTGGGTGCAACTCCTATTCATCGGGGCAAGCTGGATTTGGTGGGACTGCGATCGGCGCGTCTCCTGTTCGCCAACGGACGCTTTCCGCTGGCAGTTGCGCCTGAAGGAGCGATTAATGGGCAGAGTGAGCGAGTCAGTCTACTCGAACCGGGAGTCGCCCGGTTGGGTTTCTGGTGTATGGAAGATTTACAAAAGGCAGGGCGGGCTGAACAAGTGGTCATTCTTCCGGTGGGCATTCAGTATAGCTATGTGCACGCTCCCTGGAAGCCATTGGAACAATTGCTAAGTCAATTAGAGGCAGACAGCGGTTTACCCGTTCAGCACGCCTATCATCCAGAAGTTGCTCGCACTCGAGAGAAATGGTTATGCGATCGCCTCTGTCGCTTGAGCGATCGTTTGCTGCAACAGATGGAGGCGTTTTACACCCGTTCCTATCATCAAGTGTTACCAGGAACAGGTAGCTTAGACGAGCGTCTGCAAGCATTACTCAATGCCGCTTTAAGCGTAGCAGAACAGTATTTTGCTTTGCAGCCTGTGGGCAATTTAGTTGATCGACGGCATCGCATCGAACAAGCAGCGTGGGCACAAATTTATCGGGAGGATCTGCCACCTCTAGAGACATTGTCTGCTCTGGAACAAGGACTGGCAAACCGAATTGCAGCCGAGGCATCGCTTAACTTGTGGCATATGCACTGGGCTGAAACGTTCTTAGCCGTGAGCGAAACCTATGTGTCGGAAAGCCCAACCATTGAGCGAATAGCTGAAATAGCGCTATTACTGTGGAACTTTGTCACTCGTATGAAGGGTGGCGATCTATCAAAACGACCTGATTTGGGGTTGCGCCAGGTGCGAATGACGATTGGTAAAGCAATTTCAGTGTGCGATCGCTGGAATGCCTACCGTACAAATCGTTCTTTGGCAGTTATCGCCTTAACCAATGAACTGCAAGATGCTTTGGAAAGCCTGATTACTGGAGTTCCCCAGGAGCCTGTCAAAGTACCGATGGTTAGTTGAGTACGCCATGAAGATTAGAAAGGGTATAGCAATTATTTTTGGTGGGATTTTGTCGATCGGTGCGATGTTAACGATCGGTTATTTCACGCCAACAAAATGGGGCGATCGCGCAACTGTAGATTGCCAATACAAAGTTTGCGTTGCTATGTTTGGTATTCACACAAACATAATTGTCCCCATCCAAAATGATGTTTTTGACTGGCGAAATTATTTGGCACTAAACCTCACAAACCAACAATATATAGGCTTTGGTTTAGGGGAGCGTACCTGGTACATGAATCCACCAACAAGACTTGAAGACATTCTAAGCCAAGGAATTCGTGCCTTGTTCTTTCCTAATCCATCGGTATTGAGGATGCACAAGCACGAGCGCTTCCCGGAACATTATGAAATTGAGTGTGTTGGAGTAGGGAAATTAGATTATTTGGCGTTGATGCAGTTTATCAAAAGCTCCTTTCAACGCTCTCAGCAAGGAGACAAGATTCAGATTGTCTACAATCCCAATTCAGGAAAGGCATTCTATGAAGCAACAGGAAGTTACTCGCTCGTTCGTAACAGCAATCACTGGACTGCGGAAGGTTTGAACATTGCTAATGTCAATACTCCACTTTGGATAAGGTTTTCCACAGCAATCATGCATCACCTTGAAGGAACTTGCTAATTGATTTCAATTCAAAGTTAATTTTTCAGGCTATAATAAGCATTTTTAATTGCTTAAACTGACTAAAAACTAGGTGGAAATAGGAACGGCTTAGAAGATTAGTAGTTCTATCAAAACGGGAGAGACGGTTTAAGGCTGATACAAATCATACACTCGCTTCTCAACTAATAAAATCTAATTCTCTAATTGATCTAGAGCATCTAACTCATATTAGAGAGAGGACTAATCGAAGGAAGAAGAAGAAAGCGTCAACTAAGGATGGCGATCGATGCGCGTTTTAGTGGTAGAAGATGAACCTGGCATCGCTCAGTTTGTTCGACAGGGGCTGGTAGAAGCAGGATATGCCGTTGATGTCGCGACCGATGGATACAGCGGACTTGACTACGCCTTAGCCGCTGAATACGACATTATCGTGCTGGACATCATGCTGCCAGAAATGGATGGTCTGCAACTGTTGCGGCAGCTACGGGCTAAACAACTTAAGATTCCAGTTCTGCTGCTCACTGCTCGCGATGCCGTTGAAGATCGGGTGCAAGGACTGGATGCTGGAGCAGATGATTATCTCTCTAAACCGTTTGCGTTTACGGAATTGCTAGCGCGTCTGCGGGCACTGTTGCGCCGTCCTCCCATGCAAACAGATACGATTCTGCGTGTTGCCGATTTGGAAATGGATGTGGCAAATCGAGAGGTGCGTCGGGCTGGAAAACAGATTGAACTAAGTCCGCGTGAGTTCACCCTGCTAGAGTATCTCATGCGTCATCCTCGACAGGTTTTGACTCGCGCTCAGATTACAGAGCATATCTGGAATTTTGACTTTTATGGTGATTCCAATGTTGTAGATGTCTACATTGGTTATCTGCGGCGCAAGATTGATCGTGGCTTTGATCCACCGTTGCTGCAAACGATACGGGGCATTGGGTATCGGTTGAGTGCCCAGGAATGAGGATGAACAGGTTGAATCGGATTGCTGTGCGGATACAGCTAACTGGCTGGTATGTGTTGCTGTTGGCTCTAACGTTATGTGGTATCACCGGGTATTTGTATTTCCGGCTGGAGCGCAAATTGATGATTAAAGTGGACACGGCACTGCAAATCGCCTCGGCTCAATCACTGGTTTATCTGGACGAAGGAAACTCACTGACTTTCCAGAAAACCTTGAGTCAACGCAAGAGTGCAGAACGGTTAAGCCAGCTTGGGTTAGCCGCCCGTCTGATCGCACCAGAGGGGCGAGTGGTAGATGGGTTTGGTAGATATCAGGATGTGCCGATCTGGGTTCCTGCCGCCAGTGGCTACAAAACTCTGACCACTCATCAATTAGATTGGCGACTGATCAATCAGCCGATCATTCGCTCAGGGCGGACGATTGGCTGGCTGCAAGTGGCGCAATCACTGGAGACGCTGGAAGATATTGCTAGAGACCTACCGACAGAAATTTTGCTGAATTTGCCTCTGATTTTGTTGTTCACGGCTCTGGGTGGATGGTTTCTTTCAAATCGGGCACTCCGTCCAATTCAACACATTACTCAAACGGCTCAGGCAATTACTGCCAGCGATCTGAGTCAGCGCATTCACTACCAGGGAGCCACAGATGAAGTGGGGCAACTGGCAATGACGTTTGACCAGATGTTAGAGCGATTGCAAGCGGCGTTCGATCGCGAACAACGGTTTACTGCCGATGCGGCTCACGAACTCCGCACGCCGCTCACCGTGATTAAAGGACAGATTGAAGTCACTCGTAGCCGCCTTCGTAGCAGCCAAGAGTATGACCAGACGTTACAAAAACTGGAGCAGGAGGTCGATCGCCTGATTCGCCTCACCAATGGTCTGCTGTTACTAGCAAGAATTGATCAGGGTAAGTTGCAGGTTTCCCTGGTAGAAGTTGACCTGAGCAATCTGCTGGACGTGATTCTCGAACAGCTGCAACCGCTGGCTGCACCACGACGAATCAGCTTGTTGAGTGATTTACCGATCGCATTGAAAGTGCAGGGTGATTCGGCTCAACTGATCAGTTTGTTTATGAACCTGCTGGACAATGCCGTAAAGTATACACCGGAGGCAGGAGTGGTCAGAATCTGGAATCTGCCGTTGCCAGAGGATTCCACCAACAACGTTCAAATTGCCGTCAGCAATACTGGAGTCATTTGTGCCGAGCATTTACCTCATCTGTTTGAACGGTTTTATCGCGTGGAGTCTGCCCGTTCTCAGCATACCGGAGGAGCGGGATTGGGATTGGCGATCGCTCACGAAATTGCCCGCTTACATGGTGGATCGTTGACTGTCCAGAGTCAACCCGAGCAAGGAACAACTTTCACGGTGACGCTGGTAGCAGCGAATAGTAGCGAATAGTTAGGCTTGATGCGTTACGACATTAGACCGTTTCTGCTAGTTGACGATTCAGAGCTTCGAGATTAATTTCGTAACGCTCAAACAGGTCAATCAGAATCGTCTTGTTTGTGTCAGCCAGTCGGACTAAACCCCACAAAAGATGTTCTGTCCCGATCGACTTTTTGCCCTGAAGCCGAACAATCTGCAAGGCAAGCTCTAGAACGAACTTACTTTGTGGACTAAATTTCAGATTCTCGCCGGATTCAAAAGAATGTTCATTGGTTGCAATTTCCAGTGTTGCGCCATTAGCCCGTAGTAATTGAGCCGAAGTAGTCGTTGGATCAGCCAATAATCCAGCTAGCAGATGTTCTGGCTCAACTTGCGATTCCTGCAACCGTACTGCCTCATTTTGAGCAAACTTGATGGCATGGATTGCCTTTTCTGTGAACCGCTCGAAACCAAAATCGAAACCAAAGAAATTTTTGACTCGCTCAACCAGTGTTTGCATAGAATTCTTTGCCTCGTAAATGAAAACGTCTTCGATTGCGATATTCAACAGGTTGGCAATTTTGAAAGCCATATCTAGGCTGGGGTCAAACTTACCTGATTCAAACCCATTCACCGCCTGACGACTCACTCCTAATTCTCTGGCAAGGTCAGATTGTGACCATTGGTGCAGTTGTCGAAGTTCTTTCAGTCGGTTTTTCATGGTTTCGCCCGTCCTTTGTCAAGTATTACTTGACATTCTTGTCGGGCTGATTGTCAAGTGTAGCTTGACAAATCATGTCTATGGTATTGCTTGGAGTCGTTACTGCTCTCTAAAACTTTATCAAAGTTAACCATATTTGGTCAGAGCTTATCCGTCTAGTTCCTGTTTCAACCTAGGGGGGCGACCCCTTCTAGTCCACAGGCGTAAATTCCGCTCAAGCCAAGCGTACTCGCGAATCAGGGGCATTCTCAAGATTAAGACTGGCGTTCTCATCTCGGTCTTGAAAATGCCCACATTTTTGGCAATTAAAAACCCGATCACTCAGCTTCATGTCTTGAACATGACCGCACTGGGAACAGGTTTTAGAACTGGGATACCAACGGTCTACCAATTCAACCTTTGTTCCATAGTGGACTTGTTTGTAGATGAGCTGACGACGAATTTCATAAAAACAGTTGTTACTTACAGCTTCAGCTAATTTATGATTGGCCATCAGGCCAGCAACCTTAATATCTTCTATCTTAATGTTGTAGATTTTCCGGCTCAAGTCAGTTGTCATTTTCTGGGTTGTATCCTGACGAATATTAGAGATTCGCAGATGCTGACGTGACAACTGATTGTAGTATTTATTAGCATTATTAGAAGCGGTAATTCTGAGCCTTTTATTGCCTAAAACCTTGTGCCGATTGCGCCACTGAAGCTTACTGAGCTTGGTTTTCGCCCTTTTTGTTTCAAGAGGCATTTCGTACTTAGTTCCATTACTAACTGTCGCCAAAGTCTTCACTCCCAGATCTACTCCTGCCCGTTCAATAGGATGAAAGACTGGGGGGATTTTTTCGGCATCTAAGACAAAAGAGACGAACCACTTATCAGCATTTCTCGAAACCGTAAAGGTCTGAGAACTGCACATAAAGCCTATCTTCTCTTTCAAGCGAAAGGTCGTCAGTCCTGGAAGTTTAATCAACTTTCCTGGATTGACGACCACTCTATTTGTAAAAAGTAATGCAGGTTCACCCTTCTTCGGGTAGATTCCACTCGTCTTGTAGACGCTGAAAGAATCTCCTTTCTTCTTGGATTTTTTCTGAGGAAATCCTGCCAAGCCCTTGCGCCAACGGGCAAAAGCTTTTTTGATGTCGATAAACGCAGATTGATACACCGTGGATGGATAATTCTTCATCCAGGCAAACTCTGGCTTGTGCATGGTGACACCAGTGAAGACTTTTTTGATAGCCGTAATTCGCTTAGAATCACTAGCCTTTACGTCTTCAAAATCCCAACTGTTAACAATTAGAGCGAGACAGTAGTTATAGACAAAACGCTTAAATCCAGCACAGCCACGCATGAGAGAACGTTCCCTATTATTTAGTTTTAGTTCTCTTTTGAGTGCGTACATAGCTAGACTTATGCGTACTTAAATAAGCCTACCTATCATACTCAATTATAAAAAGGTTTAGATAATTTTTTAGTTATTTAGTCCTGCTCTCATGATTCTCTTAATTTTCATTGGTACGGTGAAGACACCCTAAGCAACGAATGATGATACCGATGATGCGTGCAACAACAGATAGGCTCAATCGCTTCAATCCCCAGCTCTGGACTCAGTTCTGGAAACTCGCCAAACCTTACTGGTTCTCTGAGGATAAATGGAGAGCTGGAGGATTGTTGCTTGTGTTGCTGATTCTGGCAATCGTTGTCAATGCCATCAATGTCGGTATCAGTTTCATCTTCCGGGATATCAACACCTCGCTAGCAAATTTTCCTCAAACAAACGACACCTCAACCTTTTGGCGACTGATCTGGAAGTATGTAGGAATCATGGTGATTGCTACACCGATCGTTGTTTTATTTGGGTATTTGCGGGATAAATTGGGACTGTACTGGCGTGAGTGGATGACTTATCGATTTCTCGGTCGATACCTGCAAAATCGCGCTTACTACCAGATGAATTGCAATGACGCGATCGATAACCCAGATCAGCGGATTTCAGAAGATATTCGCACCTTCACTCGTACCAGCCTATTTTTCCTGCTGGTGATTCTCAACTCCACTATCACACTGATCTCGTTCACAGGAGTATTGCTCTCCATTTCGCTCACTCTTTCTGCTGCACTACTGTTGTATGCGATCATCGGAACCGTTATTACTGCTTGGATTGGTCAACGATTGATTGGCATTAACTTCAATCAACTTAGGCAAGAGGCAGATTTCCGCTATGGTCTGATCCATATTCGTGACAATGCAGAATCGATCGCATTCTATGGCGGTGAAGAACGGGAATTGATGCATATCCGCAGACGGTTCCTAGCAGCAATTCGGAACTTTAACCTGCTGATTGCCTGGGATCGAAATCTGAGTTGTTTCACCACAGGTTATGATTATTTCGTGCGGGCCGTGCCGTTGCTCATCGTGGCTCCAATTTACTTTGCAGGAAACACCGATTTTGGTGCAATCACCCAGGCAGCGATCGCATTCAATCAAATTTTTAGCGCTTTATCGATCATCGTCAGTCAGTTTGAAAATCTGACGGCATTTGCAGCAGGAATCAATCGATTAGGCAGCTTTGCCGATGCCCTTGAGCCAGCATCAATTCAACCACCTGGAGCGACAACCATCAGTGCAACAGAAACATCCCATCTGGGGCTGTGCCGTGTTACGCTACTAACGCCTAACTATCAACGCACACTGGTAAAAAACCTGACGTTAAGTGTGAATCCTGGTGAAGGCTTGGTGATTATTGGAGCCAGTGGCAGCGGTAAGAGTTCCATATTGCGGGCGATCGGGGGGTTGTGGAATGCTGGCACCGGACATGTCCATCGTCCGCGTTTGAGCGAAATGTTGTTTCTGCCGCAACGCCCCTACATGGTGCTAGGTTCGTTACGAGATCAGCTACTTTATCCGCATCAAGATCTAGATATCAGCGAAGACAAGCTGCTTCAGGTGTTGCAGCAAGTAAATTTAGACGGTTTACCTGATCAAGTCGGCGGTTTTGATTTGGAGCTAGACTGGACAAATATTCTTTCTCTAGGTGAACAACAGCGTCTTGCCTTTGCCCGGATTCTGTTAACTCAACCCCGTTACGTCATTCTGGATGAAGCAACCAGTGCTTTGGATGTAAACAACGAGCAATGCCTGTACCAGCAGCTTCAGATGATGCAAACAACGTTTATTAGTGTTGGACACCGTGCTAGTTTATTGCAGTATCATCACTACATTCTCAAGCTGGAAGGGAATGCAGACTGGCAAATGCTGCCAAATCAGGAATACCATGCAGCTAATTTAGTTGGGGACGGGTGAAAGCTTATTGGGCACACTACTTTCATCCTTATTCGCATCCTGCGCCATCCGTTCCAAGACAAGCTTCCCATGTAGAATATTCTCAACAAGCGGGACGACGTAATTTGCTCGTTGCTGTATGCGATCATGCATCGAGACGAGGGATTACCACCGGGAATTTATCACTATCAATAACTCTCTCTCAAATTAACGCCCTCGGTAGGGATCGAACCTACGGCCAAGGGATTAGAAATCCCTTGCTCTATCCACTGAGCTACGAGGGCATAAGTTTATAATACAAAATTCAAGCAACTGGCTTACCAGGTGATAAGATGGCTCACTCGAACATTCTGGTCTGGAGTAGGAGAATTAACTTTGGCGCATAGAAAATTAAGGTTCAAAACATACAAGGGCTTCCTCCCAAAGAGTGATTTGTTGGTAACAAGCATTATATCGGGCAAAAGCCACGATCGGGCAAGCCAAAATTTAAGTCTTGGTCAGGACACCCCAGCGTTAAGCCGCTTGACGGTCAAGGTACACTATAAACCAAAACCATCAGGTGCTTGTATCGGTATTGGTACGACTCAAGGCGATCGCCCCAAAAGCCTAATTGCAAAGCGCTGATCACGATTTACTCAGACCTTAGCACAAGCCTTCTAGATGGAGAGATGTGTGCTTAGGCATTACAGGGGTTTCCTATAGCCCCGTCGCCCTGTCAGGAGTCATTCGCCAGTGTCATGTTTATTCTAAAGAGGCAGGATGTTGAAATTTCTAGCATTCAGCACCCAAAGCGAGAGCAGCAAATTCCAATTCTCACTTATCAGGGGCAAGCCTTTCGCCTGATAAGTATGTATGGTGCCAATCAGGCAGAAGAAGCTAAAGCCTTCTGGCGAGACCTCACGGATCATCGTGGTAAAGTCTGTGTTTTGCTAGAAGAAACTGACCGTTACAGCGTTTGGGGAAAAATCCGCTTAGAGCAACTCGGTACCGAAGTTAGCTCAGACTCGAACGTTTTACTTTATACCCAAGCTTGTCTGTTACTGCTGCAAACGGTTTATATGGATGTTGAAGATCTCTTGGGAGGTAGGCAAGCTGGATTATTTCAAAAAGATATCGCCAACGTCTTTCGGCAGCGGCAATTTCCTCAAACTGATGCGCCAGAAGCTGTGAAACAGTTGCTGACAGTAGATCCACTGACTACCCTAAAAGTACCCCACTGGGAAGAACATCATCTGATCACTCTATTGCAGGAACTTTATCGCCTGGGTAAGTCATATTTTGGCAATACCAACTTTGCTGAGGGCGTAAGCGATATATTGCAAGATATGCCAGCTAGCGACAAAGCTAACTTTATTAAGTGGCTTCAGTCATCTTCTCTGGGTCAAATATGGCGATAATAGGAAAAAGAAGGTTAAACGAATATGCGATCGCTGGCGCGTGCAAGGGCAATACTGACCTCCCCAGCCGATAATTTTTACAACATCGGCTTTTTAAGATTTCCATTATCAGGGATAAGCCTAAAAGTCCTATGAGCAGCTCTGTAGAGAAGTCATCTGATACTCCATCCCTTCTAACCGGTCAGAATGCGGTCTATGCGGGAATTGCTTGGGCAGTCATATCATTAATATTTTTCCTGCTGTTCAGCATCAATGCGCCTGGGCAAGAGCGTCCACTTTGGTACATGCTCGGCACTTACATTCTAGAAACTATACCTTTTGCAGTAGCAACTTTCCTCTGTTACAGAAATTGGCGTAGCCCTCAGATTGCCAGCGGACGCAATGTCTGGTTAGGAATTGGCTTGGGAATGCTCTGCTACTGTATCGCTAACGTGGTATTTGGCATCTGGGAGCTATATTTTGGTCTTGACCCTGATGTGTCACCCGCCGACTTGTTTTACTTGCTTGTCTATGTTTTTGTTGGCTGGGGTATGGTTTTAGCAGTTCTTCCCAGACGCCTAAATTTAGAAGCTTGGCAGTGGGTAACGGTAGGAATAATTGCGTTAGTGGGGATTGCTTTCGCTGTGTGGGTTTTACTTACCGCCCCTAAAGCTTCAGAACAAAAAGCCGATGTTACTAACCAGTTTCCCACGACTGAGCAAGCCGCCTCTAGAGCAGCTTCTCTCCTAGTGTCTGATGCAAAAACGGCTCCTGCAGTGCCCAAGAACTCTTCAGAGGTATCATTGGTCATGGTAAAAAGCCAAATCACAACCGCTGCATCAGACGAGAAAGCACAAAAGCAGCTACCCAATTGGGTTCAGTCTATTGAAGACACACTCAATCCGTTGGCTACACCCGTTAATTTCTTCTACATTGTTGGTGACGTCTTCCTTTTGATTATTGCCTCAGCTCTCTTATTAGCCTTTTGGGGCGGACGTTTCGCTCAGTCTTGGCGGATGATTGCTGCGGCAACATTTTGCCTCTACATTGCGGATATGTGCTTCAAATATGCAGATGCTAATGCAATAAAATACGAAAGTGGTAGTCTACCAGATGTCTTTTATGTTTTCAGTGGTGTACTCTTTGCAATAGGAGCTGCCCTTGAATATGACGTATCAAGCCGCTCCCGCCGTGGTGCCCGCAGGCGGGCTTAAGGTAAGCTATGAGTCCCCGAAAACTGTCTGATGCCGATAAAAACGACATATTGAACCTGTATCGACACCCAGAAGAGACAACCTCTACTCTGGCTACGCGCTACGGCGTCAGTAACTCGACCATTAGCCGTATCCTCAAAAGCAGCTTGGTAGAGTCCGAATACGAAGTGCTAATTCAGCAAAAGCGCTTAAATCGCACACCAAGCAACATTCCATCTCCCCTAATCCAAATCCCGGAACCTCAGGTAGAACTGGACACCGAAGTACCGCCCTTTACACAAACTACTGAGCCATTGGTAGAATTTGACACTGAATCATCACTCTCAGCTTTGAGTGACCAACGCCGACGGCGAAAACGTTCCTCAGTGACCCCTCAACCCGTGAATCAGCAAGAGGTTATACAAACCGAATTGCCACTGGAGATGGTGTCTCCAGTGCAGGAAAGCGACTTTGAAGAGCCAGATGAGCTATTTGATGAGGAGATTGAGCCGGTAGAAACTAGTGGCTTGGAGGAGTTACTGGATGGAGATTTGATGGATTTGGATGATGATGACGATGAAGATGACGATGACGACGAGGATGACGATGATGATGACGACTGGGATGATGACTCGCCAGACAATGAGAGTCAAGGTCAAATAACAAGCTATCGTGCTAAAAGCGGTATTAACGTTCAAGTTTTACCACTAACTGAAGCCTCTCTTCCTAAAACCTGTTATCTAGTGGTAGACCGTGCGGCAGAGTTGATTGCTCGACCTCTTAGGGAGTTTGGCGAACTAGGGCGGATTCCTGTCGAGGAAGTTCAAGAGAAAACGCTGCCCGTATTTGATAACCATAAAGTGGCACGGCGTTTTTCTAATCGTTCTCAGCGAGTGATTAAAGTTCCTGATGGTCGGATGCTTCAGAAAACTCGCTCTCATCTGCAAGCAAAGGGAATTACTCGGCTGTTAATTGACGGTCAGGTCTACTCTCTATTTCCTGCTCATCCGCCAAGCTTATAGAACTCAGTTAGTGCAGTAAGGCAGCATTTTCTATGCCAAAAGTCGGCGTTCTTGGTTATTTGTTGTTGGTTCAGGACTTACGCAGAACCTCTACATGTAAGGTGGGCAGTGCCCAC
>DALYIW010000132.1:0-21345 GCA_031970155.1 Coleofasciculaceae cyanobacterium CTOTU46601 | reverse complement strand
TTGTTGTTTGTTATTTGGCTTGCCCTGAGCTTAGTCGAAGGGTTGTTTGTTAAGCAGGTAGGCGCAACTAAACCTAGATTTGATTTCAAACCACGCCAGTCAACCAAGGATTTTGAGAGATTCAGATTTATATCTAATTCCGTAACCTGCTTGACTAGCCAAACAACCCAACGACCGCGCTCAGGGCAAGCAAACAACTAACAACCAACAACCAACAACCAACAACTAACTAATGACTTTTCTTGTCGGTGATGCGCTTGAGATACAGCTGAGAAATGCCGTAAAGTATGATGGCGATCGCAACAATACCTGCGGGTAGTAAGAACCAATGCTCCTGAATAAAATTAGACACTTTACTTAGAAGATTCGCGTCATCTAGGCGCTTCGTCGAAGGGGCACTTTGCAAAAACTCTAGTTGGTAAGCATCAGGGTCATAACTAGAGGAGTTTTGCTGATCGCTACTAACTAGCGCTGTATCCTTCTGAAGCTGGAAGAACCAGGAGTCTTGACTAATAATCTGCCGCACCTGATCTAAACCCTCTTCTGTTTGAGCGCTGAGAGCCAACAGTACGCGATTACTGTTGTCAGGAGACATAACTTCTTTAATCACACCTTCTGTATCCTGCCAAGTTTGGATACTACCTTGATTCGATTGGCGCGAAAAAGCCTCACTCAACTTAAAGCCACCCGACTCCAGCGCTTTGGGAAAGGGAAATTTCTCTCGAATCCCAATTCCGACAAGATGATTGTTCTTGCGGGTGTCGGAGGTTAATGTAGTGACTGTGTAAGCTTGGAGTTTAACTGAATCTGCCTTACTCAACCGACCTAGGCGTTCGCTGAATTCCAGTAGCGTGAGTAGCTCTGTCTCAGACGGAGTATCCGGCACAACCATCGCTGTACTCGACAAATCCTGAGGCGCAGCAAACGGGAAACCAGACTGTAGCAGTTCTAGATTGGGCAGTTGGACAAAGGTTTCTCGCTTGAGATTGAAGCTGGTATCAGCGTGAATTGTACCTAGAAGTTGTTGATCAGTAATCTGACCACACTTTGCTGGTTCTCTGGGATTAAGCCGGAACGCGATTTTGATTTTGGAGGTAGGTTTGATCAGATTCGCTGGTAGATCTACCTTCAAACTTTTTCGAGTTGCTCCCTGATCTGAATCCAAGCGTGCCCCACCGATGAAAACATCATCAAGTAATACTTCTAGAGCAGAGAGTCGAGGATTGACTTGTGGCCCGTAGCTGTAAATCAGGTTCATCGAACTTCCCCGTGTGAACCGATCATCCGGTAAAGCTCGAAAATCAACCTCGATTGGTGGTGCCGCAGAACCTCGAACAGTAATATCTCCAAACGGCTTTCCGTTAGCTTGGGTTTTGATGTCGCTGAGTTTGAAGGAATTTGTCTCAGGTAAATAACGAGGCCACTGGCGAGTCGGCGGCGTTGGAACAGGGTTGACTTTGTTGACGACAATTGCCTGACCCGTGCCGATTTTACTAGTGTCTGGCTGTACTAAAAACTTCGCGGCGTTTTTAACCCCCTCTGCTCCATTTCCGGTAACCACTAACACAGGGACGTTACTTTTGGGAATCGAACTTAGCATCAACAGCCCAACGTCATCTGCTAAGGGACTCTTACTACTATCCTGAATTTGGTCACCGGAGATCTTAAATGGTAGATTCAAAGATTTTAGAGCAGGCTGATCGGCTGGAGTGCCAATCACTACCAATCGTTCATTAGGCTCCACCTCATTGAGAGCTGTAACTAGGCGAGTGTCAATGGGGCGGAAATCAGCCAGTCTACCTAATGCCGCCTGAAAACTAGGCGCTGCCGCCAACCAACTCTCATTTAGCTTCGGCAACAGGTACGTAATCCGATTAGCATCTAAACTCAGTTCATCAAAGAACGGAAAGGGATAGCGACTAAAGTTTAGGGGAACGGGTTGAGGCTGGTACTCAAACATCAATTTTGAATCAGGCAAAACCTCAGTCCAAAGCAGGGGGTCACCTGGCTCGCTACATTCGGCGTTATTCTGCTGCACCACAATAGCAAGATCGTTGTAGTCTTGAATCAGCTTTGCTGGAATATTAAACGCAGCTTGACCGACCTGAGACTCCTTACGATTGAGCGGTATGCTGCCAATACTTGTGCCATTAACTTGGGCTGTCAAACTGGAACGAGCAGCAATCAGGGCTGGTGAGTGTTGGAAGCGGATGAGAGCTTTAGCAGATTTCATCTTCCAGCCACGAGGACGTGTAAAGCCTAGCCGTGCTTCAGAATAGACTCCTCGCAAGCGAAAGCGATTCCCCACCACAGGAGAACGATTGAATTCTACGGCGTATTTATTGACGGGACGATTCCCGGTGGTAGAGTCTGTGTCTGACGACTCTGTTAACGATGATGATTCTTGTGTCGATTCTGTGTCGGTTTCAGTACTGTCTGTTGACTCTTGTACTGGCCTAGAGCGACGAGTTCGACGTGGTTCTTCTGCGGCGGGTTGAGCTGGAGGATCAGGCTCAGGAGCAACAGGGGCAACGAACTGTCGCCGTCGCGGCTGGGGCGCAGGCTCAGACTCGGGTTGAGATGCCGGAGCGCTTTGCTGTCTGGGTGAAGAAGTACTTCTTTGTCTGGGGGCCGGAGCGCTTTCTTCTTTAGGCGCAGCAGAACTTCGTTGTTTGATGCGAGGAGTACTTTGCTCTTTAGAGGGAGGAGCGGGGATGGGTTTGTAGACTGGGGCTTTGCTGGGGGCGCTAGGTAAGGAGTACTGGCGGATTAACTGGTCTTCCTGCTGTTTGATGCCGCCATCGCTTTGAGCAACAACAATGCTAGCACTCATCCCTAGCACCAATATCAATACGCCGCAGAACACGGGTAGCCAAAATCGCTGGCGTGCAGGCTCGTTTTTTGAAGTTCGACGTGGCCTGTCTTTAGCAGTGGCAGTCGGAAGTCGGAAACTGCGAAACAAGCGTTTCATAAGAGGATGCAAGAGTTGAAGGTTGGAACTTGGAAGTTAGAAGTTGGAAGTTAGAAGTTGGAAGGCTGGAAGGCTCGAAGGTTGGAAGGTTGGAAGGATAGAAGATTAGAAAAACCTACTTGCCTTATTAACCTGCTCATCCGCTGGCCCTACTCGCCTTGCAACCCTTCAAAACCTGCAACTGATTTCTACTGAGGTTGTAGAAGTTGGAGATTAATGGCTGTGGTAGGTAGTAACCCTATCCAGGCCAGGTTCTGGGTGTAGTAAGCTGACTCGTCATCCCAAATTCCCTGTTTATATCGAGGTAAGAGCTTCTTTTCCACCATTTGCTGGGCTTTATCAGGGTTGATTAAGCTCAGGGCAGGATAAAGCATGGCGTATTGAGAAGTCGCCTCGTAAGTTACTGTCGGTTTCCCTTGGAGGTTGATGCGAGCGGGAAGACGTAAAGAAGACCCTAATTGTGCTTGAAGGTGTTTGGTAGCCGTGTTTAGATAGCGTTGTGCTTCGGGCGAATCGAACCAAGCGGCATCCCATGCAACCCGCCACCAAACGCGGTAAGCATCAAAGCTATAAACACTTTGGAGGGGGCTAGAGGCGGGCATTGGTTGGAATTTACCTGTTTTAGTATCCAGTGCGATCCAGTCGCTGGGTAAGCCCACGGCGGACACCTTGGAAGACTTTTCGAGCGCATCGTAACTACTTTTTACCAAACTCATCCAGTCGCGATCGCGATCAACCTGAGCAAATAGTCGAAACGCATAAGGAGCAAAATAAGACGGATTGAGATATACGGTAGATGGTGACGGCACAAACGCCTCCACTGGCCCGGGCAGTAGATAGCGCTTGCCTCCTGGCACCGCTACGGTTGAATAATTCCACAAATGTCGAAGCTTGATTCGCGCTAAATCTATGTATTCAGGACGATTCCAGCGGCGGGCAGCCAAAATCAACGCGGTAATAGCATCAATATCAGCATCGCTGGCAAAATTCTTGTCAATTGCACCCCATTTACCGGGCTTTTGTTGTCCCCACTTCCATG
This sequence comes from Coleofasciculaceae cyanobacterium CTOTU46601, assembly GCA_031970155.1. Taxonomy (GTDB): domain Bacteria; phylum Cyanobacteriota; class Cyanobacteriia; order Cyanobacteriales; family Coleofasciculaceae; genus DALYIW01. Next base: position 17,335 of record DALYIW010000132.1, on the reverse strand, counting down.
CCCACAGTTGGTCGATAACTTGACCTTCCGGTGAAAGGCGACGGAGGTTATTTTCCGCCCATTTTAAGGTCAGGGCAAAGGTAGTCGGGTCGTCAATCAGTACCGCCCGCAGCATAGCATAAGCTTGTCCTTCAGAGGTTGAGCGATCGCTAGCTTCATAGTCAATCACTCGCCCATCTGCTTGAATAAATTGCTTACGGTAGATATCCCAACTTTGTTCCAGTAGCTCCCGGTTAGCCGTCGCTTCAGGCAAGGATGGGGAACTAGCAACAGACGGCACAGTTTCCCAAGGAGGCGCAGGCACAGGCGTTGGAGGCTGCTGTGAAACATTAGGAGCAGGAGATTCGGGCTGTCCCTTGGCTTCAGGGGCAGGAGTTGGGGGCTGTCCCTTAAAGGCAATGGAAACACACCCAGCCAGACTGAACGAAATTGCCACGGCAGTAGAAGTTCTCAGAAACCACTGAGACCCTTTCACAAAATCCGTCAATCTTAATACCAGTACTAAAACCAGCATCTTTACACTACGTTGGGCTTGTGGGATAAAAACATTCCCAGAGGAATGAGAATCCTCGCCTCTACAAAAAGCACTCTTGGATTTGCTGTATCGGGCGGGATCAGTCATGAGTAGAAGCCCCCTACAAAAATCTGAATTTACAACTTAGATACCATGGGTCGAGAACGCACTAACGTTGCCAGGAAAACCTTCTCCCCCTCCCCCTCTCACCCCCTCATTTTCAGATTAAACACCCTGAGCTCTTATCTCACAAAGAAGGGATGAAAATTTCTCTTCTCCCCGACTCCCAACTCCCCACTCCCTACTCCCTATTTTCAAGTTAGTACCGTTCCCAAGGCGGTTGGAATCCCCGTCTTTGCAGAAAACCCTCTTGGATTTGCTGCATCTGACGGGACAAGTCGCTACTTGGAGCACCCCTTTGAATATTTTCTAGTTGTAGCTGTTCAAGCGCCTGTAGCGCTGTTAGCTGCTTATCTTGAGCAGAACTCAAACCAATCAGTGACTGACGTATTCCCAAATCATTTGGCCTAAAAGCCAGTGCTTGAGTGTATAGCTCAGTAGCCGAGTCAAAACGTCGTTGTTGAAATCGAACGCCCCCTAAGGCTGACAGTGCATCTGCATTATTGGGCTGAGCTGTCAAAATAGCTTGGTATGTTTTGCTCGCCAGGTCTAAATCACCGATGCTTTGAGCCAATTGCCCCTGCAAAAAGTAGGTAGCGAGGTTATTGGGATTACGTGCCACCAACTGACTCACCAGTGCTTTTGCTTGAGCAGGGCTGCGGATTGCGATCGCCTGCACTAATCGAGTTTGCACTGGGATGTTGTTCGGGTCAAGCTGAAGTAGCGCACCGTACAAAGCTTCTCGCCTAGTGTCCGCCGGCAGTGTACCCACCAAGCCAAATAGCTCTGGTGGCGCACTGGCAAGGGGTTGTGTCTGTAGCCAGTAATTGAGAACTGTCTCCGCTTGAGGCTCAGAAATCAGCTTCGCCTGATAGGCAAGACTTGCACGAGCTAGCTGAATTGTCAAGTCCTGAGGATTACGAGCAATCAGTTGGTCATACAGCACCAGTGCTTCGCTAGCGCGGTTCTGTTGCAAGCGTATTCCTGCTAACCCCCGTAGAGCGGCATTGAGAATATCAGGATCTGCCAGGTTACTAGTAATTAAACCTTGGTAACGCTGGGCACTGGCTTCTAAGTTCCCCTCACGACGCTCAATCTCTGCGGCTAGCAACTGAGGTGCTATATCCCTAGTCCCTTCAGGTGTTGCGGCATAAGCCGCTAAGGCTCCTCGCGCTCCCACCAGATTATTGCTCTCGATTAACAACTGAGCAACTCTGAAATTTAAGAAGGGTACATTGACGCCCGATGCCAGCAGACTTTGGTAGATGGGCAGAAATTCTGGCCCAGGGGGGTCAATTCCAGCCAAGGATTGCGCCAATTGTCGCTGCTCAAGAGGATCTGTAGGTAGCTGCTGAAGTGCGCTAGCTAGACGTGCTCTCACGTCAGGTTTGGAAATCAAACCCAGCTGACTTTCCAATACCACTTGTTTCACAATCAGACTGCGGTCATTAGGTTGGGTGGCTGTTAGTTGTCGATACAGTTGTAATGCGATTTGCCGTTGTTGCGGAATAGAACTGAATACATCAGCGACTTCGCGCACCAGTTTTGGATCGGGGTTGGGAGTGGTAGCTAATGCCTGATTGTAGAGAGTAGCGACTTGTTGTGATATGGAGGGGTCGTTGGTTTGCTTGCGAATTTCATTGAGCGATCGCGCCAATGGTAAAATAGCCTCCGGTTTCCCCTGCAACGGCGCTAAGACGGTTCTAGCTTCATTGAGCTGTTGATTAGCCAGATAAGCCTGAGACAGTCCAGCACGAGCCTGAATCGCGAAGTCGTCCAGTTTCTTTGACTCTCGCAATGCTGTCTCTAACACCTGTACAGCCTGAGCGGGATTGCCTGTTTCTCGCAAGGCTCTAGCATAAGCGATCGCCGGATACCCAGTAACTCGCTTCCCCGTGGCTTGTTGGTAGCGGTTATATAAATCCAGTCCCTGTTGGTAGTTGCCACTGTTACTGTAAGTTTCAGCAGCACCGAGTACCACTTCTGGAGGCGGATTCCCTTGCAGTGCAATTTGATAGTCTGCTATCGCCTCAGAAAACCGTTGCTGGTAACCATACAGCTGCCCTCGCAAAGCACGAGCCTCCAAATCGTTGGGAGAAGCATTCAACAACGTAGTCAGCGCCTCAATTCCCTTGAGCTGCCACTCCGGGCGATAAGTACCCAATAGCCCAACAGTTCTCAGAGCTAGAACATTATTGGGGTCTTGAGCCAGTACATTTTGGTAAGCTTGCCATGCTTCTGGGATTAGTCCCTGTCGTCTGTAAGCAATAGCCAGACCTAATTTAGCTTCCAAGGACTGAGGTTGGCGGCGCAAGGCTTGCTGAAAAGAGGCGATCGCATCCTTGACTCGTCCCTGCCTCAAGAGCGAAAATGCTTCTTGCAAAGCCGAAGATACAGCCTGAGCCACAGCAGGGGGAATACTTGTCACAATCGACACGCTTACCAATATCCCAGCTATTGCCAGCCACATCGCTCCAGATAGTCCAAGCGATCGAGAAACCCGTCGGACAGATAAGGTAGAGAGTTGTCTCCCTTGTCCTCCTTGTCCCCCTTGTCTCGAAAGTGGCAATAAATCTTTCTCCGAGAGAGCATCCCTATTTTGTATGTTCGGTATTGTAGGGGCGAACGGCCGTTCGCCCCTACAGTGGATATATTGGCAAAAATCGGATGCTCCCGTCTCCGACAGACTGTTAGGGGAGTTTTTACCAGTTGAACCAATTAATTGACTCATGGAGCCTATCTCCCTTTAGGGGTGATATCGAACTCAGTTTTCACGCGAAAACCACCATAAAGTTCGGAGAATCCATTGCGTTCTTGAAGCGTAACACCCAGCCGAAGATTCGGAAAAATCCGCACATCGTAGAATAGCTCTAACACGTCCGGTAAACTATCCTTGAATTCCCGACGTAGTTGCTCATTTGATAAACCTCGACCATAGGCTAATCCCAGTCGGTCATCTTTGAGAAACAAATCTAAGAAGCTAATCCCAAAACTATAAGTATTTCCACCCAAGTTCAACGCTTGATTTTCATATCGACCATAACGACCAAATATGCCCATTTTCAGATCAGGAAAAAAGTATTCTGCATTGACGCCATAAGCTTCTTCGCGATCCGCTCGCAGTGGCCCTGTTCTACCATCGCCTCGATCCACTTGAAAAAGTTCCTGGAAGCTATCTCTTGAACCCGCATCTCTAGCTGTTGCATAAGTGCCGCGAATAATTCCATTCCCATAACGGAATCCAATTTCTCCGGCAAATCCATCTAGAGAGAAATCACCCAGACTTCTAGACGACGAAAAAACAGCCGCTTTGGCTTCGATATTATCTGTCACAGTCCAGTTGACTAAAACACCTGGGCGAGACGAAATTCCCGTCGCACTCAAAGCCGGATTAGTCTGAAACACTGAGTTAAAGAAATGGGTTGCCCCATCTTTAGCAAAACTGTTGCGATCGAAGTAGGATGTTAAATCTAACTGACCAGCCACCAAACGCAGGTTAGGCAATTCAGCAAAAGGAGCTGCCGAAACATATAGCTCATTAATATTTAACCCTTGCCCACGGGAGTCAGAAAAGATATTGTCCCCAGTAATCAAATCGAGGCTACCACCAAACTGCACTCTGGGACTAAGGGGATAGAGTCCAGACAGACGTGCTCGTGCTGCGGATTCATCGCCTTGGTTAATATAAGTGCCTTGAAATCCTAAATAAGGAGCTGTCAAAGCTGAGCTGCGAAGCGAGGAGGGCTGTTGAGTAGGTGCTGGCGGTGTTGTAAGAGTGGGGGCTGGCGGCGTTATAGGAGTGGGGGGTGGTGGTGTCAGGGTGGGGTTAGGAGCATAAGGCACAGGAGGCGTACTTTGTGGAAAGACAGGAGTCTGTCCCAAAGCAGGGTTTTGAGTTAGGGGAGCTGGCAGAGCTGGTACGGTTTGCGGGTAGTAAGGAGACTGCCCCGCCATTGGGTTGTAGCCATTAAAACCCACTGGGTTCGGAGCAGGGCTTATGGGTACGGTTTGGGGGTAATAAGGAGACTGCCCTGGGATTGGGTTGTAACCATTAACACCCACTGGATTTGGAGTGAGAGGCGCTGGCAGGGCTGGTACAGTTTGCGGGTAATAAGGAGACTGTCCCGCCATTGGGTTGTAGCCATTAAAACCCACTGGGTTCGGAGCAGGGCTTATGGGTACGGTTTGGGGGTAATAAGGAGACTGCCCTGGGATTGGGTTGTAACCATTAACACCCACTGGATTTGGAGTGAGAGGCGCTGGCAGGGCTGGTACAGTTTGCGGGTAATAAGGAGACTGTCCCGCCATTGGGTTGTAGCCATTACCTATCCCTACATTCAAAGGTGCACTCACCGGTACCATTTGAGGTACGTAAGGAGATTGCCCTGGGATTGGGTTGAAGTTATTCACCCCTCCGGGACTCGGCGCTCCCATCGGTACCAGGATCATGGGTTGCTGGTAGTAAGGAGATTGCCCTGGGATTGGGTTGAAGTTATTCACCCCTCCGGGACTCGGTGCTCCCATCGGTACCAGGATCATGGGTTGCTGGTAGTAAGGAGATTGCCCCACCATTGGGTTGTAGCTATTCACCCCTCCGGGACTCGGCGCTCCCATCATCGGTACCAGGATCATGGGTTGCTGGTAGTAAGGAGACTGCCCCACCATGGGGTTGTAGCCGTTCGATGAGGCAGGGAACCCTGTTGGGTTCATCGGCACCGGGCTTATGGGCTGCGGCAAGTTAGGGAGCTGCCCCAACGTGGTGTTGGAGCTATTAGAAGGAATCGGAGTTGCCGGAACTGGAAGGGGTTGTGGCAACGAAGGAAGCTGTGCCAACGTTGTGTTAGCAACCTTAGACGATTCAATCGGCGTCACCGAGGAGACTGAATCACTACAGGTTGTGCCACGGGTACAGCTACTCTGGCTACCTAGTGTCAATTGCCCAGAATCCAGAATAGACGTGCCTTTAGTGGCTGCCAGTTCTGGTACAGCCGATAATCCTTCAACCTTTGACGTTGCTCCACTATCACTGTTAAGGGCAACTCGTGATACCGGACTCGCTGAGTTAAGCGAGGACTCCTCATCCACTGGGGTGGAATCGGATGGCACCACAACAGATTGCGGTACCTGCGGCTGAGGCGATGGTACCGCAGCAACCTGCTGGGCTAACGCTTCGCTAGTCTGATTGCGGGATGTTGCTAAATCAGTTCGCTGAGTTGGATGGCTTGACTCCAAAGTTACTGTCTCTGGCTCAGGGGGATTTGCCTGAGCGGGTTTAATGGCTATCAACCCTAGTACCCAGACAACAGCAATTGACCCAGGGGCAAGCCAGTTTATTAATAGAAATAGAATGGGATTAAAGAAAGTAAATCTGGTACAGTTAAGAGTCATTGGGTTAATCGCCCAAGTAGTTTGGCTGATGAATCTTTGAGCTGCACCCTGTCGCCACTTTAGCAAAGGGATTTAGGTTTGGCGACATATACTGCATTCGTTTAACTAGTGTAGAACTACTGTCCTTGGTCATCATAAAAGCAGGTAGACGCACTGATCAGTTGGATCGGGTTCAATGATACCTGATCCAACTGAAAAAACAGCTTCTTAAGTCAGTGAAACGAGTAGCATCTTTCTCCAAAATTTCGATTGAGCGCAACTCCTATGAACATAGGGAGTCGGGAGTCGGGAGTCGGGAGTCGGGGAAGAAAAATGTTACATTTCTGGGTTGTGAGCGCCGCTCATGGTACCTAACGAGAAACAAACTTATGATGCGATCGCCAGATCTAAAATTATCCCTCGATGCTCAATACGGAGGATTTCCTGAGCATGAGGCAGCGAAATTTTTGCCAATCCTCTAAAATATTGTTTTCAATTTCCTCAAAACCTGCTGCAACACTAGAGCGTTAACAGTTGTTAGTTCTGGAAATTCAGTTTTTGCGCTTGTAAAATCCCCAATTTTTCAACACATATTTTAGAATGTCTTCGATAAGCCGAACTTGTTCTTTTGTGAGCATGGCATTGTACTCATGCGTTAGATTTAGCCATGCCATCACCTCTTACAGGGTTTATACAGTCCTTTGTAGAATAATCCGGAAAAACGCAAAGATAAATCCTTTCGGTCATTTTTAACCACCGCTTAAAAAGACGGTGATCATCAAGCTGGTACAGGACTTACGCATGGATACCACATATAGTAGGGGTGAACGGCTGTTCACCCCTGCTAATTCTTAGATATCTTGGTAGTTTACTATGAAGTTATCTTTTGCACAGACCAAGACTTGACAACCTGTAACCGTCTTTGGGAACTAGGCATCGGCGTCAGCGCTTGTGAGAGTACTGGTTCTTGTGAGCTTACCTCTAGCGGTGTATTAGCAAGGGATGTTTGCACAGAGGCTATCTGAGCCATGATGTGTTGGAGTTGGCTGTGAAGTTGCTCAATCTCCTGAGGTGCTGGTGAGGTTTCCTGAAGCGATCGCTGATGAAAAGCTTGCACTTGAGTATGGCCCAGGAAACCTTGGACTACAGAAAACTGAGCCACTGCCGCTTTCACTGTTACCTGAGACTGTCCCACGGGTTGAGCCTCAAAGGGATGAGTGGTAATCACTATCGGCTCAACTATCGGTGCACAACTCAGGGGAGTATCTGGGCGCTTTTCCACTGGTGTTGTCACAGAATCATCCAGAAATTGGCTCAGTCCAGAAGCTTCAAGCCTTGATTCGGAGAGTTTAAGAGCCTCTAACTGGGCTTCTTGTTCCTTGAGGTTTTTCGCTAAATCTGACAATTTGGCTTGAAAATGAGAAGATTTACGAATAGAAGCCCGCCAGCCGATAATTGCCACACTAGCGATGCCTGTCCCCAAACTGATTGCGCTAGCAAAGCCTAAATAAGGAGTTGCGATATCCCGTAGTTTCCCATAAAGTACTGATTCTCCCTGGAGTTGGATATTTACTGGTTTTGAGCCGAGTAAAGCTAGTGGTAGGCTCAGCACACCAAAGACGACGGCAGAAACCATAATTGGTGTAACGACAAGTTTCTTGAGAGGAGATGCAGTCATAATTGATAGTTCTCAGTGATAACTTCCAGTGGCAATTAATCGTGGAAATCAAGGAGCAGCCGCAGAAATCCAGACATTTTCTGAATTTTGCGGACGTTTACTAGTTGGCGCGGGAGATTGCAGGGAGTGATTCTGATGCCCTTTGGCATTAACTTTAGTTACTATGCGAGCAATTTTCTGTAAATCTATGATGAAGACCTCAAATTTTTTATAAAGCTATGATGAAGTTATCGTAAACTTTTTTAAAGTCGTGTTAATAAAGTGCCTGAATTTTCCCTAAAGCGTTGAGGAACAGACCAACAAACACAAGGTTTATCCTGCTTTACAAAGATGTAGCTACTAATCAAAATGGATTGTCACTAACCTTTCCCTAAAGAAAGGAGCTTGCCAGAGCACTGATTGCTCGCAAGAAGAGAAAAGTGACCAGCCTCCGGGCAACCTACGTTATCAGTAAGTGTTGAAGTTCCTACTACATATTTCAACTCATCACTTAGTTGTTGCTATCACACCGCACCACAATGCAAGCTGATTTACAGGGATTGGAAATTACTAAGGGAGAATTAAAACACTGTAGCGGCGTCAGTGTTAATGCTCTTTTTAGACCTCCAACTATTAAAAAATATTTAGCTGAACTTACTAAAACATTCTTAATTATTGTCTTGATTGGTCTCAGTGGTTTTGTTCTAGTCCAGGTATTCCCTGAACAGACAATTGAGTTGATTACTATCCATATAATTGGGGTTATTAGTTTATTATTTAATGATTTTAGGAAAATTTATTTAAGCCAAAAGTATCGTAATCTTGTCAGAATGTTCGAGGATGTTAATCGATTTAATTCTATTATTAAAGCCATCGACATTAATGACCAAATAGAAGCCGCTGGCAATCCAGCTGCACGTCTGACTAATAGAGAGCAGGTAATTCATGCACTGCAACTGGCGAGAGAAGATATAATTCGTGCTTTAAAAACAGAGCGAATCCTTAGAGAAAACGAGAGCTTCATAAAATCGAATTATGCTCTATTTGAAAATAACCTGACGGCTTTGACTGCCTTACAAGTGAGTGACCAAGCGAGTGAGCATGGACGACTGTTGAATGAAACGTTACAGATTGTTGTGGATGTACAGGAAGAAATGAGAAAGTTACAAGACCAGCGCTTTTAGGGACTAAGGTACTCAGCACATACCACCTGAAAGTCGCTTTTTCCTAGAGTTCACTAAGGAAGTGCAAATTTCAGATGACCACAAAACCTAAAGTTATAGTCCTGGATGACGACCCTACTGGCTCCCAGACGGTTCACAGCAGCTTGTTGCTAACACGCTGGGATGTGGAGACATTAAGGCTAGGACTAGGCGATGACTCACCAATCTTTTTTGTCTTGACCAATACAAGAGCGCTTACCCCAGAGCAAGCTGCATCAGTAACAAGAGAAGTTTGTCACAACCTCAAAATTGCTTTGGAAGCTGAGGAAATTAAGGATTTCCTAGTAGTTAGTCGCTCTGACTCGACACTTCGAGGACATTACCCGGTAGAAACAGATGTAATTGCTGAAGAAGTCGGACCGTTTGATGCCCATTTCTTGGTGCCTGCTTTTTTTGAAGGGGGGCGAGTTACTCGTGAGAGTGTGCATTACCTAATCATTGATGGGGTTCCGACACCAGTACATGAAACTGAGTTTGCTCGTGACTCGGTTTTTGGCTATCATCACAGCTATTTGCCGGATTATGTAGAAGAGAAAACAAAAGGGCGTATTCAGTCCGATGCTGTCGAGCGATTTGTACTCAACGATATTCGTAGTGGAAGTTTAAAGCGCCTCCAAAATCTCAGCGGTAATCGGTGTTGTGTTGTTGATGCTGAGACTCAAGCAGATTTAGACCAATTCGCGACAGATATTTTATCCGCTGCTGCTGAGGGAAAGCGATTCCTGTTTCGCAGTGCCGCCAGCCTCTTAACTTCTTTAGCGAGTCTCGGTCCCCAGCCAGTGGCAGCAGAGGATATGGCTCAGTATGTGCGAGAGGGGAAGCCTGGAGCTGTGATTGTGGGTTCCCACGTCAAAAAGACCACGCAACAGCTAGAGCAGCTGCTACAAGCGCCAGGTATTGTTGGTGTAGAGGTGGATGTAGCTCATTTGCTAGATGACTCGGAATCTCAACGAGCAGCTCTTTTGGCAAGAATTCTAGAAAATGTCCAGGAGGTTCACTCGGCTAGTAAGACTCCAGTGGTTTACACCAGTCGCCAGGAACTTACCTTTAAGGATGCTCAAACACGGCTGGAGTTTGGGGCAGCTGTTTCATCGTTGTTAATGGATATCGTGCGTGGGCTGCCAGCTGATATTGGGTTTTTAATTAGTAAGGGAGGTATTACCTCTAATGATGTTTTGAGTACTGGTCTTGCCCTAAGGTCAGCGCGGCTATTGGGTCAGATTATTGCAGGATGCTCAGTTGTGCGAACACCTGCCGACCATCCCTTGTTTCCCGATTTGCCGGTAGTGCTGTTTCCCGGAAATGTGGGAGATGCTAAGGCTTTAGTTACGACTTATCAACGATTGAGCCATTGTTAGGGCGCAAATATTACAGGGTGAGGGCACGATAATACCCTTGCCCCTGCGAATGACCTGTAGTGATGCGATCGCTAAACTGTCTCCATCCGGGCTAAACTGCACATCAGTGACTTTCCCTTGATGCCCCTTGAGTATAGTCAGTTGCTGTCCTTTTTGATTCCAGACTCTAGCCGTGCCATCATCTGATGCTGTCAGGAACTGGCACGAGAGAGGTGGAAAATTGTGACATCTGTCACGTCTGAGGATAATTCCAGTCACGGAGCCTTGCTCTCTATGTCGCCTCTCAACCTGATACAGTTCACGGTTGTTCAGGATTTCTATCAATGACAGACCAATAAATAGCAGTGAAGATTTAAAATATAAGTTTGCTAGTTAAAATATGCACTTTTCTGATAAAGGCATCCGTGACAACCCCAAAGTACCTACTTCTGCTAAGAGGAGACATCTGCTACAGCAATTGAGGTCTTTAAAAATACCTGCTGATGAACTGCTCAACCGCTATGCAGAAGGAGAACGGGATTTCTATGGGGTCAATCTGAGTGAGCTGATTCTCAGTCAAGTAGACTTATGTGGAGCAGACTTGAGTGAGGCAAAGCTGATTAAAACCGTGCTCGATGGAGCTAACCTTACAAGGGTCAACTTCAGTAGAGCTGACCTAACTGGAGCATCCTTGCGGAGGGCTGACTTGATTTGGGCAAACCTGCGGAAGGCAAACCTACGAGGGGCAAATCTGCGGGGAGCCGACCTAACTGGAGCAGATTTGAGTGGCGCAGACCTAACTGGGGCAGATTTTGGTGGGGCAATATTGCCTGATGGCTCGATCCTCCTGACTAGTAAGCCATCGAGCCTGCTAAGTTTTACTAAGTGAGCAATCCAACTCATAGCTATTCTTAGAGTGGAAAGGAAGTAGCTAAGAGCATTCAGCACAAAAATGTTGTGAATTCTCGACCGGGACTTGCTCTTAAGGTACGATGTCGTTTAGTTTAGTCGAACTCTTCCGACGCAAGAACTTGTTGTTGCATGACTTCTGATTCTGCCATTCAATCCAATATTCCAACCGTTCCCGAAAGCGAGTCAGTGGCGGACTGCCACGTCCAAATCCGCTTGAAAAGTGAGGGGGAACGACTCCTGTTAACTTTGCCCCCGGAAACAGAAGTGCCTGGTGCTGCTAGTTGGTTGGACTTATGGCAGCAGCTGAAGCATCGCCTGAATGCTGGTGAACGCTTTTGGCAGGAAAATACGACGGTGCATCTAATGGCTCAAGACCGATTGTTAGATGGACAAAAACTACAGGCGATCGCAGATGCCCTCAGTGAAGTCCAACTACAGCTTGTACGAGTTTATACCAGCCGACGACAAACGGCTGTTGCTGCTGCTACCGCTGGTTACTCGGTAGAACAACAACCACCTAATTTTTCGCTCAATCAAAAGTCCTCGGAACCTACCGAACTACTGGCAGAACCCCTCTATTTACAATTAACCGTACGTTCGGGTGTTGAGTTTCGCCATCCTGGAACTATTGTTATATTAGGAGACTTAAATCCAGGTGGTACAGTAATCGCAGATGGAGATATTTTCGTCTGGGGGCGTCTACGGGGAGTTGCTCATGCTGGTGCGGCTGGTAATCGCGAATGCCGAATTATGGCATTACAAATGGAACCAACCCAACTGCGGATTGCTGACGCTGTAGCAAGGGCACCAGGAACATCGCCAGAGCAGTTTCATCCAGAGGTGGCTTATGTGACGCCGGAGGGCATTCGGATCGCCAAAGCCATTGATTTTCTAAGACCCACTTTTAGTTGAATTCATGAGTCGCATTATTGTTGTCACCTCTGGAAAAGGAGGGGTGGGGAAAACTACTGTTACTTCTAATTTAGGAATGGCGATCGCTCGATTAGGTCGTCGAGTTGCTCTAGTGGATGCAGACTTTGGTCTGAGAAATTTAGATTTGCTGTTGGGGCTAGAGAATCGAGTCGTCTATACAGCGATCGATGTTCTGGCCGGTCAATGTAGGTTGGATCAGGCTTTGGTGAAAGATAAGCGCCAGGAAGGACTGGTACTGCTACCGGCAGCCCAAAGCCGCACCAAGGAATCCATCAGCCCTGCTCACATGAAAAAGTTAGTGGCGGCGTTAGCAGAGAAATACGATTATGTTATAATAGATAGCCCCGCTGGGATTGAAATGGGGTTTCAAAATGCGATCGCTGCTGCCAAAGAAGCCCTAATTGTGACAACACCAGAAATCGCTGCTGTGCGGGATGCGGATCGGGTTGTAGGCTTACTAGAAGCACATAGCCTTAAGCGTATCCACCTGATTATCAACCGCCTGAAACCCCGTATGGTGCAAGCCGATCAGATGATGTCTGTCCAGGATGTCCAAGAAATTCTCGCCATTCCCTTGATCGGTGTCATCCCCGACGACGAACGTGTGATTATCTCTAGCAACCGAGGCGAACCATTGGTCTTGGCCGAACACGTCTCTCTACCGGGAACAGCAGTGAACAATATCGCTCGACGCTTAGAAGGAGAGCAAGTTCCCTTCCTTGACCTGATGGCAGAACACGACAGCCTGATCAACCGTATCCGCCGCTTGTTCCGAGGTTAAGTTTTAAGCTTGATTGGGCTGGTAACCAGAGTGCCTGCCCTGAGTTTGAATTTTAAACAAATTAATATCTAACACCTACTTCATAACATTCGACATCCTCAACTCTTTAGTGCATATACACCACCCCTGTAAACCCCATGATTAGCGACCTTCTGGAACGACTTTTTCCCTGGACTAGTGCCAGTAACAGTCGAGAGGAAGTCAAGCGCCGTCTCAAACTGGTAATCGCCCACGACCGCGCTGACCTCACCCCTCAGATGATTGAGGCGATGCGTAATGAAATCCTTGAGGTCGTCTCTCGCTATGTGGAGATTGATTGCGAGGGGTTGGAGTTTTCCTTAGAAAGCAGCCAACGGGCAACGGCGTTAATCGCTAATCTACCCATTCGTCGGGTCAAAGAGGAACCGCCTGTGCCGTCTTTAGAGTAGAGCTCATCGTTGCACTTTATTTTCCCTCAGTCTAGAAGACTGGGGCTACACAAACTAAGCCTGTCTGCACAGGCTATTTCCGTGCATCTTCATAGAGAAATGGAGAAATGGTATAGCTTAGAATGCAAAAAAGATGAGTTATCACCCTTTGATATAGTGCCTGACCACAAGTGGCAGATCGTAAAAACTTCCTTGTTGTTCTATCAAGCAGCGCCGCGATAAAGATTGCAGAGTGTTTAGTAAATCTGACGCTGGCATGGTGCCATTTTCTATCAATTTTGCCAGGTTGATTGGTTTGCTTTCTTTAGCCAATAGGGAGAGAACTTGTTTTTCTATTTCAGATACGCGATCGCACTGCTGCTGTAAAACATCTTTCAAATCTTCTGGCAACAATATAGTATCATTTGGTAATAACTCAGTCACAGATTCTCCCAACTCTTGAATGAGAGTCGCCACGCTTTTTAACCATAGGGGGTTGCCTTGGTAGCGGTGAATGAGTGCTTCCCAGTTGTCGATTTCTTCTAACCCATTATCTCTGAGTATTTCCCGTCCTGCTGCGATATCTAAACCTGTAAGTTGTAAGGTACGAATGGGGGTATTTTGGCTTTTGACTTGAGGAACTTCTCTCGGTTGTTCCCAACCTATTAACAGAAAGCAACTTTGATGAGATAACTTTTCTATTTGTTTGAAAAAGGAGCGATATTCTTCATATCCTGGTTTATACTTTCCTGCCAATTCGCCGCTACTGAAAAGGTTGTGAACATCATCTAAGACTACTAAACAGCGATACTTTTGCAAATACTTAATCAGCGGTAAGGTTTTTTGGTTAGTTGCAGGTGAATCTAGTGTTTCTGAATTCGAGAAAAGCTGTATCAGTTTATCTTGAAATTCAGTTAGGGTGGGAGATGCCTCTAGACTGCACCAAATTACATACTCAAATTCATCTTTTACTTGTTGTACGAGTTGCGCTGCGACTGTTGTTTTGCCGATACCGCTGATGCCAGTGAGGGCTATTAGGCGACAGCGTTGTTGTAAAATCCAGGTTTTGAGGGTTTCTAGTTCGGGGGTGCGTGAAGCGAAGCTATCGCCGTTAGGCGAATCGTAGAAAGCACCCAACTCTGGCATTTCACTTAAATCTTGATGCAATATTTTAGTTTGTTTTGAGTTAGGAATATCCTCATTGAGCGAGTTTGAGTTTGGTATATCTGGATGGTGTCTACTTTCTCCACAAAAATTTATAGTGCCAACTCGAACACGATCTTGTACAACATTTTCTTGTACAACATTTGAAAATAAGGAGAGTTGCAACCTCTCCATTGCTGATCGAAAATTTGATTTACTGACATCTTCCCCTAACTCTTCTGAAAGTATCCGCCATAATTCCGATCCCACTTCCCTAACCCGACTTTCAGAACAGTCAAAATCCTTAGCTATTTCCTTATATTTATCTCGTTGTAAAGTTCCTCGCAGTACCGCTTCTTGTAAATCATCAAGGTGCTGACTCGTTTTAGCAAATACTATCTCATCAGCAAGTTTTAACACTTCTTTAAGATTCATCGGTTCTGAGAACATTTTGTGCATTATAGCTCACCTTTTCCGACTTTCTCGCACATTTTCGTATATTTTTTTACAAAACTAAATTTAAGAGAGTGAATTCTGGAGGAGAATTGTAGGCAAAATTGAACATTTTAGGCTTGGCAAACCTGAAATTTATTAAGGATCATGGGAGAAGTATTAAAGTCCAATGCGAGGAATTAAGGGATGAAACTTGAGAAACAAGAAATAGAACTTGAGAAACGACTTGCACAGAAGAGAAGAAAGTCAGCGTACAAGCTTGTCCTACCAGTTATTGGTGAATTTCTGATTATGGCTGCTCCCAAGCCTACGGTAGAAGTTCCTAGTCAGGCGCTAATCTCAGTGGCAGAACTCGCTATCTTTTTTGATATATGGAAACTATATTTCGAGGAGGATTTCGGAGAAGAAATTGAAGAGAGTAAGTTGCGAACTCTTTTGGAGGAGATGGGAATGATGACTTTACTGGGATCGATCGCAACGTTTTTGACTGCAAAGTTAACTAATGCCTTAGCTGGAGAGGTTGGTAACTTTGTTCCAGGAGTTGGTTGGTTGGTTGAAGGGCTAATTGCCAGCATAATAACCCTCATATCTGGAATCTTGTGGATTAACTTCTGCGAAACTGTGTACAGAGAAAAAGTGCAGGCTTCTTCTGTTTCTGTTGTTTAAAGTAAGTTGTGAAAGGAGAACTTCAGTTATGGTATTTCCATTCATTCCATTGATGGCAGGCGGTGCAGTGGTTAGTGGGAGTGCAGTTCTTGCTTGGTATTATTCCCTTAGTAAAGAGGACAAGGAAAAAGCAAATCAAGCAGTTGAGGATGTTTTAAAGGAAACCAGAAGCAAGCTTGACGAAAAGCTAATATTACTAGTGTTAACTCGATGCTCTGAGAGTTTATACGGAACTAGATCAATCAATACTTTAACACCTAAACAAAATGAAGTTGTTAAGAAGAAATCAAAGGAAGTTATTACAGAGAGTAAGGATACCTTTGAGATAGCGATGGAGCTTGCTAGAAAAGTTCGGCTAAAGGATTGAGTTCCATATAGTGCGATCGCTAGTAGGTTGGGTTGACGCATGTTACCCAACATCTTTTTCCACTGACAATCTTCTCTATTTCCACCCTGACAATGCGATGACTGGACGGGGTGCGATCGCCTCATCAAAAGAAACAGCGATCTGCTGAAAGCAGCAGCGCTTCGCTATCGCACTTCCTACAATTACACGAATGAGAGATGCTTGTACGGGTGCGAACACTTGAGTCAAAAGAAAGAGCGATCGCGCCTCCTACAATTTCACGAATGAGAGATGCTTGTACGGGTGCGATCGCCCTCTATTCACCCTAACCCTAACTTCCTTCGTGCCTCCTCGCTACTGACAACCTTCCCTGCTTTTTGTTGTTGCCTCGATCTCTCGATAATCTCCAAAAAGCGAGCATTGCCACTTAAGGAAACCGATTCAATGTCTGCGATTGCCACCAAAACAGCTACTGGTTTACTTTCAAATGCTGCGATCGCAGGTTCTCTCCCCAAACTACGGACATAATCGGCTAATGATGCTGTACAGTCAGACGGTTGTCGCTGTAAAGATTTTTTGATTAATGTTAAAGAATCTGGATTTGCTTCTAAGGGTAAAGCTTCTAAGTCTGCAATTGGTGTTAGAACAGCTACAGGAGTTCTCTGGATTGTAACAAGTAACGGCTCTTTTCCCAAAACTTGAATATATTTACCCAATGATTCAGTTGCTTGTGCAAGTTCTACTGATTTCATAGTTCAATTTCCTCCTCCCCGATCCGAACTCGGTTACGGTTCTTGATTCCAACTGCTTGAATATAGACTACAGAAACTGTGTTTTCTTCTACATCGTAGTACACCCGTAAATTTCCTATCCGCAATTCCCACGTTGCCAAACTGTTAGGTTCCATAGGTTTGCGATTTCTCGTCTCAACTAGGGGTTCATATTTGAGCTGTTCATCTACGGTATCTAATACAGTGCGTTGCTGCCGAGTTGTTAGAAATTTCAGATTCTCAATAGCGGCATCAGTATATTCAATTTGATAAGCCAATTGACCTATTTCCGTTGTTTCCTAAAAACGAATGGCTCAATTGTAACAGCTTAGTTTAGGGCAATCGCACCTCGTAGCAAATACCAAACAGTGCGATACTTGTACGGATAGTGATCGCCTCATCAAAAGAAACAGCGATCTGCTGAAAGCAGCAGCGCTTCGCTATCGCACCTCCTACAATTACATGAATGAGAGATGTTTGTACGGATAGCGATCGCCCACCGAAATAAAGAGCGATTCCCTACGGGATAGCTACGATCAACCGCACATCCTACAATTACATGAATAAGAGATGCTTGCACGAGTAGCGATCGCTTGAGTCATGCATTATAAAGAGCGATCGCCTACATAAATATAGAATATCCCATCATCTCGCTTAGAGTCGTTATACCCTAAAGTAAAGTTGTATGGTCTAATTACGCTATTAC